>JBBRSG010000195.1:0-8081 GCA_038245615.1 Chloroflexia bacterium | reverse complement strand
GGGCCAGCCAATGGTATGAGGACAATGGTCTGGAGCTTGAAGCTTTTCAGCATACGGCGGCTGCCAATGAGGTTGAGCGAGCCGAGCGGCTGATTGAGGGAAAGGGGATGCCACTGTACAGCTTACCCAAGTATGTTAGAATGAATAAAGAAAGCCGTCTGTTTGTTACCGCGCTTACAGTGAAATCTGGCACTGATATTGCTCTATATACTTTCGTATATCCTTTACTTTCTACTCCATAACCCGGAAGTGGATGGGAAAGGAAAGGAAGTGTTTTATGGCTAAAAGTCTAAAATCTCAGGAGTTGGTTGGAAACCACTTGCTTGCAGTGCTTCCCCCGGAGGAATATCAACGGCTGCTGCCCCACTTCGAACTGGTAGCCTTAGCACTTGGTCAAGTGATCTATCTCGCCGCTCAACACCTGGAATATCTTTACTTTCCTACTACCTCGATGGTTTCTTTACTTAATACCATGGAAGATGGCATGACGGCTGAGGTAGGCTTGACTGGCAACGATGGCGTAGTAGGTATTGCTTTGTTTTTGGGTGGTAGCGCCACCCCTAACCAGGCGATTGTTCAAATTGCTGGTGAAGCTATCCGGTTGCGAGCCAAGATAGTCCAGGAGGAATTCAGGCTAGGTGGCCCTTTCCAACAAGTACTTTTACTTTATACTCAGGCACTTATTACCCAGATTTCCCAGACCGCCATTTGTAACCGGCTGCATTCGGTTGAGCAGCGCTTCTGCCGCTGGTTGCTCTTGAGCCACGACCGGGTCAAGACCGATAAGTTAGAAATGACCCAGGAACTAATCGCTACAATGTTAGGAGGAAGGCGCGAAAGTGTGACCGTTGCGGCTGGACGGCTACAAGACAAAGGTCTGATTCATTATGCACGTGGTCATATTACCATTCTTGACCGCGAAGGTCTTGAGGCGGAGGTGTGTGAATGCTACGAGGTGGTCAAGACCGAGTATGCGCGTTTACTTGATTTTAGCTAAATAGGGCTAGAACAGCCGCTTTAACTCTGGTTAGGCCGCTTGCTTATTTAAAAGCTGTCGTAACAAAGCTCTTAACTGGTTGAAATTATCTGGGCGGGTAAGATAGACATTACCCTTAATGGCGACTTCCTCACCTTCCGCCACTTCTTTGATGCAAAAGATTACAATTGGCACTTGCTCTTCTAACAGGCCAGCCCTCTGCCGGATCTGGTGGGCAGATTGGATAATTTCGTTGGTAGAACCTGCCAGACTTACCAGCAGCAGGTCGGGTAGCGCACGTTTAGCTTTTACAATGGCCTCCCCCACCGTTCGGGCCGGTTCGACCCGGTAGCCGTCCGCTAGTAGTAATTTTTCTATGCCATCGCGGGTTTCCTCGACATCCTCTACTACCAGAATTAACCAATTAACTTCTTTGTTTGTAGTCACAGCCCTTCCCCTTCAAACTTGATCATGCGCGTTATTGCGCTTTAATATTTTTCTCTTCAGAGCTAAAGCCTACTGGCTAAAAGAACAATTGTCTGTGTGGTAAAGCACATTACATTTGGGGGTGGGTTTGTTTTCTTGGGATTAGCCTGGTTGTAGCAACCAGAGGCTTGCTGGTTTTTATTCTATGTGTGGTAGCGAACCGACCATTCTATTTAGCTACTATATGCTAAGAGCAAGTATAGGTAGCAGAGAGGAAAGGCAAGGTAGTAATTGTCAGCTTTGTTTAAGTTAAGGAGATTGTAATAGAAGGAGAATCTTAATAGGGAAACCACCGAAAATAGACCCGACCGCACCGGCCGCCTTTTACAAGGAGTTCTGGAAACCTTTAATTTAGACCAGGTAATTGAGTTGTTGCATAACGAATTAGAAATTGATGCTTTTACGTCTACTAGGTTCGTAGTAAAATAGGGTAGATTGTGAGGGAAATCCGTCACAATCTCACGAAGAAAGTTGGTTAGCTCTTTAAATGGTTACGGCCGAGGTTGCCAAGCACTTTTTCTACCAGCGAGCGCATTTCTAATCTAAAAAGAGGTTTCATGACAAATCAAGAAAAAGCACTTCTTCGTATATTAACAATTAACAGTGGTTCATCCAGCCTCAAAGTAGGGCTTTATACGCTCGGTCAAATTGAGCGCCCAGTTTTTTCGGCCAATTTGCAACGAATTGGCCGTCCCGATAGCCGGATGCAGGTCAAGGACGCACAGGGAGTGCCTGTTTTTGAACAGGATGTAGGGTTACCTGACCATAATACCGCACTAAAGGTCTGGCTGAATTGGTTACAAAACAATAATCCTGACTTGATGACCCTGGCTGCCGTCGGGCATCGGGTAGTCCACGGGGGCAGGCACTACCCTGAACCGCAAGTTATTACCTCCCAACTGCTCTCCGACCTCGAAGATTTAGTACCGCTGGCCCCCGACCACCTACCCCAGGCCATTGCTGCAATCCAGCTTGTGAGCCAACTCTATCCCCAACTGCCCCAAATAGCCTGTTTCGATACCGCCTTTCATCGCCATATGCCCAGAGTAGCCCAGCTTTACGCCTTGCCGCGAGAGCTAATAGAAGCCGATGTAATGCGGTATGGTTTTCACGGTTTATCCTACGAATATATTTTGACTGAATTAGGCCGCTTAGACCCCAAAGCCGCCCTGGGCCGACTGATTATCGCTCATTTGGGAAACGGGGCCAGTATGGTGGCCGTCAAGGACGGCCTCAGCCAGGATACCACTATGGGTTTTACTCCTACTGGCGGGCTGGTGATGAGTACCCGCAGTGGCGACCTTGACCCTGGGGTGTTGCTTTATCTCTTACAAGAGAAGCACCTGACGAGTGACGAGTTGAACGAGTTACTCAACCAGAAATCGGGCATGCTGGGCGTTTCCGGCCTTAGTGGTAATATGCAAGACCTCCTCCAAAAGGAGGCCGAAGACCCGCCCGCCGCCGAAGCAGTAGCCCTTTTTTGCTACCAGGCCCGCAAATTTATCGGGGCCTTAGCGACGGTTTTGGGTGGGTTAGATACTTTAGTTTTTACCGGCGGAATTGGCGAACATGCCGCCCCGATCCGGCAAAGGATTTGTGCGGGATTAGAATTTCTGGGTATCGAGTTAGCAACAGAGCCTAATGAAGCCCATGCCCCAATTATTTCCAGCCGCGAAAATAGTCGGGTAGTAGTGCGAGTAATCCCAA
The DNA here is from genome assembly GCA_038245615.1 of Chloroflexia bacterium. Taxonomy (GTDB): domain Bacteria; phylum Chloroflexota; class Chloroflexia; order Chloroheliales; family Chloroheliaceae; genus 54-19. The sequence goes on along the minus strand of JBBRSG010000195.1, from coordinate 4,912 downwards.
CCGATGAAGATTTAATGATTGCCCGTCATACCCGTGTACTGCTGGCCTGATAAACTGCTTTTTAGGAGAAGAACTAATCTTGAAGAAGCGAAGAGAAAAAGGAGTTTTTGTGACAAATCTTGACCAGAATCGCCTGAATTTGATAGATGCTTACTGGCGAGCCGCCAACTATCTGACCATCGGACAAATCTATTTGCAGGAAAATCCGCTTCTGCGCGAGCCACTTCGCCCCGAACACATCAAGCCGCGGCTCTTGGGACATTGGGGGACTTCTCCCGGCCTCAATTTGATCTATGTCCACCTGAACCGACTGATCCAAGACACTGGAGCAAACGTAATTTATCTGGCCGGGCCAGGTCACGGCGGGCCGGCGATATTGGCGAATGTCTATCTTGAAGGGACTTACTCGGAAGTTTATCCTCAAATTTCTTCTGACACCACCGGAATGCGCCGTCTTTTTCGTCAGTTTTCGACCCCCGGCGGGGTTCCTAGCCACGTAAGCGTACCGACACCTGGCTCAATTCACGAGGGGGGCGAATTGGGCTATGTGCTGAGTCACGCTTTCGGGGCGGCTTTCGACAATCCCGATTTACTGGTGGTAGCGGTAGTGGGGGACGGTGAAGCTGAAACCGGGCCGCTGGAAGGCTCGTGGAAAGGCATCAAGTTTCTTAATCCGGTTCGGGACGGGGCCGTGCTGCCGATTCTGCACCTCAACGGTTACAAAATATCCGGGCCGACCGTGCTGGGCCGCAGTAGTGATGAGGAAGTCCGCGAACTGCTCACCGGGCAGGGCTACGAGGTATTTTTTGTAGAAGGCGACGACCCTACCCAGGTTCACCCCCTTCTTGCGGCGACCCTGGACGAGTGTTATACCAAAATACGTGCTTTTCAAGAGGATGCTCGTGCCAACGGGTTTTCAAAGCGACCACGTTGGCCGGTGATAGTACTACGCACTCCCAAGGGCTGGACTGGCCCAAAAGTGGTGGATGGCCTAGCGGTGGAAGGCACCTCTCGCTCCCATCAAGTGCCGCTGGCAACGGTAAAACAAGACCCTGAACACCTGAAAATCCTGGAAGAATGGCTGCGTAGCTACCGACCCCAGGAACTGTTTGACTCCGAAGGTCGGCTCGTGCCAAATCTACGCGAACTCGCCCCTAAAGGTGAGCTACGCATGGGAGCTAATCCGCATGCTAACGGTGGTAAACTGCTGGTTGAACTGAACTTGCCGAACTACGCCGACTATGCCGTGAAAGTGGTACAACCAGCAACTGAGTTGGTCGAGTCCACTCGGCAGCTAGGCAAACTTATGCGGGATATCTTCAAGGAAAATGCTCAAGAGGCTAACTTTCGGTTGTTCTGCCCGGATGAAACCAACTCGAACCGGTTGGGCAATGTCTTTGAGGTGGAGAACCGTTGCTGGATAGAGCCAATCATTGCTACTGATGATCATCTTGCCCCCGATGGCCGGGTGATGGAAGTACTTTCTGAACACAATTGCCAGGGTTGGTTGGAAGGCTACCTTTTAACCGGACGACACGGTTTGTTCGCCACTTATGAAGCATTCGCAATGGTATCGGCTTCCATGACGGTTCAACACATCAAATGGCTGGAAGAAGGTAATAAGTTGGCGTGGCGGGGTTCAGTCGCCTCTTTGAATATCCTGTTGACCTCAACCTGTTGGCGCAACGACCATAACGGCTTTAGCCACCAGGGGCCGGGGCTGGTTGATACCGTGCTGTCCAAAAAAGGCAGTGTAGCTCGAATTTACCTGCCACCGGATGCTAACTGCCTCCTATCGGTAGCCGACCACTGCTTCCGCAGCCGAAATTATGTGAATTTGATTGTAATTGACAAGCAGCCCCAACTCCAATGGCTGAATCTGGAAGCAGCGCGGGAACACTGTGCCAAAGGAGCGGGAATCTGGCAATGGGCCTCCAATGATAACGATGGCAGTGAGCCGGAGGTGGTGCTTGGGGCGGCAGGCGACACCCCTACTTTAGAGATTGTGGCGGCGGCCTGGTGGTTGCAACAGCACGTCCCGGATTTGAAAGTGCGGGTAGTAAACGTGGTGGATTTAATGACGCTTTTCCCGGCCCAACTTCACCCTCACGGCATGGACGAAAGTAGCTTTATTGGCCTCTTTACCGCCGACAAGCCGGTTATCTTTGCTTTTCATGGCTCGCCACGTGCCATTCATGAAATTATTCATGGTCGGACTAAAGTGGAGCGGTTCCACGTGCGAGGCTTCATTGAGGAAGGTACGACGACCACGCCGTTTGATATGGTAGTCCGTAATGCTATGAGCCGGTATCACCTGTGCATCCAGGCGATACGACGGGTACCGCGTTTGCAAGATCGGGCTGGGGCTTTAATAGCCGAATGTGAAGATATGTTAGTCCAGCACGCGGCCTATGTGCGGGAGCATTTCGAGGACATGCCCCAGGTGCGGGATTGGGTCTGGAGCCAGGTCTAAATGGGTAATAAGCATTGTTTCTCAACATCCAACCAAACCTTGTACCAATCAGGTACGTTAGAGGGTTGGTAGGCATTGAAATGAAATAAGGAGAATCAAAAGCTGAAAACCGTAACTTTGCCGGTAAAAGGCTTGAATTTCGCCGGTTGTGCGCCTGAAATAGAAAACACTTGAAACACTTTCCTTCTATTTCAAAGATAGAGGCAAGCTATGTTACTCAGACTGCTACTATCACTTACGATGATCATTTGTTAAACGAAACTCATTCTTGTTCGGTTAAATCCGTTGGGTATATTCGTATAGTCATTCCTTATATACGTTTACCCTTTTAAAACAGTTTCTAAATAGTAAGGTCTTGGACACCCAAAAGAGGGTTAGCCGAAATATTTCGGCTAACCGGGCAGTTTGAAAGCAGTAAAACCGCCATCTATCACCAGAGCCGAGCCGGTAGCAAAGCTGGCCTGGGGGGAAGCCAGATAGAGAATAGCTTCGGCGATTTCCGCCGCCGTTCCCATGCGACCTACTGGCTGGCGAGCGATCATTTTGCGGCGGGCTTCCTCCGGGTCAGGATAGCTTTGCACCATTCGCCCGACCCAGGGCGTATCTATCGTGCCGGGGCAGACACAATTCACTCGAATATTGTCTTTGACGTGGTCTGCCGCCATCGCTTTGGTAAGCGATAATATTGCGCCTTTGGAAGCCCCGTAAGCGGCCCGGTCTACTACCGCCACCATTGCGGCAATGCTTGAGAGATTCACGATGCACCCTCCACCCTGCTCTTTCATTTTGGGGATAGCATAGCGGGAACACTGAAAAGTACCCTTCACATTTACCGTGAAAATTCGATCCCAGTCTTCTTCGCTGGTAGTCAGGACTGTTCCCGGCACTCCTATCCCGGCATTGTTTACCAGAATGTCAAGTTTTCCAAAGAGATGGGTTGTGAAGGCGACCATAGCCTCAGCCTCGCCAGCGTTTGCCACATTGACCTTGAAAGCCGCCGCTCGTTTACCGGCAGGCCAAAGGCCACTAGCTTCTTCCAGCTTATCAATAAGCTCAACCGTTTCTTGAGCAGCTTCCAGGTTATAATCCGCCACCACCACCTGCGCGCCCTCGTTAGCAAACAATAAGGCAGTAGCTCGTCCAATTCCGCTACCCGACCCGGTGATAATTGCGACTTGTTTTTCTAATTTTGACAAAGCTCATCCTCTTTCTGTATCTAATCAAAGTCGGGGTAAATTCTATCTTCCCAACGCCCGCTTGCTTACCCTTAATTATCATCCTTGCGGGGTAAAGGAATATCTTCGGGTAAAAGGCCTTCTTTGATTAATTCCTGCCAGAGTTCATCCGGTACATCTAGCTGGAACATCGTCATATTTTCTTCGACTTCTGCCACCGAGCCTGCGCCCGACACCACCGACACTACCGCTGGATGACCAAGGGGAAACTGAATCGCCGCCGCTTTCAAAGGAACATTGTGATGGCGACAGACGGCATCAATTTTTTGAGCTTTGGCGAGTAATTCGGGCGGGGCCGCGACATAATTAAACTTGGCATCGGTAGCGTAGGGATTAGCCAGAAGGCCGCTATTGAAAGGGCCACCTACATATATCGCAATTCCCTGCTCAGTAGCAATCGGCATTAGGTCAGCAAGGGCCGTTTGGTCTAGTAAAGTATAGCGCCCTGCCAGCAAAAAACAATCGAATTCAGCTTCGCGGGCCAGCCGAGTCAGCAGATGGCTATAATTCATGCCTGCCCCAATCGCCCCGATCATTCCTTCGTCCCGCATTTTGCGGAGGGCCGGATAAGTACCTTTCAAGGCTTCTTCGATATGCTCCTCCGGGTCGTGGATAAGTAAAATATCTAGACGGTCTAGCCCCAGCCGTTTTAGGTTGCCTTCCACCAGTCGGAAAGCCGCCTCATAACTAAAATCGTGACCGGGATGGGGTGGGGCTTGGTCGCCTTTAGGCAAGGGAGTCTCAGGATAAACGGCGTAGCCAACTTTGTCCGACAATACAAAGCTTTCGCGGGGGAGCGTAGAAAGCACCGCCCCAAGCCGAGTTTCCGCAAGACCAGTACCGTAGTAAGGCGAAGTATCAAAGAAATTACAACCCAACTCATAAGCCCGGCGAACCGTAGCATAAGCCGTCTCGTCCTCGATTGGAGAATAAAGCCAGCCCATCGCCGCCGAACCCAGACCAAAACGGGTAACTTTTAGTTGGGTACGGCCTAATGGTACTTTGACACCTGGATTGGGCATATACGACCTGTGCTTTCTTTGCTAATCAGTCGAAAATCTTTTATACTATCAAAGGTCACAAACTGCGCTTTCAAAGGTCTGAAACTTTAGGACTAACAACTTATCCAAGGCCGCCTGATGAAGGTCAGTAGTGTGGCTTAAACATTCACTAATGGCTTGCTTGAAACCGTCAAACTTTTCGT
>JBBRSG010000194.1:0-8334 GCA_038245615.1 Chloroflexia bacterium | reverse complement strand
TGAAGCGGGTACGTACCCAACTGGAAAACGAGCGGGACCGACTTTATCGGGAGGCTGAGGCCGCGCTTTCGGTTGCCAAGTGGGGGCAGGCCCTCAAGCTTTATGACCGGGTCATCGCCATAGACGAGAATTATGCCGAGGCGATTGCTCACCGCGAAATGGCCCGCAAGTGGCATCAACCGGAGGCCGAAAGCGAGGAAGCTTCGCCCCGCCCGCCAAAAGTTCCAGTGGTCAGCAAGGAGCGCGACTCTGCTCCGGTGAAGGAGCGCGAGGTTAGTGCGATAAAAGAGCGTGAGGCCGACCTGCTTAAAGCCCCAGAAGTTGCCTCGGTCAAGCCCCGCGAGGTCGCACCGATAAAGGACTGGTCGCCCGCGCCCGCGACTTATGGCGCTCAGGCCGATAGCGCGGGCATGGCTCGCTTTGGCGGGGCGGCAGACTCGGCGGTTAGCATCAATAATCGGCTCGAAAAGAGCGTTGAGCTTGGCCCGTTTGAGGTCAGACCATATCAATCCGACGGTGGGCCAGCTTTGGCGAATGGCAACGCTCCTCTGAGTAACAACCCGACCAGCGACCATGTGCCGGAAGTAGTATTGTGGGGCAAAGACCAGAACCGCAAGTCGAACCGCATCCCGCCCTGGTTGCTGGCACTTTTGATTCTGGCTTTGTTGGTCGGGGCAATTGCGGCCCTGGTCTTTTTCTGGCCCAACGAGAGTGCGCCCTCCGACCCAACCGCAAACCCGGCAGTGGTGGTGACGGTTGCTCCGACGACTACCGCCCCGCTTGCGACGGCGATTCCAACGGTTGCACCCACTCTTGCCGCGACTCCAGTCCCTGAACCATCGCCGACGACTGCCCCAATCGCTACCCCTTCGCCGACTGTCGAGCCGACGGCGACAGCCCTGGTTTTAAAGCAGCCGCTCTTTTCGCAGCTCTTTACCACCGGCGAATTTCCGAACAAAGCGCCAGGGTTGCCGCGCAAGGATTTTTATACTAACAGCACGATTATTCTGTATGGAAAGACCACTCTAACAGAGGGCGTAAAATTGGGCGACCCCTTGTCGGTTGAGGTTTACAAGCTGGGGAATGGCAAGCCGGAAGGTTTTCCATCTTTTGTCCGCAATGAGGTAGTCAAGGATGAACTCATCACCGATATTCAGGCTTCTTCGCTGGTAGTCGGGCAGTACACTATCGTAATCAAGCTGGCGGGGCAGCCTGTACCACTGGCCCAACCGCTAATTTTTACGATTGCCGCCGTCCCTGCCACCATTACTCCCATTCCGACTCCTACCCGTCGCCCGATTATCCCGCCCTTCCCGACCCCGGTAGTGCCAACGACTGCTCCTGTCCCAACCAGCATTCCCGCCTCAACCGTCATCTTTAATCCCGTACCGACCACCGCCCCGGCCACGACTACCGCTCCGACTACGACCACCGCCTCGACCACCACTGCCTCGCCAACTCCCAAACCGGCCCAAACTACCGCCTTGCCGACGGCCTAGCGATGGGCTTTTTGCGATGAGGCCAGCTAATTCTTTTTCGCCTAATAAGCGCAAACCCGACGAACTGCAAGTATTGATAAATGGTTGGCTGAAACGGCTGACTAAAGCCTTGCCCGCCGGACATGACTTTGATATGCCCACGCTTTCCCAACTCTCCCCGATGAAGCGGGACAAGCATCGCAATCTCAATCAACCGTCCGCAACTGCCGCCCGAATAATATTGCGGTTGCTGGCGGAAAAGGTCGCCGCCCTTTCGCTGGCGGCTTATTCGCCTGAATTACTGGAAATAGTGGCTGGCCCACCCTTAACCTCCATCGAACTTGCCCTAACTGGAGATATTGCCGTGGAAGTAGCTCGGCTGGATAGCTCTGTCCTTACCGGCTGGGGACTGGCGAGCTTGCAACTTTGGGCTGGACAAGCCCGCTTGCAAAAGCGAAACGGCTCGTTCTATACTTCGCCCGAATTGGCCCGCTACATTGTCGCCCGCACCCTGACCTACGCTCCCTCCGGCCCGCTTCTTGACCCGGCCTGTGGCGGCGGCGCATTCCTGCTCGCAGCATTGGAGGAAAAGTCAGAATATTTACGCTTAGAAGCCTCAGTCCTCAGTCCTCAGTCCTCAGTCCTGCTTTCCCCCCGACCCGCTTTACTCAGCCCTCAGCCCTCAGCCCTCAGCCCTTTGTATGGCCTTGACCTGAACCCGCAAGCGGTGGTATTGGCGCGACTGGCAGTGTTAAGGCGGTTGGCGGAACTAAGCGGGCCGGTTGCGCCGGAAGTGGCGGTGGCGGTGGCGGCTCAAATCCGATGTGGTAATGCCCTGGTGGGGACGCTGGAAGGAGATTTTGGGACGTTAAGGGTTAGAACCGACTTGTTTGAGGCTATAGCAGCGGGCGACCTAGCAGGGGCGATAGGGCGGTATAGCCTTCTGGAAAAAGAATTGGTGGCGGCCCGGTCATTGGTGGCAGAGCAGGTCGCTGGATTGCCTATTTTTAACAGCACCACCGACGGGCCAACTCTGGCGACTTTACAGCCTTTTGGCTGGCGAGCCGAGTTTCTCGAAGTTTTCGAGCTATATAACGGCTTTGCGGCAGTGGTCGGCAACCCACCTTATATCGGATTCAATGATTATAGCGGCATCGAAAAGGCCTATTATGCTCATACTTTCGCCCCGGTCTATAACCTGAAAAGCGACCTTTTCTACTATTTTATTAAGCGGGGCATCGAACTTGTGCAACCGGGTGGAGGTCTAGGTTATGTAACCGCCCGCTTCTGGAAAGAGGCTGCTTTCGCTGCTCCGTTGCGGCGCTGGCTGGCGGCTGAAACCCGCTTGATGGGTATCGAGGATTTTGGCGGCGAGCAATTTTTTGAGGATGCCGAAATAGATGTATGTCTGCTATTCGCTCGCCGCGAACAGGCCGGGCCGGAGCATCGCTTTCCTTTCCTGTTCGAGGGGCGGGAAGAAAATCTGGCCCAAAGCAGCCTGATTGGGGGTGCCCCCTGGACCTGGTTGCGGCGGATGCCCGCCGAACAACAATTGCTGGCGAAAATAACTGAACAATCCTGCCGGTTGGGTGACATCGCAGAGTGCCGTACCGGAGTTCAGACTGGCCTTGACCGGGTATTTTTTGTGTCAGAGCAACAAGCTGACCACTTAGAGCGCGAGGTGCTGCATAAAGCCATCAAGAATGGCGACATCGGGCCGGGTCGGGTCGAGGGGCGCGGTTTGTGGCTGATTTATCCGCCGTGTGATAAGCCTGACTTTAATTTAGCTAATTATCCCGCTCTAAAAGCTTATCTGGAACAGTATCAAACCGAACTGGAACGCCGCAAACGCTATAATAAACTTTTCCTTTTTTACGAATTGCAATGGCCGCGTGAATCAGCTATATTCGACGCACCTGCCAAGCTGGTTACGCCTTATAAGGCCCGTCACAACACTTTCGCGCTGGACTGCCAGCAATATTATTTTAGTACCGATGTGATTTCGGTGGTTTTTGGTGATTTGCCAAAAGCAAAATTTAGCAATCAGCACCCAGAATTATTTGATTTTGAACAGTTTGCAACGAATTTTTTGAATAGCCAGCTTTCGACTTTTCAGTTTCGGTCCTATGGCAAGCCGGTAGGTGGTGGACAGTGGGACTATTATGCCAACCCAGTCAAAAAGCTGGCCTTTCCGTGCCGGTTTTTTGAAAAGCCTTTCCATCCAGCCTTGCTGCGATTGGGGGTTGCCTCGCTCGATGCCACCGAAGCCGATGAACTGGTTTTTAGCCTGTACGAACTCATCGGGTCGGAGCGCGATTTGATTCGGAGGGCTAGTAAAACTTGACTTGAAAAGAAAGGACGTAATAATATGCCGCTAGGTAGCCTTGTCCCGAATGTTATGGTTGAGAATGTAAACCAGACAGTTGAGTTTTACAAGAATGTCCTGGATTTTGAGGTGTTAGCCACCGTGCCAGAGGAAGGTCAGTTCAATTGGGCCATGCTGAAAAATGGCGAAACCAATTTGATGTTTCAAACTCGCCCCAGTCTAACCGAAGAAATACCGACCCTGGAAGGTCGTCCGATCGGTGCAACCCTGACTTTTTATATCAATACCACCGAACTTGAAGCCTGGCACGCTAAATTACAGGGCAAAGTCCAAATTGTCCAGGAGCTACATACCACTTTTTATGGTGCAACCGAATTCGGGTTTTTAGACTGCAATGGTTACATTCTGGTATTTTCGCAAAGCCCTGCTCAGTAAAGAGATTAACTCTAGCGGCTGGTTTGAAAAGAGTAGTGCTGCCTTGATTGTAAAGGGCTGCCAACTTGGTATACAAAAGTGGCATTACAGATATGCTATACTCGCCCATAAAGCGAAGGGCCTAAAATATAAGGATAAAGGTAGCAGATGGAAATAATTCAGGCCGCAATTCCTTTTGAAAATGCTGATGAAAGTTTTGAGCCGCACCAGCAGATTGAACCGGTATTAGCGGGTTATTCCCCTTATTTTGAACATCAAAACGGGACTTTGTATTTAGGGAACAGCATTGATTGGCTCAATTCTTTGGAAAAAGAGAGTATTGACCTCATTTTTGCCGACCCACCTTACAACCTTAATAAGGCGGATTGGGATGATTTTGAAAATCAGGAGCATTACATCCGGTGGTCGTTACAGTGGGTTGAGCAAGCCGCCAGGGTTCTCAAAAAGACTGGCTCGCTTTATGTTTGCGGCTTCTCGGAAATCCTCGCCGACTTGAAATATCCAGCCTCTAAATATTTTGCCGGGTGTCGTTGGCTTGTTTGGCATTATAAAAATAAAGCTAACCTGGGGACTGATTGGGGTAGGTCACACGAAAGTATTATTCACCTACGCAAATCAGCCACAACCAAACTAAATATAGACCCGGTTCGGATTCCCTACGGAACTCACACCCTAAAATATCCCTCTCACCCCCAGGCTGAAACCAGCCAATACGGAAACGGGAAAAAACGCGAGGATTGGACCCCCCATCCACTTGGAGCTAAACCAAAGGATGTTATAGAATTTCCGACAACATGCAATGGCATGGGCGAGAAAACACCTCACCCCACCCAGAAACCGGAGGGATTGATAAGAAAATTTGTCCTTGCATCATCTAATCCCGGTGACTTGGTGCTAGACCCTTTTGCTGGTTCGGGAACAACCCTGGTAGTTGCCGAGCAGTTAGGCCGCAAATGGCTTGGCTGCGATACCAACCCGCAATACAACCAATGGGCAGTCAAGCGTATTCGTGAAGTACGCCGAATGCAGGTTGAACAGTGGATCGAATATGACCGAATGATAGCCGCCCGACGTGAAGGTATTAGATGAATCTCCCATCCCTGGTCAGCTTCGCAACCAATAAGACCAACTTCACATCTCTTGAGCAATACATAGATTTTTGTAAAAAATATCTTGCCTTCACCATCGAAGGACTACAAGCAACAATTATTTCTCAGAATGAGAACAATTACCAGTTTTATCAATATCGGGAAGACGGCTATTACAATATCACCCGCCCGATTAATGCCCACCTTATGTATTCTGAACCAGAAAGCGACAAGCTGGATGAATTTATCAAGCTTTTAGCCAACATCCGTGACATCCCTTCAAACGATACCGCCAACCGTGATATTCTCAAAAGAAGTATATACACTATTCAGCAATCTATCGGAGCAGCCCTAGATGGTTTGCCCGCCGGGAAGTCAAATACTGCCCGAAAAGTAAATGGAGATTTGTTTGAGCGGTTGATCCAACTTTTGCTCCACCGCATAGGAGTGGTCTGCAACCCAGGTACAGTGCAAGTACCAGTCTATGTAGATGGCGAATTTCAGTTCAATATGAGCTACCAGCACGATTTGCTGCTATACAAGGAGGAAGAGTTAAAGATAATTGGCTCGGTCAAGACCTCAAGCAAAGACCGGATAGATAAAATATTCATGGACAAGTTTCTTTACTCAAAACTGACCGAAACGTCATTACCTCATATCGCTATTTTCCTTAATGATGTTCAGCGGAAAAATGCCAAACGCGAAAATGAATATGCGATAAATTCGACTTTCTTATCAGGCCACTTCAAAGCGTTTACCGTAAAATTAAACCCTCTGGACGGAGTTTATTATTGTGATATAAGGCCCAATATGGAGCGGGAAGCTTTATTAAAGCAACACATCAGAACCATAGATCATTTTTTCTTTTCTGATATTTGGAAATTTTTAGATAGAGTCGGAATACCCTTGTCAGAGGTTGAAGTAAAGGAAGAGGAACAGCCTTAACTGCTTTCCGATTTTTGGGGGCGACTATACCAAATAAGATAGCCTGCCACCAGATTGACCAGAGTTAGTAATAAGATACAGCTGGAAAGGCTTACGGCTTTTTCTACACTGTAGCCAAGCTTGCCCAAGATGCCGACCAGGGCCAGGTCTCGCGCTCCAATCCCGGCGACTGAAATCGGCAATAGCGAAACTACCGTTGCCAGACTGGAAGCGGCAATCGTTTCCATCGGGCCAAGTTGTAAACCCAGGGCCAGCGCCAGCAGCCAGACCCGCAATAAGGCCAGTCCCGACCCGGCTAGGGTCAGGAGGAAGGTCAGGGGTTGGGACAGGACTGAGGACTGAGGACTGAGGACTGAGTTACCTAATTGTAAATCTTTCGCCTTCGGCCTTCCGCCTTTCGTCTTCCGCCCCGGATTAGCCAGCCGCAAGGCCAGTTGCATCAGGCGGTCACGGATAGTCGGGACGGAAAGCGCAACCAGCGCTGCGATTACACCAATGAGTAACGCCAGCAAGCCCGGCAACGCTCCGACGAAATCTGCGCCTAAAACCAGTAGACCAGTGGCGGCTAATAAGAGCAAAACAGCGAGGTCAAAAAGGCGGTCTAAGATGGCTGAAAGCAAGCAGGTACTGAGCGGGTGGCCTTGCTCTTTGAGATGCCAGGCTTTGATAAAATCTCCGGCCTGACCGGGAGTGAAACTTCCTGCCGCCAGTCCCAGGGCATAGACCCGGTAAGCCTGCCCAAAATCTAGCTGGATACCCAGCCCCCGCAAAATAAGCTGCCAGCGCCAGGCTTTGAGGGCAATAAATGGGACAACTAATAAAATAGATGCCCCGACATACCAGAGGTTAGCTTTTAACAGCTCTTCCCAAACCTTGCCCCAATCGAGGTTTAGCCGCCATAGAAAAAAAAGCAGCAGCGCCGTCCCTGCTACTCGCAGAAATAAAGGATGCAAAATCAAGGATGAGGGCTTAAAAGATTTTTTGGCTTTAACTTCTTCTAGGTTTGTTACCGGTTCGATAGTGGGTTCTAGTTTGTCCCGCATCCTTGATGTTTTGTCCTTTTAGTCCAGCACAACCTGGGCGTTCATGCGGCGCAATCGTTGGGCGATGAGCCGCATTACCTGGATTGCAAAGAAGGGAGTTTGCTGCACCATAAACTCGAAGCGATGTTGGGTAAGCGCCACCAATTTACTTTCGGTGCGAGCAATTGCGCTGGCACTGCGGTTCGAGCCATCAATCAGGGCCATTTCGCCGAGGGCATCGCCCGGCCCGACGGTATCCACTACTTTGCCATGCACCAGAATATCCACCTGGCCTTCCACGACAATATACATGTTATCACCGGGTTGCCCTTCCTCGAAAATAGTCCGCCCGGCCTCAAAGGTCTGATACTCCTGCGAATCCTTAAAAAGTGTTATAACACTCATCGGTATTTTCCTTTCACACTGGGTTATTTCCTGCTTGCTCCGCTTGTGATAATAGTATAGCAGAATTCACCCTAATTTCAACTTGCGTCCTTTTTTGCTAAGATTTCAGAAATACGATAGCTTTGGAACTGGTTTTTCTGCTAAAGTAGAATGGATAGGTCAAGTTAAGAAAGGTTGAAATTATGGTTAGTTAACCAATGTTGCTAGTTGTAAGAGGGGCCGCAGCTTTACAAATGAATAAAGTTATCGCATCCTTTCGCCAAAGTCTAATCAAAAAGCGAAAGGAGCACAACCTTATGCGAACCGAAGACCTTATTATGATTACGCAGCTCTTTTGTATCATAGACGATAAACCCGGCGGCTTCAAGAAACGTAAAAATTTGGGAGTGGCTAAAATACAAGACATAACTGGCTTTTGTATTTATTATTGGCATTAATAATTCGCTGTTGGCGGTAATGCCAGACCAATAAACGCAAGGCTCACCGTAAAGCTTCTAAGCTCGACTTATATAATAGTATTGAATAAAGAAGCCATCGTAGTTTGTCAAGAGGCTAGAGGAGCAGTTTGCAACGAATTTCCTTTCTCATTCGCTAGAGCTGCTCCGACCCAAACTTTTTGAGGGTCGTAAGACCCG
>JBBRSG010000193.1:0-8394 GCA_038245615.1 Chloroflexia bacterium | reverse complement strand
GAGATGGTAATGCCTGGTGACAATGTGCAGATGGGGGTGGAGCTAATCACCCCGGTAGCCATCGAAGTCGGCTTGCGGTTCGCCATCCGGGAGGGTGGTCGGACGGTAGGCGCAGGCGCTGTCACCAGCATTATTGAGTAAGTAACTCAATTCTGATAAAGCTCAACCAGCCGAGTAAGCTTATAAAACGAGTGCGGTTTTTCACAGTAAAACAGTGAGAAACCGCATTTTTGTTTATAGCCTATGAAGCTAGAATAATGGTGTAAGCAAACCGAGAAACACAAAACATTTTACAAGCTTTGCGAAACGAACATTAGCTTACAAAACATCGTAATCCTCCTCCAAATTCTTCTCTCAAACTCCAACAAAAGAGCGCCAATGAGCAGTGGCGCTCTTTTTATTTCATATTACTCTTCGTATCTTACTCTTCCAGGATTATTCTTCCAGCCATCGCTCAAAAGAACTCAATTTGGGCTGAACTGGCTCACGCAGGCTAAGTTCGCCATCCAATACGTTCTGGGTCTTCAGGCCGTTGCCGGTTATGTAAATAACGGTCACATCGTCGCGTCCGATTTTGCCAGCTTCGGTCAACTTCTTGAGGACGGCAGTTGTCACCCCGCCCGCCGGTTCGGTAAAGATACCTTCGGTGGAGGCCAGCAACTTGATTGCCTCCACAATTTCGAGGTCGTTGACCTGCTCAATCGTGCCAGCCGTTCGCTCGGCAATCCGCACACTATAGAGGCCATCGGCGGGGCTACCGATTGCCAAAGAATGAGCAATCGTGCTGGGCTGCTTGACCGGGATGACCTGGCTACGGTCAGTCGCAAACGCGCTGGCGACGGGGTTACATCCGGCGGCTTGCGCTCCATTTATCGAAGAGACAAGCTCCTCTTCCACCAGTTTTAGCATGATAAGCTCTTCAAAGCCTTTGGTGATTTTGGTATAGAGCGAACCACTGGCAATCGGGATAACTACCTGGTCGGGCAAGCGCCAGCCTAGTTGTTCGGCGGTTTCGTAGGCCAAAGTTTTAGAGCCTTCGCTATAGAAAGGCCGCATATTGATATTGGTAAAGGCCCAGCCATACTCATCGGCGACCTGGCTGGCGAGCCGATTGACCTCATCGTAAGTGCCGTTGACCCGCACGATATTTGCGCCGTAGACGCTGGCTTGCAAAATCTTGCCCGGCTCGATGTTGGCAGGGACAAAGACATAAGTTTTCAGACCGGCTTTTGCGCCCGCCGCCGCCACTGCCCCGGCCAAGTTGCCCGTCGAGGCACACGCTAGGGTATCAAAGCCGAATTCAAGCGCTTTAGCCACCGCAATCGAAACCACCCGATCTTTAAAGGAGTGGGTCGGGTTGACCGCATCGTTTTTTATGTAAAGTTCTCGCAAGCCGAGCCGCTCCCCCAAATTATAGGCTCGTTGCAAAGGGGTAAAGCCCACCCCTTCCATACTGCGACGGGAAGGGGTCGCGGGTAATAGGGGGGCGTAGCGCCATAGGGTCGCTGGCCCGGCGGCGAATTGGGCTTTCAAGGCCACCGAATCTATTCCGCCAAAGTCATACTCGACCTCTAGCGGGCCAAGACAGCTTTCGCACACATAGACCGGGCTGATAGCATAGCGTTCCCCGCACTCTCGGCACTTCAGAGCTTTGGCCGCCCCGCTATTAACTGTCGCAGTAGTTTCGTCGTGTTCCAGTAAAATAGTCATCTGAGCAATTCTCCTTTTAGCAGTAGTCAGTGGTCAGTAGTCAGTAGAGTAGTTTTGAGTTAAAATCCTGACGACTAGCCGAATTTCTTCCATCTTCCGTCCTGTATTTTTTAGATTTTAGATTTTAGATTTTCCACGGGGAATTGAAAAACCCCTTGCTGATGTCAGACAAGGGGTTTCAAAAGTTCGTTTTTTACACTTAAACTACCAGGGTAGATGGTAAAAACAGACTCCCTTATCTTGCATTATTAACATAATGCCGGAATTGGCACCATACGCATATTATTTCTGGTTTGCGTTGGTTGCCGGGCTTCACAGGGCCTTATACCCTCCACCTCTCTGGATAAGAGCTATATTTAGTTTTTAAGCGGTTATTGGCTAACCTAATTTAAGCATACCTTACTATATCAAATTTGTCAAAATTATTTTACAACTTGTAAAAGTCCTGATGAGCGATTTATATTGACGGGCCTACCACAATCTATTATGGTTGCCCTGCGAAGTAGCACCTATAACCAGAAGACCGACCAAAAAAAGGCCGACTAAAAAAGGATAGACCAGGGTGGACGATGATATAGCGCAATTACGAGCGGTTTTCCGACGGACGCTGGCGATGTACCAGCCCGTTAGTGCGCCCGGCGAGTTGCAACCGGGAGCGCCTCTCAATGGCTGGGACTGGGGGCCGGGCGTGGCTATTTTCAGCCTGCAACGGGCTTACCCCTGGCTAGACGCTGCCGACCAACAGGCTTATTTTGCGCTTTGGCGCGAATGGTTCGGGCGCTATCTCGAGTCCAACCCGCCGACCATCGCGGTCAATAGCGCCATGCCGCTGCGATTGCTGTGGGTTTCGGCCCACGACCTCAGTTTGCCGTTGAGCGAGGAAGAGCGCGATTATTATCAGGGCTATGTCCGGGAGCGGGTAGCCTTTTACCTGCGCGAAGCCAGTCGAGTGCCGTCCGGGGCGTTTGGGCATCCGATTGTCGGTGGCAACCCGGTTTTCAGTCGCCAGGTCTGGGCCGATAGCCTGTTTACCCTGGTAATGCTTATCGCCCAGGTTGCCGCTACCAAAGAAAATCGCCAGCTTTTCGGTCAGATGGTCGGTCAGCTTGAATTGCATTTTGAGCATTTGCGCGACCCGGCGAGCGGCCTGCTTTATCATGGCTGGCAGGCTGCCGACCAAAGCAAAACCGGCTCTAACCTGAATGGCGCAATCTGGGGACGCGGCAATGGCTGGGCCGCCATGGGTATCGCCGATATGCTGGAACTAGCGGCAATTCCCGGCTTTGAAGAATATCGGGACAGAATCGCTCAGGTCGGGCAACCCTTTTTCCGGGCCTTGCTCGATTACCAGATTGCCGACGGAGGCTGGCGCACTCTCCTGGATAAAGAATGGAGCTATCCCGAAACGTCGGCGACGGCGGGAATTGGCTATGGCCTTTTAAAAGCGGCCCGTCTGGGAATGCTCGGCCCGGATTATAGCACTGCCGGACAAAAGGCCCTGGCAGCTCTCCGCCCCGAAATATCCCCATCGGGCGAGGTGCAGAATGTCTCCGGCTCGACTCCTTTTCTGGACACTTTGGAAGCTTACAACAATGTTCCTCACGATAGCATTAACACCTGGGGTCAGGGGATTGCGCTTCTGGCCCTGACCGAAAAGATTATCGGTCAAAACCAGCCCGAAGCGAGCTGATTATAAGTCTTAAAGGGTGACATTACTGGCTCAAACGTGCTAAAATAGGCTATAGCAAGCTAAAAAGTATTTTTGAGGATTTTCGCTAGAGACGATTTGCTGATTTGAGGATAAGCTGGTTCAATCCCAAACTGGATTTGGTTAAATTTTTCAAATATAACTTTTCCAGGGTTAAAGGCAATTTGCCAGCGAAAGTCCTAAATTTAAGGACATGAAAGTAGGGCATGTGGGCGAAGAAGAGCTTATCTTAAGACCAACCATTCTGGATGGACTAAATCCGGTGCAGCGCGAGGCCGCCAGTCAGATTGAAGGGCCGGTGTTGATTCTAGCCGGGCCGGGCAGTGGCAAAACCCGCGTCCTGACCCACCGGATAGCCTATATGATTAGCGAAAGGCAGCCCCCGATTGACCCCCATAATATTCTGGCGGTGACTTTTACCAACAAGGCCGCCCGCGAAATGAAAGAGCGTTTAGAGCGGCTGTTGGAAAATCAGTTTGGGCCAGATAGCCAGATTTCCAAATATCTGACGGTTGGGACATTTCACTCGGTCTGCGTGCGAATTCTACGGGTCGAAGCTAATAATATGGGATTTGACCGCAACTTTGCGATTTATGACGATGGCGACCAATTGGGCATCATTAAAGCGGCGATGGCCGATTTACAGCTCAATGACAAACAATATAGCCCTCGCGCCGCCCTGAGCCTGATTAGCAATTCCAAAAGCAATCTTATAAGCCCCAAAGCGATGTCCCCCCGCACCTACTGGGAAGAACTGGTCGTCCGCATTTATGAACGTTATCAAGATTTGCTGCGGATTAACCGGGCCTTCGATTTCGATGATTTGATAAATATGGTTGTGCGGCTATTCGAGGAGCAACCAACGGTTTTAGCCCGCTACCAGGAGCGTTTTCGCTATATTCTGGTAGATGAATATCAGGATACCAACCGGGCGCAATATCGGCTTATCAGTCTGTTGGCCTCGAAATACAAAAATCTGTGTGTGGTCGGCGACGAAAACCAGTCTATCTACGGTTGGCGGGCGGCGGATATTCGCAATATTCTGGACTTCGAGAGCGAGTATCCTGAAGTCAAGGTGATTGCCCTAGAACAAAATTACCGCAGCACCCAGGTCATTTTGGATGCCGCTACCGGGCTGATTCGAGCCAATATTCAGCGCAAGGATAAAAAGCTGTGGACTGATAACGGGGTCGGTAAGGCCATCCAAATTTTCGAGGCTTACAACGAAGTCGAGGAAGCCAACTATGTCGCCAACGAAATCGAGCGGTTGCTGTCGCGCAACGAAATCAAAAGACACCGCGATATTGCCATTATGTACCGAACTAACGCCCAAAGCCGGGCGCTGGAAGATATGTTCGTGCGGCGAGGGATGCCCTATCAGATTATCGGCGGCACTCGCTTCTACGAGCGCAAAGAAATCAAGGATACCCTGGCCTATCTGCGGCTGATAAACAACCCCTACGACGGCATGAGCTTTAATCGTCTAATGGCGAATACCGCCAGTGGCAAAGGGGTTGGCCCAAAAACCCTGACCGAACTAGGAGTCTGGGCGGGCGGGCTGGAACTGCCGATGTATGTCGGGCTGCAACTTTTGCAGAGTGCCGAGGCCGACGAGATGGCCCGTCAGCGCGGCGACCCCAATGCCCCTCCGCCGGATGACAGTCTGCCGCCCATCAGCCTTTCGGGGGCAGCCAAACGCGGCTTGTTTGATTTCGTGAGTACCCTGGATGCTTTCATCAATGCCAAAAATAATAACGAAATGAGCCTGCCGCCTTTTCTGGATTTTGTTCTCAAGAAATCGGGCTACGAGGAGCAAGTGCGCGACGGCTCACAAGAAGGGGATGAGCGGTGGGCCAACGTTCAGGAATTGCGAAACGTGGCGGGAGAATACGCTCATTTACCTCTGGCGGAGGGCTTGTCAGTCTTTCTGGAAGAAGTGGCGTTGGTCGCAGACGTAGATAAATATGACCCGCAGGCCGACGCTGTGACCCTGATTACTTTGCTCGCCGCTAAAGGGCTGGAATTTCCGATAGTATTTATTGTCGGACTGGAAGAAAATATTCTGCCGCACAGTCGCTCTTTGGAGAGTGAAGCCGACATGGAAGAAGAGCGGCGGCTGCTCTATGTCGGTATCACACGAGCCATGCAGCGGCTCTATTTGGTCTATGCGTTCCGTCGGACGGTCTTTGGCAATGCCGTACCAAACAAGCCCTCGCGCTTCCTGAAAGAAATTCCCTCCAATCTCATTCGAGGCCGCGAACAGAAAGCTCCCAGCGTGACGACTTCCGGGCAGCTAGGCATGTTCAGTTCCAATAGTGCGACCAAGTGGAATTCAGGCGGATCGAGTTCGGCTTCAAGTTCGAGTGGACGTAGCAGCCCGAACAGCAATAATCGGCTGGGGCTAGGCGCGACCCGACCAGGGTCAAGTTCGGGCAAAGCTTCGTCCGAAGGGGATAAGTTGCAATTCAAGGCCGGGGATAAAGTGACCCACCCTAAATTCGGCAAAGGTATGGTGGTCAGCAGCAAAATAAGCGGGGGGGATGAAGAAGTAGCCGTCGCCTTTGACGGACAAGGGGTAAAGCGCCTCATGGCAAGTTTCGCCAACTTGCAAAGGATTTAAAGCCTTTTACATTAGTTATCAGCGCCACCCAAGCCACATTAGCCCGGCGCTATAGGCTGACCGCTAGAAAACGGCCCTGGATTGCCAAAAACAGGCCGTTTTTGGTTTGTAACAAAGTCCTGACTGCTTTATAATGGGAGTCATTCACCAAGCCATACCAAATTAATCTGCCAGAAACAGGAGTGAAGGCGTTTTCCAGAGTTGGAGCGCCAAAGTACAAGAAGGAGGAACTTCTAACCATGACTTCCGGCTTCAAATTCGATTCAACTGACCGGGTAATGACCGAAAATCGGCTGTTCACCCCCGACCCGGCTCAGGCGGCCCAGACTAACATGTATGCCTATATGCAAAGCAAAGGCTTTGATAATTATAACGACTTCTATACCTGGAGTCTGGCGAACCGCGAGGAGTTCTGGAGCGACCAGGCCAAAGACTTACATTGGTTCGAGACCTGGGACAAAGTGCTGGACGCTTCGGATAAACCCTATTTCAAGTGGTTCACCGGCGGTAAATTCAATATCGCCTATAACTGTCTGGATCGCTGGATGGGGACTGCTACCGAAGACAAGGTGGCCTACTATTGGGAAGGTGACGACGGCACAACCCGCACCTTGACCTACAAAGACCTCTATCATGAAGTGAACCGATTTGCAGCAGCCCTCCAAAAGCTGGGGGTGCAGAAGGGCGACAGGGTGGCGATTTATATGCCCGCCATCCCCGAACAAATTGTCGCAGTGCTGGCGGTGGCCCGGCTGGGAGCGGTACATTCGGTGGTCTTTGGCGGTTTCGCGGCCAGCGCCCTGCGTGACCGGATTATAGACTGTGAGGCCAAACTGCTGATTACCGCCGATGGTAACTATCGCGGAGGCAAGCTGGTCAACCTCAAGCAGATTGCCGACGAAGCAATTGCCGAAACCCCGACTATCGAACATTCGGTGGTAGTACGTCGCCTGAAAACCGATGTCCCAATGAAAGAAGGTCGGGATATTTTCTACGAAGATGCTCTGGCCTTAGTCCCGGAAGATGTCATCCTTGAGGCCGAACAGATGGACAGTGAGGATATGCTTTATATCCTCTATACCAGCGGCTCAACCGGCAAGCCCAAAGGGGTGGTACACGTCCAGGGCGGCTATGCCGTAGGTGTTTATGCCACTACCAAATTTACCTTTGATATTAAACCGGATGATATTTTCTGGTGTACCGCCGATGTGGGCTGGGTGACAGGTCATAGCTATGTAATCTACGGCCCGCTCATGGCAGGAGCGACATCGGTGATGTTCGAGGGTATTCCGACATACCCTGATGCTGACCGATGGTGGAGTATTATCGCCAAGTACAAAATTAGCATCTTGTACACTGCCCCAACTGCCATCCGCGCCCGCATGCGGGAAGGAGTGCAGTTCCCGGCCCGCCACGATCTGAGTTCGCTTCGTTTGCTAGGGACGGTGGGTGAGCCGATTAACCCAGAGGCCTGGATTTGGTATCGAGAGAATATCGGGCGCAACGAGTTGCCGATTGTGGACACCTGGTGGCAGACTGAAACCGGGGCGCACATGATTACCCCAACTCCGGTGCTGCCGCTCAAGCCGGGCAGCGCCAGCCGCCCTTTCCCAACGATTGAGGCCGATGTCGTGGACAAAGATGGCAACAGCGTGAGCCACACCAAAGGCGGTTTTCTGATTATCCGCCAGCCCTGGCCCAGTATGATGCGGACGATTTATGGCGACAAAGCCCGCTATGAGTCCTACTGGAATACGATTGAAGGGGTGTACTTTGCCGGGGATGCCGCCCACAAGGATGCCGACGGCTATTTCTGGATCCAGGGCCGGGTGGACGATGTTATCAAGGTTTCGGGGCATCGGCTCGGTTCGATGGAAATCGAGTCGAGTTTGGTCAGTCATCCGGCGGTGGCGGAAGTCGCCGCAATTGGCAAGCCCGACGAAATCAAGGGCGAACACGTCAAGGTTTTTGTTATTCTCAAGTCGGGCTTCGAGGGTTCGCCCGAATTGGAGAAAGAGCTAAAGCTGCACGTCCGCACCAACGTCGGCCCGGTAGCCGTCCCGGACGAACTGGAATTTGTACCGAGTTTGCCCAAAACCCGCTCCGGCAAAATTATGCGCCGGGTCATCCGAGCCAAAGAGCTGGGCGAGCCAGTCGGCGACACCAGCACCCTGGACGGCTAGTTTACAAGACTGTGGTCTTTAAAAAAGCAGATGGCTTTTCAGGTAGAAGCCATCTGCTTTTTATTTTTCGCTAACTATTCACCGGACAAGTAATACTGTATAGTTGTAGGAAATAATCTAGAAGAGCAAATGAACTAGCTTTTAATTTGTTCTGGCTCGGAAGGTGGATGGTT
>JBBRSG010000192.1:0-8444 GCA_038245615.1 Chloroflexia bacterium | reverse complement strand
GGCGGTGCTTGCCGCGCCCGGAACGCCTCGATTTGGGCGCGGCAAGCACCGCCCCTACCACTTCGATGCACCAATTAGGATAGGGTCTTAGGGGAAATGAAAGCATCAAGCGAGGGTATTTGAAGAAATCCGCCACGGGTGGGTATAGACATTCATGCGCTGACCCCGCACAAAGCCGATTACCGTCAGATTAGCCTCATCCGCCAATTGTAAGGCCAGGCTGCTGGGCGCAGATACGGCACTGACTACGGGAATGCGGGCCACCAGAGTTTTTAGAATGAGGTCGTAAGACAATCGCCCACTGACCTGCAATAAATGACCGGGCATCGGAAAAGCTTTATCCAGCGCCCGCCGCCCCAAAAGCCGGTCTACCGCGTTATGACGGCCTATATCCTCGCGTAAAAGTAGTAGCTGCCCTTGTGAGTCGAACAGCCCTGCCGCGTGCAGACCACCAGTAAGGTCAAAGACCGCCTGCGCCGTCCGTAAAGTTTCCGGCAAGGAGTAGATAACTTCCGGGCTAACCCTGAAATCATCCCGTTCCAAAGGTGGTAGACGGCGACAGGCTTCCACGATACTATTCTTACCACACAAACCGCAGCTCGACCCAACCACAAATCGGCGCTCAAAATGAGTCTGAGATTCTGAGGGTTCTACCCCCGACTCCCGACCTCCGACCCTCACCAAAACATCCAGAACGTTCTCCAATGGCAAACCATCGTCATCTTGGGGGCGGCGCATAGCCGTGACCTCCTGGGGGTCGGTTATAACCCCTTCTGACAGCAAAAACCCCATCGCCAATTCTCGGTCACTTGCGATATTGTGACCGGGAGTCCGCATAATAACTGCCAGGCTCTGTCCATTGAGGCGTACTTCAAACGGCTCTTCAATAACTACCCCATCTTCCGCCTCCAAAAAAGTCTCGTTTTGCCAGTGCTGCACCGTCCAGGGTTGCACCGGCGGCACTTCAGCCTCTCGCCAGTGCTGGCTGACCGACTTACCAGATTTTTCGACATGTTCGGGCGGCTCGATTGACGGGCGGGCAGGCATTTTCATCGTTAAAACCTCTTTCTTGGCGGTACAACTGTGACAGGGATTGTAACAGGCTGATGGCAATATGTTATTATGACGGGCGAGGTCGGTCAATTACCAAAGGCGAGGACATAGGCGGAGCGCACCATCAGTAAAATTGATTTACGATTGAGTAGTTCAAAACTCAAAACTACCTTACTGACCACTGACCACTGACCACTTTTTGAAGGAGGGCAGAGTTGAGAGCTTTTTTCAAGGGGTATACTCACCGATTAGGTTTGTTACTAGGAATTATAATTTTATTGACCGCATGTGGGGATAGTCCAGCGACCCCTGGGCCAACGGCGACGGCGGTTGCCCCCGTCGCCACCGGGCAATCTGGCCCGACTATTTCCGCTACTGTCAGCCCCGGCCTTTTGACAATTGAGCGGGTCAATTTACCGGCCCTGACCGGCGCAACCGAGCTAACCCTGGATAAAACTATCACCGCCGCTCTGGAAAAACAACTTAGCGCGAGCGGATTAGGGCTTGCCAGTCTGGATTTAAGGCTGTATGCCTCGGACGACCCGGTGGAGACCCTCACCGCCAATGCGGATAGTTCGTTGACTAAAGCTGGTTTCAAGTTCGGGCTACCGGGCCAAACTAAGCCACTCAAACAAGGTGAACAATTCGGCGGGTTTTATAATGGGCCGGGTGGGGTAGATGTTATTTTTACAGCCTTGCCAATCAGCGCGGTAGATACCAGCCTCAATCTGGCTAATCCGCCGCCGGGAGTAGATAAAGCAGCAGCGGAACGGCTGAGGGAACAGCTCAAGAGTAAAAAATCGGTGGTGGTAGTCCTGGCTGGCCCGGAACTGCTCGCCAAACTCCTGTCTGGAATACCAGCTAATCCAACTCCCACCAAATGACCCGCCTTTTGGAATATTACTTAATCTTAAAGCGATTTATCCTCATCTTTGGCTTTGCGGGCCTTGCGGTCCCAGGCTCCGCCTGTACCCTGTTCCGCCAGCATAAATTTACGGACGCGCTGGGTCGGAGTGTGGGGCAGTTCGGGTAGGAATTTGATATAGCGCGGCACCATAAAGGCGGGCAGCTTTTCGCGGCAGAACTTGTGCAGTTCCGGGGCGGTCAGTTGGGCTTCCGGTTTAAGAACCACACACAGCATTACTTCTTCCTCGCCCAAATCGGAAGGCACCCCGATAGCCACCACTTCCAGAATAGCCGGGTGCATCCCGACAATGTTCTCAACTTCCACCGCCGAAATATTCTCCCCCCGTCGGCGGATATAATCCTTCTTGCGACCTCGAAAGAAAAGATAGCCGTCGGCATCCAGTTCGCCCGCATCGCCGGTATAATACCAGCCGTCCTTAAAGACTTTGGCGTTTAGCTCTGGCTGTTTGTAATAGCCTGACATCATCAAGCCCGGTTCGGCAGGCTTGATGGTAATCTCACCGACCTGACCGGCGGGCAAAGCCTCGCCCTCGTCATTGGCAATCTTTATTTCAAACCGGGCCTGGGCCTTGCCTGCTGCCCCTATGCGGGTCTGGTTGGGGGGATGCTTGACGTAGATAGAATAGGTTTCGGTCTGCCCGTAGGTTTCGATTAAAGATAGCCCAAACCGCCGCTCGAAGTCGGCCCAGATAGCTTTAGGGGCGGCTCCGCCCAGAGCAATCCGTACTGGATTATTAATATCTTCGGGCTGGGGCGGACGGGCATAGAGCATACTCAAGACCGCTCCCAAATAGGGGAAAACCACCGCGTTGGCCCGGCGGATTCTATCCCAAAAGCCCATCACCCGAAATTCGGTGTCGAGGGCCATCTGTCCGCCCCCGATAAAGCTGCCCATCGTCACGCCCTGTGAGGTAAGGTGAAAGAGCGGCAAGAAGGTATAAGCCGTTTCGTGGGGGGCAGTCTGAATCAGTTCAGGATGATAAAAAATCGGATGATTCGACTGAGCGCGACGACCTACCATCACCCCTTTGGGATAGCCAGTCGTGCCGGAAGTATACATAATCAGGGCAGTGTCGTCCTCCTGAATTGGCACATCGGGTGGGCGTACTGTGTCGGCCTGGGCCAACAGCTTTTCGTAGCTGAAAAGCTCATCCGCCCCGTTTTCGGCCTGAATTTCCTGGTCACTCTCGCTCGCGCCCATCAAAATCAGTTTGCAATCGAGAGGTAACACTCCCGGCAAGGCCTGTATTTCTGACAATAGTGCGGTGTTAGTAATAAGCGCCTTTGGTTCGGCGTGGCCCAAAATATAGCGCAATGCTTCGCCCTTGAGTTGGATATTGACCGGCACCATGGTCACATTCAGCTTGATAGTGGCGAACCAGCAGAAAATAAAGTGCTGGCTGTTGGGCAAGAACACTGCAATCCGGTCATTGGGCTGGACTCCTAGATGCAACAGGAGATTGGCGACCTTGTTGGTATAAGCATCCATTTCACCATAAGTGAAGCCTAGCTCATTAAAAGTCAAGAAGTTTTGTTTGGCGCGACTCTCGACCTGCCGCTCAATCATCTCGCGTAAAAACGGTTTCGACATATTCTCGCTTTCTGTTTTCAGCAGTGGTCAGAGAAATACAAGACGGAAGACGGAAGGCGGAAGAAATCCGGCTAAAGGTGGTATTTTAACTCAAAACTCAAAACTCTTTTACTGACCACTAACCACTATATTACAACAACTTCTTTACGCTTAAAAGCCGGGCCGAGATTACTAATACCGTTAAAGTCATTATTAGAAGGATAGCCGAGGCTGCTGCCACCAGCGGCGATAGGGTGTAGCGCAGTTGAGGCCATATCAAAGTGGAAATCGTTTGGGTTTTGGGGGTCGAGAGAAACAGGGCCATCACAAACTCATTGAGCGAGATGATAAAGGCGAAAAAGCTCGCTACAAGCAACCCAGGCCAGATTAAAGGCAACGTGACCCGCAAGAAAACCTGCCAACCATTTGCACCCATGCCCGCCGCTGCATCCTCCAGCCGTCGGTCTACCGAGCGCAGGGCCGAGCGCATCACCATAAAGACCAACGGCATGGCCCACAGCGAATGGGCCAGGGCCAAACTCCACAGGCTACCCCAAATTTTGATACGCTCGTGCCAGGCCAGACTTTGCATTCCCAGCACTACCGGCGGCACAAACAGGGGCAGCAACAAAAAATAATTCAAAAACTGCTTGCCACGAAACTCATACCGCTCGAAGGCCAGAGCCGCCGCCGTTCCCGATGCCAGGGAAATCGCGGTAGTCAGAAGAGCAATCAAGAGGCTGTTGACCGCCCCGGTTTGCCAGATAGAATCTTTGAAGAATCGCTCAAACCAGCGCAATGACCAGGTGTTCGGGGCGGGTATCTCAATCGTCTCAGTCGGGGTGAAGGCTACCAGTAAGCTTAAAACCATTGGTATCAGCAGTAAGGCCAGCATCAGAATGCCCAGCAAGTAGACCGGGACGAAGGCCAAAGATGGCAGAAATAATCGCCGGGTTTTGAGCTTGGAGGTTTGAGGTAGTGTCGCCATTCTAATTCTAACCTTTTCGTAACTATGCACCCCCTGTCATTCTGAGCGAAGCGAAGAATCTTTATCCTTCGCTTCGCTCACACCCCATAAAGGGGCGTGACAATTTCAAGGCTGGCTGAACTGTTACGCCTTTTCTAATTCTAACCTGGTATATTTTTATTAGCCGAGGTCTTACTGGCCTGCATCCAGACATACTGGGTGAGGCCGAAAGCCGCCAGTAGCCCGATAATCACCACCACATTGCCTACCGCTAGAGCCGAAGCCAAAGGCCAGTTATTATAATCATACATTTCGGTGAACACTTGCACCGAAGTAGTATAGTTATCCGGGTTGCCCATCGCCAGGGGGCCAATATATGCCCCGATGCCCCAGATAAAAGAGATAAAGGCGGCGGCAATCGCCCCCGGCAAAGTCAGCTTGAAATAGGTGTGATAGAAAGCCCGTAACGGGCCAGCCCCCAACCCTCGCGCCGCCCGCTCCAGTGACGGATCTACCCCATCGAACAGGCTAACTAGAATCAGGATGGCATACGGCCCAATGATAACCACTTCGGCCACCACGACGGCAAAGGTATTGGCAAACATCGGCAAGGGTTGTTTGATAATCCCCAACCCAATCAGAGCCTTATTTATCACCCCGCTATTGCTCAACATCACCAACAGACCGTACATCAGCACCAGCAGATTGGTCAGCTTGGGCAGCATCACCGCCAGCAGCGCCCCGCTTTTGAGGCGCGGGCCGGAGCGATGAATTACAATCGCGCACGGATAGGCCAGCAGCATCACCGCCGCCGTAATTATTAGCCCTTGAACTAAAGTCCCACCAATAATTTTCAGATAAAACGAGTCGGTGAAGATTTCTTGATATTGCTTGAAGGTAAAGCTTTCCGGGTCGTAAAAACGGCTACCCCCGGCACTGCCACTGCCGGGCCGGTCATACAAGCTGACCCGGATTAGCCAAACCAGCGGTATCACAAAAAACCCCAGCACTAGCAGTACCGCCGGAGCGAGGAGGAAGAAGAAAACTGAGGACTGAGGACTGAGGACTGAGGTTTTCTCTTTAACTCTGCTATTCAGTTTTGTTGTTTGTAAACTCAATTTGTTGGCCTTTTATAGTAAATTCGGGCTGGCGCTCGGTGGGCAACCACAAATTCCCAAAGGGGGTGAGGCCAGGATTGCCTCTACCAATTCAACTTCGTACCCTTGAATTTGTACTCTTCAATTTGTACTCTTCAATTTGTACTCTTCAATGTATCTTAGTATCTACTCTCTACGAAACCTCTGAGCCGAGTTCTTGCAGCTTAAAAATTTGCTCATAGGCTTTAATGTGTATATCTATCAATTCGGTAACAATCGCTTCATCCGACAGCCCGGCCTCACGCATGGAAGGTATCATACCTTCGCCAGAGTTTGTCCAACCCCGCTGCACGCCGACCTCATTAAACGTTTCGTACTCAAAGCCGGTTAAATAAAAGCAAAAGATAGAAAGCGCCGTCAGAAAAGTTTGGATACCTTTGATGTCGTCGGTGCGACTCACATACAATTGAGGTCGGCTACGCACGCTTTTGAGCATGGCAACTAATACTTCGGCTTGAGATTGGGTTAAAACCGGGCGTACATTATTGCTACTCATTTAACTTTCTCCTTCAACCCTCAGAAACTATAGACGGTGGGCCTAATGTAGTTGTATTATTCACCGAGTCATAAGCGATAATTGCTAAAAATGTTAAACGCCAGGCTTCTTTGCTTAATCCGTCAAACACCAGATTATCATAAACTTTGCCGTTTACCTCAACCCCTTGATGAAAAGTGTTATCTGCTATAGCCTCTTTTCCATTTTTCCAGCGCGAAGAGTCGATATTTCCGAATAGCCCTTTTAAAGTGATAATCTTGCCAGTCAAGCCCCGCTTTGCCAATTCTTTTACCAACAGTTTAGCAAAAGTATCGCACTTGTAAAGCAACGTACCTTGTTCGTTTTTAGGGCATTTGGTCGCCGCCGCGTTCCAGGCTGCTGCAATTTTCTGGTCATCGGTCTCGATAGATGAGGTTTGGGTCGGGCAGGCCATCCCTTGACATGCCCCACCTGCGCCCGGTTGTGGTTGCGGCTCTGGTTGGGATAACCCGCTATAAATTGCCAGCCCCAATATTAGCCCAAATAGCCCGCAGCTTAATAAGAAAACCAGTTGCACTATTTTGCTTTGCTTTTTAGGCTTCATCGGGCTAACTCTCCGGTTAGCAATGCTATCAAGATTTTTGCTGGCAAATCAGGGTAACGAATTCTCACAAAGTATTCCAGGTATCATTTTCGATTTTCGATTTTCGATTTTCGATTTTCGATTTTCGATTTTCGATTAAGCAACTCAGTCCTCACTCCTCAGTCCTGCCCCACCCCAAAAACAGACCGCGCTTTCGGGGCTGAAAGCCAGGGCTACCTGGTCGCCAGTGCGATAGAGCGGCTGTCCGGCGGCGTTGGCTTCCAGTACCTTCCAGAGACTATCGCTATGAGCCGGGCGCACGAGATAGAGGGTCGAAGCGCCCAGGTAAGTCACGACCTCGATAGTCGCCTCAAAGCGGTTTAGTTCCTCAGTTGAACTCTCGTTATCTTTGGAAAGCGAATGCGACGGCGGGCTTACCTTACCTAGCCGCAAACGCTCGGCCCGCAGACAAACCGTAACCTCTCGCCCGACTGGGGCTTCTTCATTATCCAGGCAGACCTCAAACTCAAGCCCGCCAACCCGCACCCGGCCTTTATCGCCATTCCGCGCTACCAAATCACCTTTGAGCAGATTTAACTCGCCGATAAAAGCCGCCACAAACGGCGAGGCCGGGCGATTATAAATCTCGGCGGGTGGCCCGGCCTGTTCCAGACTCCCGCGATGCATCACTGCCACCCGGTCAGCCATCGAAAGGCTTTCCTCCTGGTCGTGCGTGACCATAATAGTGGTAATCCCAATCCGGCGCTGCAATTGCTTGAGTTCGACCCGCATGGTATCGCGCAAACGGCGGTCAAGATTCGCCAATGGCTCATCCAGTAATAATAAGGCCGGACGATAGACCATCGCTCGTGCCAGGGCCACCCGTTGTTGTTGTCCGCCCGAAAGTTGGGTCGGATGGCGCTTTTCCAGGCCATCTAGTTCGACTAGCGCCAGGGCTTCGGCGACTCGCTCGGCAGCCTCCTTTTTAGGGATATTTCGCATTTTGAGACCAAAAGCCACGTTCTGAGCTACTGTCATGTGGGGGAACAGGGCATAGTTCTGGAAAACCATGCCGATATTGCGTTTATGCACCGGCAAAGCGGTCACGTCCTGCCCGCCGATTTTGATGTGACCGGAAGTAGGCCGCTCGTAGCCGCCAATCATTCGTAAGGCGGTAGTTTTACCTGCCCCGCTCGGCCCTAGCAGAAACAAAAACTCGCCCGGCTCGACTTCCAGCGACAAATCCTTGACCGCCACTGTATCGCCATAGAGCTTCGAGACCGCCGAAAGCTGCACCCCCGAAAGAGTATTTTTGGTATCCGTAATCCGCCTGCCTTCTATTTAGTCCACCAAACCAAAACAGAGTAAACCGGAAGTAGCAAAAAATTACCACTTCCGGTTTACTCCAAATTCAGAGTTAAGCTTTGCGAAGGATTTCGCGGTCCCAAATCTTCTGAATTTTGTCGCTATTCTTGTCATAGAAGGTGTACGGATAGTACCCAATCTTGTCGAAGTCGGCGGGCTGCACCGGGTAGACTTTGGCCCATTCGGGCTGAACGGCGGCTACATCCGGGGCAACTTTAGGGCTGTTCACGCTCAGTTCACCAATCTTGACCCCGATTTCCTTTTGCATCTGGTCGGAGGCAAAGAAGTTAATCGCCGCTTCCGCCAAGTCGCGGTTCTTGGTAATTTTGGGGACTACAAAGAAAAGC
>JBBRSG010000191.1:0-8500 GCA_038245615.1 Chloroflexia bacterium | reverse complement strand
ACTAACCTTAGATTTTAGATTTCCGATTTCCGATTTTAGATTTCTCCAAGCCTATCTTATCAGAAGTTTTTCCAAAGCAAAACATAAGCCATTGTGGGGGACTTATCCCTACAGATTTAGGGTTTAGGGGCGGCAGTGGAAGTTGGAGCGGGGAGGGCCGGGCCGAGCGAAGCCGCCGGAGTATCAAAGACCGGGGCAACAATCTTGAAGTATTCTGACTCCGCCAACCCTGGGTCAAGACAATCGGCAATTTTGGTGCTGGCGTTGGGGCAGGTCAGAGAATATTGTACCAACAGGCGATAAGTGCCGGGGGTATCCCAGCTTTTGCCGTTGTAGGGCCGGGTGACTTTCGTGCTAAAGGTGAAAGAGGCATCGGCGCTCACTCCCGGCTCTATCCTTCGGGCCTCCCGACCACTGAGCGGGCCACAAAAACGGAAACCGCCCGGCGCGATACTCTCCCAGTTGTCGAAATTCTGAGCCTGTTTTTTATCCTTGCTATCGCTACCAAGAAAGCGTTGCAAAACTATCCCATCACAATTGCTGACATATAAAGATTTCTGCCGCCGATTGATGATGCTAAAAGTAACTTTTTCGTCGGGCAAGGCCGGAATGTAATCTTTGATTGAGAAAATAACCAGACTGACCCCGAATTCTGAGCCGGGTTCAAAGGTCGGCGGTGGAGTAAAGCCGGTATTGCCTAACGCCGTCGAAACGGCCTGTTGCAGTTCGGCCTTATCGGGTTTCTGGGTGGGTTGCAGCGCCAGGATGACCACCAGCCCGACCATTACCGCCAATCCCAATCCCGCCAGGACTTTCATCTGCCAGGTTAATTGCAACCCACTTCCCGGATTGGGGGGAGTTGGCGCGGGCGGATTTTTGCCCCGATTGGGTTTGCCGGACTGGTTTTTGGGCTGGGCCGAGTGCGCGACAGGTTTGGCGCTTTTGGGTGGAGTTTTTTCGGCGGGCGGTCTGGTTTGCTTCATAAAAATGAGTGTAAAGCTAGTTAGGCGGTCAGTTCTTTGACGACTTCATTGATAATGCGCCCTTCGGCTCGGCCTTTGAGTTCTTTGGAAGCCAACGGCATGATTTTGCGGAAATCTTTGCCCTCTTTTTCAATCAACAAACCAACCACTGCCGCAATTTCTTCCCGGCCCATCTGGGCGGGGAGGTAATGCTGGATGATGGCGAGTTCGGCTCGCTCTTTATCGGCTAAATCGGGGCGAGCGCCTTTCTCATAGGCTTCAATCGAGTCGCGGCGCTGCTTGATTTCCTTTTGAATGACCCCAATCAGGTCTTGTTCGGTAATTTCTTTGCCATAATCGGCATTCTTGCGGTCATTTCGATCCAGTTCAAACCGCTGGATTGCCGCCCGCAAAAGGCGGATAGCGTCCAGCCGCTCGGTTTCTTTACTTTTCATAGCCGTCTTCATATCTTCGACCAGCTGTTCTTTGATAGCCATTTTCTCTCGCTCCTGCGGATTGTCAGGTATTTTATCAGGACTTTCGCTTTTATAATAAACCAGCTTCTATTATAACATATCGAGTTTACCGCTTTAAGGGAATAGCCCGGCTTTCTCATTTTTCTATTGCAGGCCGAAAATTAGTAGGTTCGAGTAATAGCAGCCCCTAAGAAATTAAGTGCTAAGTCAAAATCGGCGACAACAAAAAAGGCGGCCCAGATTTGGGTCGCCGTTGTAATAAAAAAGGTGTAAAAGGTAAAGCTGAGTAAGCTTATTCTAAAAAAGTGGTCGGTGGTCAGTGTCCAGCGGTCAGAAAATACAGTCCTGAGTGCTAATGGATTTACGATTTACGATTTACGATTAGGAAACTCAGTCCTCAGTCCTCAGTCCTGCCTTTCTTCCGCCTTCCAAACCTCAGTCCTCAGTCCTCAGTCCTGAATTCTCCCCGACCCTGGCTCGTGGAGAGCGCGTATTGTTCTTGGCGGGCCATTGCTCGCTGACAGCGGGGAGCGGGCCGTGTTTGCCGGTAAGTTGGGCTAACTCGATACAGTAGACCGTCACTTGCTCCAGCCGAGGATAGAATCCTTTAGGCCGCTCCCACTCGGTGTCGGCGTATTTCGCCATAAAGCGGTCAAAGAACCGAGCCTTTTCGGTTGGGTCGTTTACCACCTGGATGGTGCCAAAGCCGATGGCACTGGCGTAACTGGTGGTGGTATCGCACTCGAATTCGCCATAAGGCCAGACCTGCCCCATTTCGGCAATTTCAAAGCACACCTGAGAACTATGGGCCACATTTTGCCGGAAATGACCGGTGACACTACTGTTATGGGTATAGATTTTGCCCTCGGCGTAGACAAAAAGATTCGGTACAACGTAGGGAAAGCCACTTTCGCTGACCGTCGCAAAATGCCCAATCGCGGTGCGTTCTAACAAGGCCTCGACCTCAGCCTGACCTAATTCTTTATCTTTGCGGCGTATAAGTCCCTGGCTCATCAGCTTTGCACTCCTGCCGGTTTGGAATAAGCGGCTAATTTTAGTTCCAAATTGGCCTTCACGGTAGACCACTCGCTATCGAGAATACTGAAATAAACTGAATCGCGGACATAGCCGCTATAAAGAATCATGTTCCGGCGCAAGACCCCTTCCCGCACTGCCCCGATGCGCTCAATCGCGTTCTGGGAGATATAGTTCCGCATGTCGGTTTTAAGCTGCACCCGAATCGCACCTAAAGTATCAAAGGCGTGGCCCAAGAGCAGATATTTACACTCGGTGTTGCGGGCGCTCTTCCAAAAGTCGCGGCCCAACCAGGTCCATCCGATTTCCAGACCGTAATTGGCAGGCTGGACATCCAGATAGCTAGTACTGCCGATAGCTTTGCCGGTGGTAAGGTCAATCGTAGCAAAGGGAAAACGGCCCGGCGTGTTTAGGGCGGTTTGAATCAATCCCTGCATATCTTCCAGGCTGTAGGGGCGCGGAGTCGGCATATAACGCCAGATGTCGTCGTGCTGGGCAGCAGTCAATAAATCCGGGGCGTGGGCCGGCGATAGAGGTTCGAGCCGGACATGTTGGCCTTCTAAAATAACAGGTTCGACATACATTGCCATCGCAATTCGTTCCTTTCTAGCTTTCGGGTCTAGCTTTCGGGCGCACTAACCGGGCGCTGGTAATTCAGGGCATAGGCCGGAGCAGCAACCTCGTCCGGTAGTCGGGCATCGTTGATGGGCCGTCCGGGGCTAAACGGCAATGGAACTAGCCCGGCCCAATACGGCAAGCCATAATCATCCTCATCGTCAATCACCGGGCCGCTGCGGATTTTGGCGGAAACCTGCTCGATGGGCAGCACTAGAATCAGGGTAGCCTTGAGTTCTTTGAGGGTTGGTTGGCGCGAGTCTTCCCAACGTCCTGGAACGATGTGTTCGACCAGCGCCCGCATCGCCAGATTTTTCTCATCCAGGTCGGTCACTTCAGTAGCCTGTCCCAGCACTACCACCGAGCGATAGTTCATCGAGTGGTTGAAGGCCGAGCGAGCCAGTACCAGTTCATCCAGCAAGGTTACGGTCAGGCAAATATTGATACCCTCGCGCACGGTTTTTAGCATCCGGCTGGCAGGTGCGCCGTGAATATAAAGCTGCTCATCCACCCGACAATAAGCGGTTGGAATGACATAGGGTTGCTCATCCACCGCAAACCCGATATGGCAGATTAAACCCTCGTCCAGAATGGCATTGACTACCGCTTTATCGTAAGAGCCACGTTGGGGCTTGCGATTTATTTTGGTGCGGGGAGTCGGTTCAAAAGTAGCGATACTATTAGTCATGTTTGAAACCTTGCAAATGTACTTAATAACAATCTTGACAAAAAACCTTGATTGTGCTAAGATTTATAATAACAAACCATTACAATTTGTCAAGAGGCCAGGAGGTCAATTTTGGATTTTGCAACTATTCGGCTGGAAAAAGCCGCCAGACAGCCACTCTATCGTCAGCTTGCCGAACAACTAAAGACCGCGATTCGGCGGGGCGAATTGCGCCAGGGCGAAAAGCTGCCGCCGATTCGGGCCTGGAAAGACGCTTTGGGGGTTAGCCCGGTCACGGCGACCCAGGCTTACGAGGTGCTGGGGGCGGAAGGGTTTGCTACCGGGCAGGTCGGGCGCGGGACTTATGTCCAATTACCGACTGTGCCGCCAGAGATTGCGCCCACCGAAATGCTGCGCGACCAGGCGGCAGCCTATGCGACTGCCCCCCGCTCCTCCGGCCCTCTCAGCGACCTGACGACTTATCTAAAAGCTCCTCGCTCTAACCAGATGCAGCGTTTTTTGCAGATTGCCCTGGCCCGCTATCAATCGGCCCCTGCCGCGCCCGCCGACCTGATTGTCATGTCCAGTGGCAGCCCCGCCCCGGAATTATTCGCCCTCAAACGCTGGCGGGCGGCGATGCTCAAGGCTGGGGAAAGTATCGAATGGGATAGTTCTGAAGATGGCGGGTTGAACCGGCAATTGCAATATGGCCCGGCCCTGGGGGATAGTGCTACCCGCGAATGGCTGGCGGACTACCTGACCCGCTTCGGGATACGCTGTGACCGGGATGATGTGCTGTTGACCAGTGGTAGCCAGCAAGGGCTGGATTTGGTAGCACGAGTCTTTTGTGGGCCGGGGGATGCCGTTTTAGTCGAAAGTCCGTCGTATGTTTCGGCCCTCGAAATCTTCGAGCAACGGGGAGTCAACTGGCTGCCGGTGGCCCTGGATGCAGGCGGTCTGTCAATTGAGGCTATCGAGCGGCTGGCAGAGCGGTATCACCCTCGTTTGTTGTATTTAGTGCCAACCGCCCAGAGTCCCACCGGGTTGACAATGGCGGCGGAGCGTCGTCCCCGATTGGTAGAACTGGCCCGGCGCTATAATTTTGTAATTGTGGAAGACGATACCTGTAACGAATTTTATTATGGTGGGCCGAGTACGCCCGCAACCCTCAAGAGCTATGATACCGATGGGCGGGTGATTTACCTCAAGAGCTTTAGCAAGCTGATATTCCCGATGTTGCGGTTTGGGGCAATCGTGGCGCAGGGCTTGCTCTTTGAGCGATTGGTCGAGGCCAAAGCTACTTTTGACCGGAGCATTTCGTTGCCATTAGCTCGCGCCGTGTTGAAATTTGCCGGGCAACCGGCCTTTGAGCGCGAGGTACAGCAAGCCGGTTTGATCTATCGTCAGCGCCGCGATGTCTTTAGCGAAAGCCTGGAACGGGAGTTGGGCGGAACGGGTTGCACCTGGAGTCGGGCCGAGGGTGGCTTTAGCCTGTTGTTGAGCTTGCCCCGCGGTTTGCGGGCCGAGGAACTGCACGTCGAGGCGGCAGAACGCGGTCTGGCGGTGCTGCCCGGCCCAGTGTTTTACCCTTCGCTACCGGATGCGCCCGAAAATACGGTGCGCTTGAGTTTTGGCGACAATTCCCCGGAACGACTGACCGAAGCGGCCCGTCGCCTGGGATTAGCGGTTCGCGCCTTGCAATCGCGGCGTTTACCGACCTCGCCCGGTTTTCTGGCGGCGGTTTGAGGTTTGAGTTTAATACTGGAACATGCTAGAATAGTTTTCAGTTCGGTTCAAAATCATCAATGCCCTTTATTATAGGTTGGAATACATTCTAGTATGTTAGACGATTTTCCTAAAGAAGTAGAATTGCGGGACGGCGAGAATGCCACCATCCGAATAGCGACCCGTGAGGATGAGTCGCGGCTGGCCCTCTTTTTCCTGAGTGTCCCCGAAGACGAGCGTGATTTTTTGCCCTACGACCTGAGCGACCAGCGCAATTTGCAGGGCTG
This sequence comes from Chloroflexia bacterium, assembly GCA_038245615.1. GTDB lineage: Bacteria > Chloroflexota > Chloroflexia > Chloroheliales > Chloroheliaceae > 54-19. The sequence goes on along the minus strand of JBBRSG010000191.1, from coordinate 2,733 downwards.
GTTTGGTGGCCCAAACTGGGAAGAAGCTTTTCCGATTATTGCCCAGGTGGATAATCGAATTGTGGCGGTAGCCTTGCTCAAAAGCTATCGTGTCCCCTGGTTTAGCCATGTCGGTGAAACCTGGATGGTTGTTCACGAGAATATACGCGGACTGGGCCTGGGCCGGATTCTGGCAAGTGAGCTGGTCGGGCTGGGCCGGGAATTGGGTATGGAAAAGCTGCGGGCCGAACTGCGGGCCGATGCTTTTGGGGCCATAAAAATCCTGGAACAAATTGGCTTTGTCCAGGAAGGGGTACTTTCGGCCTTTGTCAAAGATAATCAGGGCAAGACCCATGATTTAGCTATTTTAAGCTGTGATACTCAAAATTATTTCCGCCTCCTACAAGACCCTGCCTCCGAAAGCGAAGATGCTCCCCTGGCATAATCCCCTTATTTAAATCTTGTTCTACCGTAACCTCATTTGTAATGTTTATTTAATATACTAGAATAACCGTATATACTTTGGGGTAGATGGGTTCTACCTTCTCTCGCACTGGATTTACAGGAAACAATTAACAAAACCCCGATTGGTTTTGTGGGTTTTGCCCAATATTTATTTAAGGGACGCTATGCCTTATCTTGATTTACCGCAACTGACCCGCCACTCAACTTTGATTGATATGCCCGTCCAAGATTACCAGGTAAGTTCCGCCACCCTGGGGCAGCAAGTCGCCGACGAATTTGAGCGACGTTACGACCTGCCAGGGATTTTGGTGATGCACCAAAACCGCTTGCTTGGGATGATTTCGCGCCAGAAATTCTTTGAGCAACTTGGGCGACCATTTGGGGTGGCCCTTTTTATGCGCCGCCCAATCTACGAGTTGTTGCAAATAATTAAGGTCGAGCGACTGCACCTGCCGCATACTTGTCGGATTGATGAGGCGGTGCAGGCAGCGCTTAACCGCCCCGTCGGGCTGGTCTACGAACCGATTGTGGTGGAATACGCCGACCAGACCCTGCGGTTGCTGGATTTGCACGTGCTACTGATGGCCCAATCCCAAATTTTGGCGCTGGCTAATAACCGGATTCAGGAGCAAAAAGAAGCCGCCGAAGCCGCAAACCGGGCCAAGAGCCAGTTTCTTGCGAATATGAGCCACGAATTGCGGACTCCCCTCAATGCGATTATTGGTTATAGCGATATGTTGCAGGAAGAGGCCACCGATAGCGGACAGCTCGAATTCGTTCCTGACCTTGAGAAAATTCAGCGGGCGGGCAAGCATTTGTTATCGCTCATCAATGATATTCTGGATTTGTCCAAAATCGAAGCGGGCAAGATGGAGCTATACCTGGAAAATTTCGAGGTTCGCCCCATGCTGGAAGATGTGGTAGCTACCATTCGTCCGTTGGTCGAGCAGAAAGCCAACCGATTGATTCTCGAATGGGGCGACAACCGGGGTTCGATGCTGGCGGATATGACCAAAGTGCGCCAGGCCCTTTTCAATTTGCTCAGTAACGCTTGCAAGTTTACCGAAGAAGGTACGATTGCACTGAAAGTAAGCCGCGAAACTGTCGCCGGGCTGGATTGGTTTAGCTTTGAGGTGACGGATAGCGGCATCGGCATGACCACCGCCCAGCTATCCCGGCTTTTCGAGGCCTTCAGCCAGGCCGACGCTTCGACTACCCGCAAATATGGCGGCACCGGCTTGGGCTTGGCGATTACCAAACGCTTTTGCGAGATGATGCAGGGCGATATTTCGGTGGACAGCCAGCCAGAAAAAGGCTCGACCTTTCTTATTCGGCTTCCGGCTCAAACCGTCCTGCTCGTCACTGAAAGCGGGCTGAAACCGGAATTGGAACAGCTTTCCGCTCGAACCGGCAATCTGATTGTAGCGATTGACGATGACCCGACGGTTCACGATATTCTGAAACGCTCTTTGAGCCAGGAAGGGTTTCAGATCGTCAGTGCTACCGGGGGCGAGGAAGGCTTACACTTGGTGCGCCAGTTGCGGCCTAACGCGGTCTTGCTGGATGTGATGATGCCCGGTATGGACGGCTGGGCGGTGCTGACGGCTTTGAAGAATGACCCCGAATTAGCCGATATTCCGGTGGTGATGCTCACTTTTATTGATAACAAAACCATGGGCTACGCCCTGGGGGTGTCCGATTTCCTGACCAAGCCGATTGAGCGGGAGCGATTGAGCGGGGTTTTACGCAAGCATCGCGGCGGCCCCCCCAGTCTGGTAATGGTGGTAGAGGACGATTCGCCGACCCGCTCGTTGGTACGCCGGATGCTGGAAAAAGAGGGTCGTCAGGTAGTCGAGGCCGCCAATGGTCGGATTGCCCTGGAACGAATGGCCCAAACCCGTCCTGACCTGATTTTGCTGGATTTGATGATGCCCGAAATGGACGGTTTTCAGTTTGTCGCCGAATTGCGCCAGCATCCCGATTGGCAAGCTATTCCGGTGGTGGTGCTGACCGCTAAAGACATTACCGCCGAAGACCGTACCCGCCTCAATGGGCAGGTCGAGAAGATTTTGCAAAAAGGAGCTTACAGCCGGGAAGGTCTGCTGACCGAAGTACGCCAGCTAGTCACCGCCAGCCTCACCCCTCAACTCCTCCCGATTTGAGGCCAGTTCAAGCTCCCTGAACCCCGGCCTTCATCATTTGGCGGACTACTAAATGATGAAAAGGCCGAATCACATTAAAATAGACCGGGCCAGACCATTGGTGGTAATGGACGACGGTAATTACCTT
>JBBRSG010000190.1:0-8626 GCA_038245615.1 Chloroflexia bacterium | reverse complement strand
TAACAACTTTAACCTCCTTCTTATTCGTTGCAGCTATTCTACCATAAAACTCACTTTATGACCTTTGATACTATATATCTTGAGTGTAACGTCAGAAGTAGAGAAAGTATATGGGCCGAGAAAACTATTAGTAGAGATGCAGGGTGGTGGCGAAACCAACAAAACAGGAACTATGACAAAGGCGGTATTGGATTGGACGAATTTGGCATCACCAACAAACGCCGATTTGACTAAACCGTTATCTCTTGGATTAATTCAAACTAATGCATGGAGAAGATTGCAGGAACAAGTGTTGGCCAAAGCTTCGGTAGCTTCAGCTTCTGGAAATGGATTTGTTGGGTGTGTAGGTACAATAGTATTCGATTATATTAGTGCGCGACTTGAGCATTTTAATGGTATCAAATTGCAAAAGTCAGATAATTGGGATACTGCTATCATAGCTTACTGTGAAGATAAATCTACGCCAGTTAAGGATGGTCCAATAATACTACAAATAGATCAGAGTCGCGTCGTCTATACAACGTTTAACTTACTAGCAAATTCACTAATTGCACGAGGAATACATGATCCAACCGCTTTTGGTGGAATTTACAAGACATTTTCAGGTAAACCTATAGAGGTGTAGGCGGGTTTAACCTTTTGAACGACTTCATGTTGAGAATAATTCAAACTGAAGTTGAATAGTTGGCTGAAATATCAAGGAAGATAAAGTTGTTTGGTACTGACTGGCTTCAGCTTCAACTTGCATGATACGTTTTCCAATCCACTCAATAACAGGTACAGCTACGGCGTTTCCGACGGCTCTGAATCGAGAGCTGTCCACTCCTCTGGAAAGCCCTGTAGCATCTCGTATTCGGAAGGGGTCAAGCGACGAACATACAACATCGGAACTTCCTCTGGAGTCGAGAGTCCAAGTTTCTCCATCATTTCGGTATCCTTTAGCTTGTGGCCCTGCTTGATGCTCTCTTCCAATTGAGGCATGTTGGATAGAATAGAGATATGGGTCAATATAGCGGTTTCTAAATCTGCGGCTATAGGCTTGTTCCTGGCTTGCGCTCGCTCCAGAAGCGATTTCAGTTGGTTCACCGTCAAAAAGTACCTGAGCGGCGCTTGGCGAGCCGTAACTTGCGACAATGAAGACACGACGGCGTCTTTGGGGCGTTCCAAAGAATTTTGCGTCCAATACTCGCCACGCCACACCATACCCGAGTTCATCCAGGCTGGCGACAACGATGTTAAAATCTTGCCCGTTTTGGCTATTGAGAAGTCCTGGGACGTTTTCCATGATGATCCATTTTGGGACTCGTTGTTTGATGAGTTCGACGAATTGGTAGAATAATCCACTACGCCCTCCTTTTAATCCTTGACGTTTCCCCTGATTGGCAAGTGATACATCCTGACAGGGAAAACCGGCACACCATAAATCAGCTTCTGGAATTGCTTCTGCTTTTAAAGTAGTAATATCTGAATGGAGAGGTACATTAGGCCAATGTTTATGCAAAATTCGTTGCGAAGCTGGGTTTTTTTCGCACTGGAAAACGACTTGCATTCCCGCCCGTTCTAAACCCAAATCAAAGCCACCTATCCCGGCAAAAAAAGAAGCTACTAGCATAAAAACTCTCTAATCATTATCATTCATTGGTTTTAAGATTTTGGTTACTACTGAGCAAAAGCTAAAAATTCCACAATGTAGGTTTGTGAAGTTACGTTTTCCAACCGCGAAATCAATGAGACAATATTATACTAATAATTCCTAATTGGCAAATAGCTATTCGGGTTTATAACCCTTTGTAAGCTATAAAGTTATAGGGAGGTCTAATCCTTGTCGTGCCACATGGCCCAGAGGAACATTCCGCCGAAAAGGAGCGCCCCAACTAAAAATACCAACCCAATAATTATCACTATTGTCAGGAAAAAGCCACCCCAGGGGATAAAGAGTACCCCCAGCACAATCGCCGCCAGAAGTGCCAACATTATGAGGCAGCCTACCACCGGAGTTTCCAGCAAGCTACGCTGACGGGTTGGTGGTGGGCGATTATCGGACATAGTACCTCGCAATCGAGTTTAAGCGACTTATTTTGGCAAAGGAGTCGGGGTCGGCGTAATCGGGCCGATAGTCGGGGTTGGGGTAATCGTTGGTTCGGGGGTCGCGGTACTGGTCGGAGCGGGAGTTGCCGTCACAGTTGGCTCAGGGGTCGCAGTTGGCTCAGGAGTCGCGGTTGGTTCGACGGCAATAGTCGGGGAAGGCACGGCGGTGATGGTCGGGCGCGGAGTGGCAGTTGGCACCGGGGTCGGGATGGGAGAAGCCTGATTGAGCTTGCGGGTTAGTTCGCCCAAGCGTCGTCCGGCCTCACTAAACTGACGGTTGCCGGCTTCGAGGTCTTCCGGGTTAGTATTCTCGACTCCACTGGCAGTAAAATCTATCGCCTCAATCGAAATCGCCATCACGTTCTGCAACTCGCGGTAATAGGGTATCAGCCGAGGGGTGGTCTTAGGGGCGAGGCTGTCCACTATCTTTTTCTCGCTCTTTATTTCCCCCTGCAAATCCTTGATGCTGCGGCGATACTCATCCCAGGTGATTTTACCCTTCTGGACTTGCTGGCGCAGATTGCTGGCACTATTAATCGCTCGTGCATACCGATCCATTTCGGTCCGCAACTGTCCCGCAAAAATCTCATCGGTGGTCATCGGAACGGGGGTGGCACTTGGTTCAGGGGTCGGGGTCGGGTCAGCAGGTGGGTCAGGCGCGGGCCACAGCGCTACAATTACTCCGATAACACAGACCAACACGAAGATACTCAAAATCAGCAAAGATACCTGAAAGCCATTCAGATGAATCGGCGGCAGAAGCGGTTTGCGTTTGCGCCGGACTTTTAGTCGCTTGAGTTCGCCTTTCTCGATGCCAGGTCGGATGCGAGCGCCACCGAGCGGAATATTGCTGGGGTCGGCGGTCTTGCCGCTTTTCTGCAACTGGCTGATTACTTCTTCCAGCCCGATTTTATAGTCAGGCCGAGCGGCTTCTTCGTCCTCGTCGCTCTGTTCATCGGCGAGGGCAAGTTGTCGTTCCGGTTCAAGCTCACGGTTGGCCTCAAGGCTGGCATCAATCCGGGCCAACCCCCGTCGGGCGCGATTATTGTCGGCATCCAGTTCCAGAGCGCGTTCCAGACATTGCCGGGCGTGGGTCAAATTCACGTCCACCAAAAGACCACCCAGCCACATCCAGGCTTCCGAGCTTTCGGGGTCGCGCTGAATAGCCTGACTGAGCAGGCGGCGGGCTTCTTCCGGTTGACCTTGCCGGGCGATAAGCTGGGCTTTGGCTATCAGGCCCTCGACTTCGGCGGCCCGTTGTAATTCTTCCTGGTCGAGTAAAGGTGAAGCCGGGTTTTCCAGTTCAGGCTCAGGTTCAAGCTCAATCCGGGAGGCAGTATTGATACGCGGGCCATAAATCGAGTTAATCGCCGCCCGAATCTGGGCGCGAGGATGCCTGCCGGTCTGCCCCGTACTGGAACTGGTTTCGCCGCCATCGGCGCTGGGGTTGGCAAAAGCGGCGGCAGTTTCTTGAGCCTCGCTTGCGTCGCCGTCAGGCTCTATTTCGATTATCGGTTCATCATCTATGGCGGCGGTTGGTTGGGGTTGGCCTCGCTGGTCGGGCATAGCGCTTCCTACCTGACTATTTAGAGCAAAATTTTGGAAAGTTCGTAAAGTTCTAAAATAAAGAAAACATATCCCTTGCTTTCACCGCTTTTATTGTACACGACTCTACATAATATTGCAATAGTTTAGCAGAACTTTTCGCTTGGCTCAATTTTTTCCTAATATGAGGCGGCTTTTGCTAAACCAAAAAGGGGTTTGGTTCTAATGTGAAAAACTTACTGCATAAATTTTTCACATTAGAACTTTTCTGGGCTATAGCTGCTTTGAGTTGAAATGCGGTTAGCTGAGAATGAAGCGCTGAATGCTTTCGACCACCCCCGCTGCTATTGGCAACGAGGCTACATATCCCGAAACGGCCTTGACCTGGGGAGCGGCGTTGGCGACTGCCACGCTCAACCCGGCATATTCCAGCATGGGCAAATCGTTCAGGTTGTCGCCAATCGCCATCACCTGTTCACGCGGGATATTCAGGGAGTGGGCCAGGGCTGCTAGAGCCGCCCCTTTGCTGCAATCCGGGTGGACCGCCTCGGTGAAGCGGGCGTGCGAGCGGGTGACATAGAGCGGCCCGCTAAACCGGGCTTGCATTTCGGCTAACACTTGGGGGGTTTCGGCCTCTTTGGTGACGACGACCAGCTTGGTCGGGGCGCGTTCAGGTCGGTCTACAAAGCGCAATAGGTCGCCGACCACTTCCGCCGGAACACGCGCCAGCGCCGAATAGTATTGAGCGGCTTCGTTCATTTCGGCAACATAGATATTATCGTCCACATAAGCATTGGCGTGATAGCCGCGCTCTTGCACCCAGGCTATCGCCTCTCGCGCCATTTCAAAGGGCAACGGCAGATGGTAGATGGTTTCGCCGGTTGTGGAATGGCGTACCATCGCGCCCTGGTAGCAAATAAGCGGGGCGCTCAATTCCAGTTCGCGGGCAAACTGGACGGCAGAGCGAAACATACGCCCCGTCGCCAGAGTCACAGTTACACCCCGCTCGACTGCTGCCGCAATCGCGGCCTTCGCTTCCGGCGTAATAACCAGGTCATCACTAATCAGCGTCCCATCCAAATCGAGTGCCAGCAGTTTATATTGAGTTTGCGTCACAGCATCTCCATTTACTTTTTCGGGGGTTCAAAATCTGAAATCTAAAATCTGAAATCTAAAATCTGAAATCTAAAATCTGTATACACAGGTTTGATTTTGAATTAGAGTAAAGCTGCTTGTTAATAGGCAGATTTTCTCAGTCCGGTATTTTCTGACCTTAGATTTTAGATTTCAGATTTTAGACCCCTAGTTCCCATACATCTCATTTTTTAGAACACCGACATACGGCAGATTGCGGAATTGCTCCTGGAAGTCGAGGCCGTAGCCGACCAGAAAATCGGCAGGCGCTTCAAAGCCAATATAGCGAATTGGCAGGTTAGTTACCAGCCGTTGGGCCTCGCGGCTCAACAGGGTCACGACCGCGAGCGAGGCCGGGCGGCGCTGGCGCAGCAGTTTCAGGATAAAGTTGAGGGTTAGGCCGGTATCCACCATATCTTCTATTACTAATACATGGCGGTCAGTTACCGAAACATCCAGGTCTTTGGTAATACGGACTGACCCCGGCGGACGCTGTTCGGGCGCATCAGGATTGGGCGGGCGGTATCCGGCGATGGTCATTACATCGCTGCGTAAGGGCAAGTCTATCGCCCGCATCAAATCGGCCTGGAAAGGCAAAACCCCTTTGAGGATGCCAAAGGCCACCAGGTCGCGGCCCACCGGGGCATAATCGCGGGTGATTTGCTGACCAAGTTCGCGCACTCGCTGGGCGATTTCTTCGGGGGAATACAATATGCCAGCGATAGAGTTTGGCACATAGCCGGGCGGGGCGAGGGTGGCAGCAGGCTTCATCCGACGAACCCACCGGGCGGGGTGACGGTCTGGGAGGCGACCTGAATCCCGAAGCGGGCCAAAAAGCGTTGTAAATCTTTGCGATAGAACAGGCGGATATTAATATCGGGGTAAAGCTCGCGCAGACGGCGCAGTTTGGCGGTCTTGCGGGTGACGAGCGCCTGTTTCTGGGTGGTCAACTCGGCGTAGAGGTCGAAATCGGTTAGATAGAAATCGGGAGCAAACATTTTGGCGGTAGTTCCATCAGGATGCCATTCCAGGGCGAATTGACGCGGCTCGTAGCGCCAGCGCACCCGATAAAAATCCAGCACGCGGGCAAATTCAGCTTCGGCGGGATGAGCGAACCGGGTAAATTGCCAGGGGTCTAAAACTTTGCGGGAAAAGCGCCCGGCCCATTTGGGTATAGCCCTGCCACGGCTGACCCGAAAGGTGCGCCCCGGTAGAGTGGCGCTGGTCAGTCCTGGCGGTTCAATAGCGATGGGTGGCATCAGCGTAAGGCTCAAATCAAAGTGTCCTCTTGCCCCGTGCCTGATAACTAGCAACTAATTTCGCAACTTATGACAAGTCCCTATCGCTCTAGTATAGCATTGCCTCTCTTATCGCGCAAGGATTTTGGCAGGGCCAATCGGCGCGAGAGTGTGTGCATTTATAATAAAGTTTTGTATAATAAAGCATAAATTTGGCTCGAAGTTGCAAAGAAGGGTAATAAATCTATGGGAACGGTTTCGGTGGCTCAGGCCCAATCGCCGCTAGTGCTGGCTCTCGATGTCGGGAGTAGTTCGTTGCGGGTCATTCTCTTTGACCGCGAGGCCCACGAGATTGAGGGCATGGAAGTGCGCTCGGTCTACCAGCTTGATACTACCCCCGATGGCGGAGTCGAGAAAGACCCCGAAGAGCTATTTCTGATTGTCTGCGAGGCGCTTGACCAACTGCTACAAAAGGCCGGGGCGCTGGCAAGCCGCATCGAAGGGGTGGCCTTTGATACCTTCTGGCACAGCTTGATGGGCCTTGACCGAGATGGTCGGCCTATTACTTCGCTTTTGACCTGGGCCGACACTCGCAGCGCCGCCACCGCCCGGCAACTGACCCGCGAGGTGGATGAACGGGCGGTGCATGCTCGCGTCGGCTGCAAACTCCACCCGACCTATTTCCCTTCTAAATTGCGCTGGTTGAGTGATACCCAGCCGGTACTTTTCCGCCGTACCCGACACTGGCTCTCGTTTGGCGAATATTTCTATCTGAAAATCTTCGGGCGTACCATCTGTAGTATGTCAATGGCGAGCGGTACGGGTCTGTTTGACCAAAATAAACGGGCCTGGGATAGCGAAATGCTGGCTTTGTCCCGGATTCAGGCCGAACAACTATCGCCCCTCGGTGATTTGGATACTCCTCTGCGCGGTCTCAAGCCCGAATTTGCCCAACGTTGGCCCAGCCTGAAGAATATTCCCTGGTTTCCGGCGGTCGGGGACGGGGCCGGAGGCAACCTCGGTAGTGGCTGCTTTGCCCCTGACCGAATTGCAGTGATGGTCGGCACTAGCAGCGCCATGCGAGTAGTTTGCTCCGGCTCACAGGTACATATCCCATGGGGGTTGTGGGGCTATCACGCCGACTATAACCGCTTTGTAATCGGTGGGGCGTTGAGCGAAGGCGGCAATTTCTTTGCCTGGGCGCGGCATAATTTTCAGCTACCCTCGATTGAAGAAGGCGAAAGCGAACTGGCGATTATGCCGCCGGATGGACACGGCCTGACCGTCCTGCCGTTTCTGGCGGGTGAGCGTAGCCCTGGCTGGAACGCCAGTGCCAGGGCCGCGATTGTCGGTCTAAGTCTGGATAGCACGCCCCTGGAAATCTTGCGGGCCGGGCTGGAAAGTATCGCCTATCGCTTTGGCCTGTTGTACAATATAATCGCCTCGACCCTGCCGCCCGCGAGGGAGATTATCGCTAGTGGCGGGGCGCTCTTAAAGTCCCCGACCTGGATGCAGATTCTGGCGGATGTGTTGAACCGCCCGGTGACGGCTTCCGGCGAAGGCGAAACCACCAGTCGAGGTGCGGCTCTGCTGGCCCTGGAACAACTGGAAGTCTTTGGAATGGGTAAGGATAGCGGCAGTCTGGCCCAGGCCCCTTTCAGTTTCGGGCCGACCTATCAGCCCAACCCCAAATATCACGCCCGCTATCTGGAAGGCATGGAGCGCCAGAAACAGCTCTATGATTTGCTGATAAAGGATGATTTATAATAATCAGCGGGTCAGGGCGACCCCCTAAAATCGCCCCAAAGAGGTAGCTATCAGCCTATGACTACTTCCGAAATTTCAGAAACTAAAACCAGCGCCGATAATCTCACGGCCTTGAGCGCGGGCGAACTGGCAAAGCTCATCGCGGCGGGCCAGATTTCGGCTACCGAAGTCACCGAGGCCCATATCCGAAGGATTGAGGCCGTCAATCCGCGCCTGAACGCGGTAGTCGTGCCGCTTTTCGAGCAGGCCCGTGCCGCCGCGAAAAAGGCCGACCAAAGCCGTTGGCAGGGTGAAACCTTCGGCCCGCTGCACGGCGTACCGATTACGGTTAAGGAATGCTTTGATGTAGCGGGAACGCCTAGCACTGCCGGATTGATGGCGCGGACGACCCACTCTGCCTCTGACGATGACCTGCTGGTGGCCCGCTTGCGGCAGGCCGGGGCAATTATTCTGGGTAAAACCAACGTTCCTCAGCTGTTCTTATATTTTGAATGCGATAACCCGGTTTATGGACGCACCAATAATCCCTGGAATTTAGACCGCTCGCCCGGTGGCAGCAGTGGCGGCGAGGCCGCGATAATTGCGGCGGGTGGCTCGCCCTTCGGTTTGGGCAACGACCTGGGCGGCAGTGTACGAATTCCGGCCCATTTTTGCGGCATCCACGCTTTCAAACCCACCGGCGGACGGTTGCCAATGGCGGGGCGGGTTTGCGACTGGTTGATGGCAGGCCAAGAAGCTTTGACTACTTCGGCTGGCCCGATGGCGCGTCAGGTAGCCGATTTGCACCTGGCCCTCAAAGTGCTGACTGCCCCCGGTCTCGAAAGCCATGCCCCGGCTGTTCCGCCGGTACCCCT
>JBBRSG010000189.1:0-8670 GCA_038245615.1 Chloroflexia bacterium | reverse complement strand
TATCCTGCCTATCTTGTCTATCCCTGTTAAAATTCCCTGGCATTTTAATTCAAAACTATTTGCGACCTCTATATCTCATACCCCACCGAAGGGCCACCCAGGGCAATTTCAAGCTGTTCTACGCGACCCCGCAACCCACTTTCTCCGGCAACCTTGAAGAAGGCATCGCGCACGGAAGTCGCCTTGTCGCGGCTACTAAAGGCCAGCACTGTCGAGCCTGCCCCGCTCAGGGCCGCCCCATATGCCCCGGCTTGTTGGGCCGCATCAATCAGGGCCGGGAGTTGCGGGAAAATCTTGCTGCGATAGGGTTGGTGCAGCCGATCATTCATGGCCTCGGATAGCCATTCCAGGCGGCCTTCGGGGGCGGTAAAGGCTGCCACAAACAGGGCAGTCCGCGAAGAATTGTGGGCCGCGTCTTGCAGGCTGATGGTCGGTGGCAAAACGGCGCGGGCCTCTTTGGTACTCATTTCCAGTTGCGGGATAAATACGACGGTGGTCAAGTTTGGTGGAATAGGCAGGGACACGATTACCGGATTGCGCCATGCCGGGCCACCATCCAGATTACGCAAACCCTCGACTGCCGGTTCATCGGGCGGCAAGACTGGCGGGGTGAAAAACGGGGCGGCTGCCGGGGCCGAAACCGCCAGGGTCAAACCACCCAGCAAAGTCGCGGCTACATTATCAGGGTGGCCTTCGATTTCGGTGGCAAGGCGTACCAGTTGCTCGCGGCTCGGAAAAGCCGAACCACCGTAGGCCCGGCGACACAGCGCGTCCGCCCCAACCAAGCCGCCGATGATGGCAGTCGCACTGCTTCCCAGACCCCGCGCCAACGGAATCCGGTTCTCGACTTCCAGCCCAAAAGCAGGAACTTTGTAGCCAGTGAAACGCTGGTAGACCTTGATTGCATCGTAAATGAGGCTACAGCCTTCGGCCTGCAAAAATTCCGCGCCTTCGCCCCGCACCTCCAACGGCATTGAACCGGCGGCGGAAGTTTCGGCATCAAAAGTAAAATCAGTATAAAGCGCCAGAGCCAATCCAAAGGCATCAAAGCCGCAACCCAGATTGGCAGAACTGGCTGGCACTTTCACCCGTATTCGCATTTTTTCCTTTATCTAAAATTCTTGGGCTTTAGTCCTAAGCCACCGCAAAGGGCAGGCTCACATAGAAAGTCGAACCTTGACCCGGCCCGGCACTTTCGGCTCGAATGCGCCCATTATGGGCTTCGACCATCAGGCGGCAGATATACAGACCCAAACCAACCCCGCTAAAGCCGCCTTGTTCGGCTATCTCGGTGCGATAGAACTGATTGAACAACCGTGATAGTTTCTCCGACTCGATGCCAATTCCCTGGTCACGAATCTCTAGCCGGGCGCAGTGGGGGTCATCCGGGTCGGTTATCAACGAAATCAAAATCTCGCCGCCCTGGTCAGAGTATTTTACCGCATTTGACAACAAATTACTCAACACCTGGTCGAAGCGTTCCTGGTCGAGGGGTACTTTGGGCAAGGTTCGGTCCAGTTCCAGCCGAAACCAGGGGCGTTTAGGGTGTTGGGGGTTATATTCCCAGCCCACCATATCAGGCATAGTTTCCAAAATATAGTGGCAGGCATTTCGCAAAAGCGGAGCAAGATTATAGGGATGACGGTCCAGCCGCAAGCGTCCGCTTTCCAGGCGGGCCATATCCAGCAAATCGCTGACCAACCGGTTCAGCCGCTCGCTATGCCGGGTAATGACCTGCAAACTGCGGCGGACGGTTGCTACGCCCTTTTCGTCGCCAATCTCAAGCCCAAACTGAGCTTGCTCGGCATAGCCTGAAATAGCGATAAGCGGAGTACGCAAGTCGTGGGATACCAGCGACAAAAAGCTGTCCCGCATCTGTTCCACCGCCCGGATTGCCGTCACATCATGACAGACTATAACTCCTTGCACCACCTTGCCTTCGGCATTGGTGAGTGGCGACCCAGCATAGGAAATGACGCGCAGCTGTCCATCCGGGCCTTTGCATAGCAATTCGACCCCGCTAAATTTTTCGCCCCGCATCACCCGTGAAATAGGCCACTCCTCTAATCGCAACTGACGGGCGACCGGGGGTACTTCGGCCCGGTCATAGTAGGCCCGCGCTCCCGCCACCGGCAAATATACTTCATATTGGCTGACCTCGTTTAATTCATCGGGGCTAGGGTTACGATTGCCCCAGCCTAACAAGCGCAAACCTTCCGGGTTGACCTGCAATTTTATTTTATCTTCATCATAATTAATAATTGCCAAACCTTCACTCAGGCCCGCAAAAACTGCCTCCAATTCCTGATTACGCCGCTGAAGCTGGTTGGCCTGGCGGTCAACCTCTCGAAAGAGTTGGGCATTGCGAATAGCCGTCGTTAAGTGGGCGCTAAGGCTTTCTAGTAACCGCTGGTCGGCCTGAGTGGTACGCGGATTGGTCAATTCTACCCCCATCAGACCAAAAAGCTCGTCCCCGTGCATCATTGGCACATAGACTCCGCCGCTAATTCCTGGGACGGTTGCCAGAAAATCGGGGTCAAGGGCCGCATCGCGTACCAACTGGGTCTGCCGCAGCCGCACCGCTCGTCCACATACTCCCGCATTTTCATCTACAGTGACAAAATAAGTGTCATAGCCTCGGATAGCTTGAACCCGCAGTTTGCCATCATCTTCCCGCAAATAAATAAATACACATGGATAGCCGAAGTTATCGGCAAGTTCACTTACCAGGGTCTCACAAATCGCCGGGACTTCCAGATTGCTATTTACCAATACCGCCGCCTGATTGAGCAATTCCAGTTCGCGCTTGGAACGCAAGGTAGCTTCCAGCGAGCGATTAAGCGAAATCGCCGAGGCGGCCTGTTCCGCAAAAAGGGCTAAGGACTGGGCATCGCTCTGGCTAAATTCGCGTTGCCCCTCGTAATTCATTACACTAAGCGCCCCGATTATCTCGTCTTGCCAGATGACCGGCACCCCAATAATTGCCTTAACATTCACATCTCCCAGTTCCAGGGCGCGACCTTCCCAAACCCGGTAATCACTAACTGAAAGCGGTTGCCCACTAACTATAACTCTACCGACGATGCCTTCCCCGAACTTCATACGTATTCCGGTTAAATCGCGGTTATTATTCAGGTCAATTAAACACTCGGCTTCCTGATGCTCGTAATCTGCCAAATAAAAAGTTCCGCCATCGGCCTGCAAAAGGCTCATGGCCCGGCGGACGGTGGTCAAAAGGGTTTGGCGCAAATCCGGTTGCCCGCTTACTTCATCGTGGTTGGTGATAATTGTTTCCATGCGATGAATTTTATTTTGAGCATACTCGAAGCGGTGGGCGTTGGTTAGGGCCGTCCCGAATAGCTCTAAAGCTTCGTGAAGTTCCGGTGATAAGCTGGTCGTCACTATTTGAAAAAGTTCTACCTCCAAAATTGCCCCTGGATGCGGTTCGTGGCTGGAAACCAGAGGGTAGGCCATTCGCCCCATTTCAACCGATTGCTCAAGGGGAAGTAAGAGCCGGAACTGGTTTTGGGGGTCAAGGTAAACCGGGGTGTTTTGACGATAGGCAAACTCAATCAAGCTATTTCGGGTTATATCAAGCCCGGAATGTCCCCAATCACTGTCGGTAGAAGGGAAATCCTGAGCGCGACCTTTTGGAGGAAACCCTATGTGAAGAGTTGGACTAGAGGAAGCTGCAAATGTTTCAACCCAACCCAGTCGCAGATTTACTCGCGTTTCAAATTGTTGTTGAAACAAGCTTTGAAGTTGGGGCAAAGCAAAATCTAACAAACCTTCCATTTCCAGAAAGGTCACCACCTGTCGGCCAAAGGTACTAAAATCGGTTGGCCTATATTCGAGCAATTACCGACACTCCATCCTGCGCTTTTTCATTATCAAATTAGGGCAAGTAGCCATTTTACCACTTTATCGTTATAATTTCGTCTAATTTAGGCGGCTCAAAAAGCTACTTTTCTTTTTCACCGGGAATAGGATTTAGACCGTAGGGGTCATTTTCAAGCCCTGGCCCTGGCTTTGAGCCATTTTCAGCCCGATGATTAGCTTCTGGCGAGCGGGGATTCTGCCCAAAGCGGGCCACAATCAAGTCAAAAGGGTCTTCCGTAGCCCCGGAATTAGCGGGAAACTTGAGCGATGTTTGGTTTTCCGAAGATGCATAACGGGCCGGGCCGGACAAGGGCGGCGGCACACTGGGCATAAACCCTTCCGACGGTGTATAATTATTATAATTCAAGGGCATGGCCGCCGGAGGCAAAGAAGTAGTCTGGGTTGGATAAGGGCGGTTGAATTTTTCCAGATAAGTTGCTACCAGGCGGTCATGTTCCTGGCGTTTGCGACGTTGCTTGCTCGGAAACCAGCCCGGCACGGGCAACCCGTCGCGCTCACGTTGGGCCACCACCATAACTAACCCCAGTGAAACCCCTACCAAAAGAGCCAGCAACACTCCCAAAATAATCCACCAAATTGTTATATCACTGCTATCCCGGTTCGATACTGCCGCTGTTTTGGATTTCAGGTCGGCGGGGCTGGGTTGGCTGGCAACCGGGCCACGTTTGAGAGCTGTTGGCATAGTAACTGGGCCACCGCCCAGCACTTTCGTTTTCCACAAATCTTCCATCTGGGCCAGTTCTATCCCAAAGACCGCCTTCAGCGCCCCATCGCTATCGGTGCGGCGCAATTGGTCTAGCACATTGCTCCACACCTCGTTGCCATAGTTATTAATCAAAAAAGTAATCATACTGCGGCTTTGAGCATAAGCCAACCGCGCCTGGTCTTCTTCGCTAGGCCAACGGTTTAATAATTTGGCAAAAGGAATAAGCGTATTGGTTTGATAAGCTTTCTTAACCAACTCATCATATTCTTTTATATCCGCCGTATTCTGATTATAGACCGCAAAACCCTCATCCAACCAGCGCGGGGCGGCACTGCGTATAAACTGGTAGAGGGCGGCGTGCGAAAGTTCGTGGGGAATACCCTCACCAATGAATATCCCAGAGTTATAATTCTGCGGTGCAATCGCTACAATTTCCACCCCCCCATAACGGCTAAACCCTCCGCTCCAGGATGGAACTTCGGGGAACGCGGTTCGATAGGCGGCGGTGCTGCCATAAATCGTTATATAAATCTGGTCGGTGGGCTCAAAATTAAAGCGCCGTTTATAAGTCGCCAGACTGTCCGCCGCGACCTGATACATCAGCGAACCATATCCGGCATCGCCCGCATACCAGCGCACTGTTACTTGCGGGCCTTCGCGCTGTTGCCAGGCCTGTTTGGTGTCTTCGTAATAGACGGGCTGGGGGGCAGTCTGGAGATTAGTTTTGCCATCGCCCAGCGTCCAGCTATAAATTAGGGGCATCCCACTTGCCAGCCCCTCGCTCTCATCGTAAACCGTCTGACTGGCGATACCTTTAGCCATCGCTACCTCGTAGCTGGTTTCGCGTCCGCGCCGTCCATATTTTACTTTCAGGGTGGCTTTAGTTATTTCTGGCCCAGTGGTAGTGACACTTATCCGAAATTCTACTCCGGTTCGATATACTACGCGGGCAGTATTTTGAAGTACCTGGATCGTGGTCGGGGCAACGGTTTGAGAGGAAGGAGCGGCGCTGACCGGGAGGGCCTCCACCCCAAGTGTAAGTAGTAGAAAAAGGCAAAATAATAGCCCAAATAATCGGCATAACCCATTATCATTCTTGTAAATATTACGGCTTGGGGTGGTCATTAATACCTCGAAACGTCTGACTGTAACGATACTTGTGCGAAAGAGTAAAAATGGGCTAACCCCCGGTATTCTACAAGGTTGTAAGAAAATTATGCCCTTCCTACGAAAAATTATGACACGCTGAAAATCGCTTGTCAATAGCAAAGGTAGAATTGAGCGATGTTGTTATAATACTAGAGGTTGATTGTAATCAGCCCAGATTAGGAAGCGTAGCAAGAATAAACCCGGCTTATTTTTCCGGTTTCAAGACAGAAGTTATTGCGCGGCACTCTGGCAATATCTGCTCCATAAACGTGAATCGAAACCGAGCAATCATCGGTGGGGTTGGCAACGCTATGAATTTCCTCTTCGGGCGGCAACAGATAAGAACAATCACCGGGATTTGAAATCAGTTTACCCGCCGGGCGCAGCCCCCCTTGCGGGGTGCGTTTGTAAAGTTCTTGTTCTTCCAGACCCTGATATACCCCTACTACCCCCCATACCCGATGGTCGTGAACATCGGTCATTGCACCGGGATTAAAGGCTACAGCCGTAACGCAAAATGTGCCGTCCGGGGCAACGTATAAAGGATATTGCGCGTATGGCCCGTTCCATGAGCGTAAATAGCGTTGGGGCAGCCATTCATGGTCGCGCCGTTCCAATAGCCGACTGAGTTGATTGCTGACCAGTTCGACGATTTGCCGTTCACTTTGGGCAACTTTCAAAAAGCGGGCCACCTCATCCAGGAAGTCATTGAGCAAGTCGGCATCATTTTTTAGTTGTACCAGCATTTTCGTCACCCCCTATTAAGGACTTGGCCCAAAAGTTTAGTTTTCAGGGCAATAATCTTAACAAAGCCGCTCAGATATTTTCCAGCTTTACGAATAATTCTATACTATTTTAGTCAAGAATCGGCTGGGAGTCAAGCGGAAACAAAAAAGAGTGAGAAATAACATACAACGTTACTTCTCACTCTTTTTATCCTAAAAGCCGCAATCAAAGATTAGCTGGCTTTTTCTTTGTCTTTTTCCGGGGTCGGGTTGACTTTGGTGACAAATTTCAGGCGCATTGTGCGGGCATTACCACTTTCACCACTAATATCCAGGTTCAAGGTTGGCTCACCGTCTTTGGTGATAATTTCGATATTGGCGGTGAATTCCAGTTCTACATCGGCAGTATGCTCAAGGGTGGTGCGAACATCATCAAAAATCGTGCGTACAATATCGGAGATGCTGACGGCGGCAGGCTTCTCATGGGTTTCCTCACTCACCGGGCGCTTAATCAAACCGGCAGAGGTACGGGGCGCGTCGGGTTTTCCACCCGATACATTTACTTTAAGGGCCATTTTATATTCTGCTCCTTTAGTTTATTCGTAAAGCAAATCAGCTTTTACAACTCTGCCATTATAGCATAACGATTTGGCAGTGTAGCCCAGGTGCGTGTTAGATTCGCATTTGAGGTTATTCGTCATCAGAATGTGACAATTCGGGAGAATAGCCGTCATAATCAGGTGCAGGCCACCCAAGCCGACGCACTGAGCCATAACCACAATAAAATTCAGACCCAACTCCAGTTGGCGACCAATTTGCTACGGTTGGGCCGCCGAACCGAGGGTCTAGAATTACTGGAACGAACCGAAAAACAGCTTGGAAAAAACCTATCAAATCCCGAAAATCTGGGACAATTGCTTTGGGCAGCTTTAATCCGCGATATAATTGATCAAAAACAGCAGGCCAAGGAAATCGCGTTAGCGGTTACATTCCAGTCGAATGACCCGGCATCAGACCGCCTGGTCAAGGATTTCTTCCATATAAATTTGAGGTAAAAGCCTAACCAATCTCACCTGACTGGGCGAGATTTTTGTTTAGCGCACTCGCCAGGAAGAGACCGAACAACAGGGCAGAGAAAACCCCGACTGCCCATCTGCTGCCAAGATATTGAAGCAGGTAGCCGGTGATAAAAAAGCCAAAAGAATGGGCGGCCAGCGTTACCAGCCGCGTAAAACTGAGCACTCGGCCCCGGATTTGGTCGGGAACGGTGCGGGCGGAATAGGTAGAAACGGTCACAATATAAAGAGGGTCAAGCGCGTAAAAGAGAGCGGTTATAGCCGCCAGAAGATAGTTATTAACTGCTACGAAATATAGGCTAAAAATTAAAAAACTGAGCAGCGATATACCGACAACCAGCTGCTGCATGTTGAAACGCCGGTGCAGCCTGGCCAAAACCAGCGACCCCGAAATTCCGCCACCCGCCCCGACCGCGAAGATAATTCCGGTGAACAAGGAAGAAGCCTGGTTCTCCTTCGCCAGGATTATAACGAGCAGGTATAGACCGGCGGAGAGGATTGTTCGCCCAGCTGTGAGCAGATTCAGAAACCGGAGCAGCTTTTGCCCCCACAGCCATAAAAACGCTTCTTTGATTTCGTGACGAATGGCTTTAGGGGCAGGGGAAGTTTCAGGGTTGAGATTTTTGGTTATAAAGAAAATTGAAAAACCATTAACGAAGTAAGAAAGCGCATCCACCAACACCGCCAGGAATCCCCCGGCTGTTTGGTAAAGAAAACCGCCTAAAGGTGGCCCCACTAGAAGGGCAATTTGACCGGCAGTTTCGGATTGAGCGGCGGCGGCGGGGTATTGCTCTTTTGAAACAACTTTCGGGAAGGCAGCAAAGCGGCCCAGGTTCGCAAAGACAAAGAACGAGCCTTCCACCGCACTTGCTATATAAAGTTGAACCAGCGAAAGACTATTTAAGGCAAGACCAAGCGCGATACTGCCCATCGCCACTCCGCTGCCCAGGTTCGCCACTATCATGACCGGCTTGCGGTCCCAGCGATCAATAACAATCCCGGCTGGGATAGCCCAGAAGACATAAACCAGCCCCCGGATGGCCGCCACCCCACCCGCCTGGGACGGAGAGTCGGTTAAGGCCAGCACGAGCAGCGGTAGGGCAAAATTGGTTAC
>JBBRSG010000188.1:0-8779 GCA_038245615.1 Chloroflexia bacterium | reverse complement strand
GCTCAACCTTACTCCCCGGAAGAAAACTACATCCGGGGCCACACTACTAAAGCTGTACTCCCGTCCGGTCTTGGGAGGTATGATTTCGAGGTTGCCGCTCACAAAATGGTCTATCAGCCCCAACATCTCTTTCAGTACACTCTCTACCTCGTTGGTCAAGGTGTGCTGAAGTTGACTTTCGGCCATTTCCTCTTCCTCGCTATATAATAGTTCGACTAGATTGATGCTCATCGCTTTACTCCCATAAGTTCAGGATTTTCGCTTGCAACCCGGCAAAGTACATCTAAGGATTAAGGCCACTCTGTCGGGCCTGAGCCAGCAAGAAATTAAAATAGGTCCCCTTGATTACATTGATTGTAATATACCATTTTAGCGCCAGGCTCGGCAAGCAATCATTTTTGCCTCGTAAATCTGGCTCAGATTTGCCAGAAAACCGGGCATGGGGTATGCTCTTGAGTAACCGAAAGTTCTATAAATCAAACCTAGATGGCTGAAATAAATTTATGTACAGATTACAAGACCTCAAGCAAGTAGGCTTAATCCGAATTGGCGGCGGGATTTTGGCGCTACTTACTGGGATAGCTACCCAACTTTATCTGGGTGGGCCGCTCAATGCCGTAGTGCTAAACCACCTTATTACTTTTGTTATGTTCGGGGGCGGCTGGTTTTTGTTCAATCAAGTACTAATGGCCGGCCTCTACAAAAAGATTATCACCGATGCAGAACGCGCCAAACTAACCCGTTATGACCAACCCCGCGAGGGCGGGCCAGACAAAATGGCGGGTCTGTCTTTTCAGGTACTGGAAACAATTTTGGTGGTAGTCTGGATAGTATCGGTGGTAGCCTTGCAATTAATCTTTAGCTCGAATGTGAGCTTCGCGCTGGGCGCATTAGCGGCGGCCTGGTTGATTGGGGGCGGGGCGGGCAAACTGCGCTTTGTCAGTAAAATCCGGCAGGAAGAACAAAATATGGGCCTACTTTTTTACTTCGGGGATGCGATTTTGGGCCGCAATACCAAAATTGCCTACTTCGTCAGTCACCCGGAGAAAACCAAAGCCCTTGAAACCGTCGCTATCGCTGCCGGACAGCCGCTTTTACCGCCGGGGGTCAAACGACGTTCCGGTTCGGCGGCGGCTTTGCTTCGCCCTGGGGCGGCAGTCGTTCCCAAAGCCGCAACTGACCGACTCAAAAAGTCCGACAATTCGGGAGATAAACATGTTTGAGAATTTTGAGCAGCAGGTCATTGATACCGGCGAGGTCAGGATTAATCTAGTCAAGGGCGGGCCAGCGGCGGGAAAGCCGCTCTTGTTGCTGCATGGCTATCCCCAAACTCACCTGATGTGGCACAAAATCGCCCCTCGGCTGGCCCAGCAATATAGCCTGGTCATTCCCGACTTGCGGGGCTATGGCGATAGCTCCAAGCCGGAGGGTGGCCCGGACCACATCAATTATTCCAAGCGAGTGATGGCTCAAGACCAGGTCGAGGTTATGCAGCAGTTGGGCCACGAGCAATTTTACGTGGTCGGCCATGACCGGGGAGCGCGGGTCGGACATCGCATGGCGGTAGACCATCCTGAGCGAGTGAAAAAGCTGGCAGTCCTAGACATCGCCCCCACCTATGAGATGTATACTACCACTGATATGGAATTTGCAACCGCTTATTACCATTGGTTCTTTTTGATTCAGCCTTTCGATTTCCCGGAGCGACTAATCGGGGCTGACCCGGCCTACTATATACGGACTAAATTGGCCCGGTGGAGCGCCGACCCGACGGTTTTTCCGCCCGAAGTGGTTGCGGAGTATATTCGTTGTTTTAGCGACCCGGCGACTATTCATGCCACCTGCGAGGATTACCGGGCGGCGGCGACGATTGATTTGCGCCATGATGAGGTCGATAAAGCCACTAAAAAAGTCGTCTGTCCTTTGCTGGTGCTGTGGGGCGCAAAAGGGGTAGTCGCCCGCAAATACGATGTCCTTAAAGTCTGGCGCGACCGGGCCGAAGATGTACGCGGTCAGACTATCCCCAGTGGTCACTATTTACCGGAAGAAGCTCCCGACCAGACTTTTGAAGCCCTGAGTAAATTTCTGGCGGAATAATCGCCTGTTAGCAAGCCTTTGCAATTTCTTTGTAGAATTTCAGTATATCCAAAATGGGTTTGAGTTATGCTTTTGGAAGATGGTTGTATTACCTCAATTTGTATGAGGTCATTGTTACTCAATTAATTTTACTATGATGAAATCAATGAAAATCAAAATAACTGCAAAAACGAGAAAATCAAAGGCCCACTATTTTGTCCTTTCGCTGGTGACAATTTTAGCACTAGGGCTATGTCTGAGTGTCGCTTCGGTTTCGGTGGCATTTGCGGCCTCGCTGCGGGTTACAAATTCTCCGCAGGTGGGCGGTGGCGACGTATCGGCGGTGGGCGATGGCTTTGGGGTCAGTGAGCGAGTAGGGGCATGGGCGACTTCGCCGGAAGGCGAGGTTCGGACGCTGCCGGAAGCCCGCTCAGACGCAGGAGGCCACGTAAACTATACTTTTTCAACTCTGGGCTTCATCCTGGGCGATTGGAAACTGACCTTGCATGGTCAGGTCAGTGGGCTGGAAGCGACCGCGCCTTTTGAACTGGTTTCGGTCATCATAGATACGCCCGCACCCGGCCCAACCACTCCTGCGCCCGGCCCGACCACCCCCGCCCCACCTCCGGCGGATGCAGTAGTCGCCGGAACGAATGTTGTCCTCAATGCCGATGGATTTACCCCCGGCGAATCTATTAGCGTCTGGACTACCGACCCGAATGGGGCGGCGGTAGCCCGGACTCCCGCTCCGGCTGATAGCGCGGGCAAGGTTTCTTATTCGCTTTCGACTTTGGGCTATGTCCTGGGACATTGGAGTCTAACGGTACACGGGGTTTCCAGTGGCAAAGAGGCGATCAAAACCTTTACCCTGATAGCGGCAGTCGTTCCCGACCCCAGCAGCCCGCCGCCAACTCCTGCCCCCCATCCGACCAGTGCGCCGCAAGGTGGCCTGACGGTTTCGCCCAACAATATCTATACCGGGCAGACGGTTCAGGTGACAGGGGCAGGCTATGCTTCGTTTGAGGCCATCAGTTTTTGGGAGACCAACCCGCTGGGCTATGCTACCAAACTGGATTTGACGGTCTTTAGCAACCGGGAAGGCGAAATCAGCTTTTCTTACCAGAAATATGCCAGCACCGCCGGAATTTGGGCAGTGACGGCACATGGGCAAACCAGTGGCCTGGAAAAGACTGGCTATATGCTGGTAGCTTTGCAAGCCCCGGAAGCCGCTAAACTGAGCATCAGTCCGGGACGTGGCCCGGCTAACACCACTATTGGGTTGAGTGGCGCAAACTTTTTTGGCGGGGAAACTTATAGCTATTGGGCCACTTCGCCCGATGGAATTGCCTACGCCGGAACTCAGCTTGTCGCCGGGGCCGACGGCAGTTTCTCGTTTACCTATTCCCTGCCGACCACCCAAAGCGGACAATGGGCCATCACCGTATCGGGCCTGACCAGCAAGCGCGAGGCCGTCGCAGTCTTCATCAGCGAAGGGTGAAAACCAGTCGGAACAATGTTACCGTCCCGCTCTCCGCAGGGTGCGCTCCGCCATTTTGACGGTGGCGGCATCTATCATTTCGCCATCAAATAGCAATACGCCTTTGCTGGCTTCCGACAGGGCGGCTTGATAGCTTTTCACAATGCGGGTAGCCCGCTCGATTTCGGCGGCTTCGGGGGTGAAAATTGCCGTAATCGGCTCAATCTGGCTGGGGTGAATCGCCCATTTGCCGTCGCAGCCCAATTGTCTGGCCCAGCGGCTGGTTTCTTCCAGAATTGCCATGTCCTTAAAGGCGGCGTATGGCCCGTCAATTACTTCCAGACCGTAAGCCCGTGCCGCCACGATAATCCGGCTGAGGGCATAATGCCACAGATGACCGGGGTAGTTTTCGACCTTGCCGCCAATGGTCAGGCCCGGCGCACCAATCGAGGCGGCATAATCGCCCGGCCCGAAAATCAACGCTTCCAGACGGCCCGGCGCGGCGGCAGCAATCCGCTCGACGTTTAACATCCCTTCGGCGGACTCGATTTGGGCCTCGATTGCAATCGGGCGCGTAAATCCTTTTTCGGCCTCGACTGCCGCTAACAGACTGGCGACGGTATAAACTTCTTCCGGGCGATTGACTTTGGGAACGATAACCGCCCCCATCTGGTCGCCGACCGCCTCAGCTACTTCCAGCAAGTCCCGATAGAAAAAATGGGTCGAGACCGGGTTAATCCGCCATGCCAGCCGCTTGCCGCTCCAATTGTGTTCGCGGGCAGCTTGAATAATATTCTGGCGAGCCTCAGCTCGGCCTTCCGGGGCAACCGAATCTTCCAGGTCAATCAAAACCTCGTCTACCGTCAAACCGGCAGCTTTGGCTATCATTTTGAAATTGCTGCCCGGTACGGACAGCTCACAACGTCTCGCGTTCATATTCTCCTTAGTAGTGGTCTAAAATCTAAAATCTAAGGTCTTGAATCGAGGTTAAGGAAAATGCAGGGTTCAGAGCTAAGAGCATTCGGCTAATGTCTAGCACGTTTAATTCAAAGCTATGTTACTGATTTTAGATTTTAGATTTTAGATTTAACAAGCCAATATCCGCCAGACGACGGAAAAGCACGCGCTGGGTTCGGGTTTGGATTAGGCGCAGGTCGAGGCCGAATTCGGTGGCGATGGCTTCCTGATTGCGGATGAGGCCGACGGCGGCAACCGCAAATCGTCCGCCCTGCCAGGCCAGCATATCGCGCTCCGCTTGGCCCAGTTCGGCGACGGTTTTGCGGGCGAACTCAGTGCCAAAGGCCACATGGCGGCTTTCATCGCGATAGACCCGACGCATGAGTTCTTTCAAGAGTGGGTCGTCAATTTGCATTGCGGCGGCGTGAAAAGTTTCCAGGGCCATGCCCTCAATCAGGATGTGCATCCCCAGTACTTTTACCTCAAGGGCCGGGCTGTCCAGCATCACCTCAATCATCTGCGATAAATACTGGTCGGGCGGTTGCACCTCGCCCAGCAAGGCAATATAGCGGCTGAAAACCTCGACATGGCGGGCCTCATCCTCGGCCTGGCTCTGCAAAAAGCGCCGCTCGTCCGGGTCTTCGACCATCGCCGCCAACTGCCTGACCAGCCTCAAGGAAGCCTTTTCGCCATACAAAATCTGGCTCAAAACCTCCGCGCCTCCGGCTTTCCGGCCCTCATCCAGCTTTACGCCCCAGTGCCAGGGCAAATCCCCGGCGCACCACTGGCGTTGCTGGCTGCGGCGATACATTCGGGCCGCCAGCGAATCGGTCCCTTCAAATTCAGGTTCAGGTTCAGGTTCAGCAAAAATCTCTGTAACCCTGAAATTATCGTCGGTGGGTAGCATAGCAGCTTTTCTAGCTCCACCGCTGCCGGTGAAGTAGCTATTTTACCCCCACCAGCCGTTCTGATGGAGGTGCTTCGAGCGAAGCCAACACCGGAGTTAGGATGCTCGACCAGCCGGGACTGGTTGACAGTGCGGGCGGGCGGCTATCTGACCCCGCCAGACTACGCGAATCCAGTATAGCATAACTTCCCAGGCTAATCAGCTCAATCGAGTTAAGATTTTGTGGGTCGGCAAAGCGATAAAGCCACATATTTAAGGGGTGAATCATTATAGCAACCTGCTATCCCAATTCAGGATAAGAGTACCGAAAATTCGAGGTAAAGTGTCCCGCAATTCTGCCGCTCAGAATATTTGATTATAGTATAACCCGGATTGAGGTGGGGTCAAGGTGACTTTTGGTCTAGATGCGCCGTATGGTGGGAAGACCTTAGCAGGGAGAGAGGTAAGTCTACCTCTCTCCCTGCTAACCAGCCTTAAAATCGTAGGCGGGGCATTTGCAGCGCCAGACGGATGCGTCGCAGACCGAGGATAAGCGCCGCCAGAACTAACCCGGCAATCGGGAGTTCGCCGCCACTGGCGGGCAAGCTGCCACTCCCGGTGACACCCGGCGGCAAGGTTGTTCCGTTGCTGCCGGGACTATTGCCATTCCCATTCCCGGTGCTGTTGCCACTGGTATTGCCGCTTACACCGGGGACCGCCGTCGCAGGGCTACCAATGACCGCCGGGTTTGGGGTCGGCTGAGAGGCGATGCCGATACCCACGGTAGAGCCGGGTAAGGTATTGACCGGGGCAAGCGGGTTAGGGCGATTGGTAGGCGTGACATTAATCGAACCGCCGCCGACCCCGACTGCCGGGGCGGTGCTGGGTTGGGGCGTAGGCGTAGCCGCGCTATTGCCGCCCCCTACCGGAACCAGATTGCCACCGCTACCGACCCGGAAACGGAACTGACGATAAGATACTCCTGCCCCGCTTCCGTTGCGTACCTGTACCTCGGCAAAATATTCACCGGGGGCTAAAGTGTTTCCAGCAATGGTGAAAGCGGTTTTGCCGCCCAGGTCGCCACTATTCAGGGCTACCCCCCGTCCATCCCCGAAAGAGATAACAACGGTATAGTTATCGCCCTGCCCGCGCCCGCTCCAGTTCAGGGTTAAGGGTAGCTGGAAGGTGTTCAGGCTGTTACCGGGGTCGCCCAAACCTACATCTACCAAATCGGCGCGAGGGGCTTCGGCCCGTCCGCCGCCAAAGGCAAACGAACTGCTATTCCAGGAGCGCAAACTACCGCCGCCAGGGTTGCCAAAGCGGACATAATAGACCTCGCCTGTCCCGGTATTGGCGACCCCCAGGAAGGAGTACGCCCCAGTGCTGTCAATTACCCCGGTGGCGACCTGCTTATCGCCGCTGCCACTTCGCAAAATCAAATCCACTCGTTGCCCGCTCAGGGCCGCTCCGTTTCCGGCAACAGTAAAGACTCCGCTGATTACGCCATTAGCCGCCTGAGCCGGATTAGGCCCGGTGGTTGTCCCAGCCGCCGTCGTTGCCCCCCCAATCGGGGCGCTGGTTATTGCCCCGCCCGTTCCAACTCGGGTCGGCAGAATTGAGGAAGTAATCGGCCCATTACTCGGCACCGGCACGCCACTGGTCGCCGTCGGCGCGATAGTGGCAGTGGCGGTAGTCGTTGTCGCGGTGGTCGTGGTAGCTACCGCCGTTGTGGTCGTCGCGGTGGTCGTGGTAGCTACTGCCGTCGTAGTTGTGGTTGTAGTCGTGGTCGTTGCAGGGGTCGTCGAGGTCGGCGGAGTGGTCGAAACCGGCGGGGTTGTGGAAGTCGGCGGAGTCGTCGAGACTGGCGGAGTCGTTGAAGTTGGGGGAGTGGTCGAAATCGGCGGAGTCGTTGAGGTCGGTGGGGTAGTGGACACCGGCGGAGTCGTCGAAGTTGGGGGCGTAGTTGAAGTTGGAGGGGTCGTCGAAGTCGGCGGAGTCGTCGCCGGGGTCGTCACAACCGGAGTGCTAGTCGCGCTGGGAGCGACAGTAGTTCCAACTGGGGTCGCAGTAGGGCCACCGCCGCCACTGCACACCGCGAAACTAGCCCCGCCGCTAGAAACATTGGAGTTGGTATCGGTAGCAACAGCAGTATTACCGATAACCGTAGTACAGGCCACCGAGCCGCCGATAACAGCGACAATCTGGACACTGGCAGTTGAGCTAGGCGGCATTTGAGCGTTTCCGTTGAAAGTCACGGTGTTGCCCGAAACCAAAGGCGGGCTGGCGATAAATGCCCCGCCCGAAGTTACTGCCGCACTGACAAAAGTAAGTTCCGGCGATTGCAAATTATCAATCAAGGTATCCAGGCGAGCCGCCAGCGCCCCGGTTGAAATCGTAATGTTGTAAGTCACGGTATTGCCGGGATTGGTGGCACTACTAAAGGATTTGCTGACCGAGATGGGTGAAGCAGCCTGCACCTGGGACGGAAACATGACCGTCAGGCTCAGGCTAATCAGCGGCCAGATTATCAGGAAGAACGCGGCAGTCAAGCCGGTCAATTCAAGCCATGTCCATCTGGCGGGACGACGAGGGCGGGGCGGGGTTTGGCTGCGATTCATCATAATAATAATCCTTTTTCTTAAAATATACCGGTTACTTTTTTGGTCTGTTTTCCTACTTTTCCAACCGAGCTTTTACAATCAATCTGCGGGTCGCCAGTCCAATTGGGGTACAGGTGATAAGGGTGGCGGTAGGGTCAAGGGTGGCGGCCATCACCGAAATTTCGGTGGGCGCAACCTCGCTGGTTTCAGTGACAATGTAGCGGTAAACCGCGGTGTCGGTGTAAACCTTAAATTCATCGCCTTTTTGCAACTCGTTCAGCCGCAAAAAGATACTGCCCCGGATGTCGCGGTGTCCAGCCAGCACCATATTCCCCGGTCTACCGGGCATAGCAGTCCCCAGATGATGTCCGGCAGCATTGTCCGCGACCTGCCAGTTACCCAGATTTATAGTAACTTCCTTGACACTGGTATCCACATTCAGGCGTGGAATTACCAGACGGCGGGGTAAGCTGGCGGTAACTTCTGCGCCCTGCTCGAAACTTTGCAGCACTGGCTGGGCAATCGCCGGGGTTGGAGTCGGCGCAACCGCTACCGGCCCGCTAATGGGGGCGACCCGCAACGGGGTCGGGGTCGGCGCGACAATTGCCGGGCCGGGACTACTATTATTGGTAGTTGCCGACGGCGGGACGGGGGTGGCAGTGGCGGGCAATTTCAGGCTACCCCCCGCATTTGCCACCAGCAATATCCCACCGGGTCGGGAAGGTACGACTGAAAAATCGGCAACCGGGGCTGGGCCAAGCACGTTCAATGAAACTCCGGCCT
>JBBRSG010000187.1:0-8786 GCA_038245615.1 Chloroflexia bacterium | reverse complement strand
TGGGACGGATTACTGACCATCATTTTGCTTTCTTCCAATATATTTTTCTCCAACCTCAAATAATAATTTTCGCTTACCTGAATGTATTATAGCAAAGCTCGAAAATGGTGTCAACGGCGGGGGGGTAATCTAAAATCGAAAATCGAAAATCTATGACTCCCGTTTCCTGTATTGCGGGATCGAAGCTCGAAAGCCCTAACTGCGTGACTCCCATTCCCTGTATTTTAGACCTTCGATTTTAGATTTTAGATTACCCCGCCCCCGTTAAAGTCGGACGGAGGTGAGCCAGTAAGCTCCCCACAGATTGATGAGGCAGCCGAGGATGATGAGCCAGAGGGCCAGGCTGGGTCGGTTCAGGCTGATAAGCCGCTGGCGTAGTGCGATAGCAATCAACAACCAGAGTAGAGGGGTAAAATCCAGGGCGTAGCGGAAGCCGAACTGAATCCAGCCGACTCCGTAATAAGTGAAAATGGGGATAGCCGTCAGGATAATTCCGGCCCAGGCTGCCAGCACCGCCGGGATTCTTCGGCTGGCATGGACGGCATAAATAATTGTCGGAGTGGTCAAAAAGATGCTCATTCCCCAGGGCGACGGCTGAATCCAGGGAAAGGGCAAAACCGGAATATCGCCAGGGTTGCCGGTGAGCGAAATCCCAACCGGCTCTGGCATCGCCATAAAGAAGTAATACAAGTTTTTGGGCAGATGTACCAGCCCGAAAAGCCCGGCGGCACGGGCCTGGTCAAGGACTCCCGTCCCGCCCAGGCTGGAAGAATTGTAGCCAGTTTCAAAAATGCTGTTGAACCGCAGATAGTTATAGCCGAAATAAAACCCTAGCGGTATTGCTGCCCCAATCCCAAACAGAACAAAGCGGCTGATTATTTTGGGCAGACCAATCCAGAATGGGCCTTTTTCGGCAGGTTCATCTTCGGGCGGCAGGGCGGGTAGCACCGGGCGGGCGCTGGCTAAAAGTATCAAGAAAAAGGGGAAAGTAAAGACGGCGGTAAAACGGCTGGCGGCGGCCAAACCCATATACAAACCCATGAGCCAGGGACGACGTTGGCCTAACCCTTCGTTGATACCTAAAAAAAGAAAAAGGCAGGTGACGATATGGGCCACAAACCACGCCCCGCCTTGCTGCACCGCTACCGAAAAATACACTGTACTCAGAAAGAAAATAGCCAGTAACCAGGGCCGGGTGGCCGGGTATACCAGCCTCAACTTACCCAAAATGAGCCAGACCACCCAGCCAGTCAGGGCGACTAGCGGATAAACCAGATAAGGTTGCTTGTAATTTTCGCCAAAAATGGCGGCAAAGGGCAAAGTTACGACTGCCGGGAACGAGCCGAGCGGTAGGTAGCGATGCCCGTTATAAGTCACAATGTCCTGCAAATCGAATGGAGCATTATCTATGTCTAGTCGCCCCTTGAGCCAGCTTGCGGCCTGATAATAATAGTGGTCCTGGGCCGGAGGGTGGTCCAAGGGACTTTTGAGCATCAGCAATACCATGATGGCATAAATTACTAAGACCACCGACCAAAGCGGGTTGGGCAGGTGCAGACGTTGGCGCGATTTTGGAGCGGTTTCAGAAAGTTGGGCCACGTTTAGCTCTTTCTTAGCTTGTCTTGCTTATTATTTCAGGTTACAGCGTGGAAAAAGAATTCAGGACAGTAATAGTCCATCTTAAATAGCCTAATACCAGATAAGATTATATCCAGCTTCGGGCTTGGTGTAAATGGAGAAATTTTTAATTCAAAGCAGTTTAGGCAATCGCCGAGTTTATTCAAAGTATAACCCTCCAAACAGGTTATACTTTGAATAAACTCGGCGATTTTGTCAAGCTGATAAAACTTTAAGCTTTCAGGTACTTGCCGAACCAGCCCAGGGTTTCTTTCCAGGCGGTGACGGCGGCGGTTTCATTGAAACTCGCTCCGGTGTCGTTATTGAAAGCGTGGTTAGCTCCATCATAAACCTTGCTTACGAAGGTTTTCCCAGAATCCTTGAGGGTCTTTTCCAGGTCGGGAATCCCGGCATTAACCCGCTGGTCGAGCGCCCCATACTGCCCCAGAATAGCGGCATTAGTGGTACTCATGATGCTTGCCGGGGAGGGAACTGGGCCGTAGTATGGTACTGCTGCCACGATGCGGGGTTCGGCAGCCGCCAGCCGCAGGGTCATCCCGCCGCCATAGCAAAAGCCGACTACTCCCAACTTATCGGCAGCCTTGATGCCGGGCCGCTTGCTCAGGAAATCCACTCCGGCCCGCAAATCCTTGACCAAATCATCCGCTTTGGCATTGGCAAAGTAGCCAGTTACCTGGTCGGTAGGAACTTTAGCTGTCCCACCCGCCCGCGAAGCCAGGTCTACCGCAAAAGCGATATATCCTTCTTTCGCCAGCCGCCGGGCGACATCCTTGATATGGTCGGTCAACCCCCGGTTTTCGTGAATTACGATGACCCCTGGATAAGTCCCCGCCGCCGTAGGTCGGGCCAGATAACCAAAAATGGTATTGCCATCG
Organism: Chloroflexia bacterium; assembly: GCA_038245615.1. Classification (GTDB taxonomy): domain Bacteria; phylum Chloroflexota; class Chloroflexia; order Chloroheliales; family Chloroheliaceae; genus 54-19. Next base: position 6,273 of record JBBRSG010000187.1, on the reverse strand, counting down.
CTGGTGTAGGTCGCATCCGAAGCATCTACCGCCTGGTCGTTAGCCGCCACCACCAGGGGGCCTTTAGCCGCACCAGGGGTAGCCTGCTGGGGTGGGGCTGCCGGAGTTCCGCCTGCCGCCGTAGTACCTGCCGCTGTAGTGCCGGATGCGGTAGTACCGGCGGCTGTCGTTGCAGCGGCAGCAGTAGTCGCCGCCGTTGTAGCGGCGGTAGTTGGGGCAGCGGTAGTTACCGCTGCTGCGGTGGTGGCAGCGGCAGTGGTCGGGGCGGCGGTGGTTGCCGCCGTCGTAGCCGCCGCCGTAGTTGGGGCAGCAGTAGTCGCCGGAACTGGAGTTGCGGTTGGGTCGCCGCACGCTACCAGCAAAGCGGCGGCTGCCGCGCTGCTGCCACAGATGATGACCAAACGCCGCAACATGCGACGGCGGGACATATGTCCATCTTTGTACTCATCATAGGTTTCTTCGCCCAAATATAACTGCATGTCGTTGAGTTGCTCAACCGATATTTTCTCGCGCTTCTTAAAATTGATAGCCAATTTACTCCTCCTGAAAGCTGCTATTTAGCTCAAGTTGACTGGCAACACCTTGCATTGTAAAAATCGTAAACCAGTTGGCTAGGTGGTCTTTCCTTTGCGGATAGATAGACCAAACCAACCAAACCTTTACAAGGTGCAACCCGCCGCCATATTAGCACACTTTTAGTAGGTCGCACCTTTTACAACGGCATGAATCCTGAAATTCCCATGCAAAATATCTTGACTTTAGCAATAGACTCTGGTATTATTCATCCCGTAAGGAAGCTCTGAACTATACTCAACAGAACTTCCTCTCAAAAATAAAGGAGGTGATGCCCATGATAATTGATAACTGTAAGGGCATCGCCGGAGGTCTGGTTTACTAGACCACTGCGCGATGCCCCTAACCTTAAAAAACCGCCCCAGCTTGCTGGTTGCGGTTTTTTGCTTTATAACTATAATATAAAGTAAGTTTGCAGCTTAGATACGTTTCCTAACTCTATTGAGTTCTACCATAAAAAGCAAGTCAATATTATGTTAAGCACTAGCCCGCGTCTTGTTCCGCAATCTTTGATAAAAGACTTGATAATTGGGAATGGTCTTGCCGGGCAATCGGCTTTTCTTCTGAGTTTGAAACAACAGTTTGATTACGACTACGCTCAACCGCCCTTAAATCTACCGCTTGAAACCTATATCAATATTATCGAACATGCCCGACAAACCCTTTTTGCAGCCAACCCGAAGGCGGAAGTCTACTTTCAGCTTGGAACTGCTTCGCTGGACGGTCATTTCCAAAGCCCGATTGGGCAAATCAATAAAATTGCAGTTCGGATGTTTAGTATCGAAAAAGCCGCCCAACTTTATATCAAAACCCAAAAATATAATTATCCGTTTGGGCAGCACCAAATGGAGGAGGTTCGCAAAGGCTATTTGCGCTATCGCCGCAGTAACGTGCCAACTCCCCCCGATTTTACCTGCGGAGTAATAAACTATCTGGTAAAGCTTAGTGGCGGAAAAAATGTTATAGTTACCCATAAGGTCATGGGGCCGGTAGAAATTCTTTACGAAGCCCAATGGGAGGCGTAGCGGGGGTCAGGGAAAGACGGAAGACGGAAGAAATTCAGGACTGAGGACGGAGGACTGAATTTCTTAATCGTAAATCTTCCGTCTTCCGTCTTCCGTCTTACATTTTACTAACCACTGACCACTTGTTCAAGGAGGTAAATTGCTTTAGTGACTGAAAAGAAACTTGAGACCGAAGTCCCAAAATCGGCCCTGGCGATTGTGGCCCACCCCGACGATACCGAGTTCGGTTGTAGTGGAACGCTGGCGAAATGGGCGCAAGCGGGCTGCGAGATTAATTTTGTGTTGCTGACTAGTGGGGATAAAGGCACGGATAACCCCCAGGACGACCCGGACGACTTGCGCCGTATCCGGGAGGCCGAGCAACTGGCGGCAGCCGAGGTGCTAGGAGTCAAGAGTTGTATCTTTTTGCGCTTTAATGATGGCGAGCTGGAATACAACCTCAAAATGCGGGGCGAAGTGGTGCGCCAGATTCGGCGCTTCAAGCCCGAAACTATTTTGACCTGGGACCCGCTCACCCGCAACTATCGGATGCACCCCGACCACCGGGTGTGCGGACAACTGGCCCTGGATGCCGCTTTTCCGGCAGCTATGATGCCGCTCAGTTTCCCCGAACACTTGCGGGAGGAGGGTCTGGAAGTCCATCGCACTAAACGATTGCTCCTCTTTGGAACGGACGCGCCCGATTATTATGTCAATGTCTCGGATGTGATGGACACCAAGTTCAAGTCCATGCTGGCCCATCCCAGTCAGTTCAACCCGGACGAGAAATTTTACGAGCGTATTCGCAAACGCCACCGCGACTTTGCCGCCGATTACGAGTTCGAGTATGCCGAGGCCTTCAAGTTGGTGGAGCTATAGCTGATGCTAGCGAACCGGGCTGGGCTGTTTTTCGGGTTAGGGCTAATTGTCGCTCTAGCGATTGCTTTTGCCCTGACCCGATGGCGCTATAACCGCTATTGGGGCAAGCTGGACCGCCACGACGGGCGTGACCGCCGCTATTACCGCGATGTCCTGGCAGTCGGGGGGTTACTTGGCCTGGTAGCAGGCTTCTTCTGGCAACCGCTTTTCAGCCGGGAGGTAACGATGCCCAATGGCGGGGGCGACCTGGCCTCCTTTTTTTACCCTATTCATGTCTTTGCCGCCGAAACTCTGCACTCCGGCGAACTTCCCTTGTGGAATCCCAATCTATTCGGCGGAATGCCTTTTGCCGCCGATATTCAAAGCGGGGTATTTTATCCGCTAAACTGGCTTTTCTGGTGGTTGGGTCGCCCCATCAGTTACGAAAAAGTCGAGATGTTGGCCTTAGTCCATTACTGGCTGGCGGCGGCTTTTGCCTATGCTTTCGGGCGCAGTCTGGGGCTGGGACGTTGGCCCAGTCTGATGGCTGGGACACTTTATGCCTTCAGTGGTTTTGCAGTGTCGCATCTGGGCCACTTGCCCATGTTAGCGGCGGCGGCATGGCTACCTCTAATCCTCCTGGCAGTAAATCAGGCTGCTCGCCCCGTCCCCAACCCGACCCAACCCGATCTCGATAACCGCCGCCCCAATCTGCACCAATGGCGCTGGGCGGTAGCCGCCGGTCTGTTTCTGTCCATCAGCCTCCTGGCAGGCCACTTCCAGCTTTTCCTCTATAACTTCTACGCCGCCCTTATCTTCTGGGTAGCAATCGTCTGGCGCGGAAGAGCAGTGATCAGTGGTCAGTGGTCAGTAGTCAGAAATTTACCTCCAAAAGCGGCAAGACCACGATTTTCGATTTACGATTTTCGATTTTCGATTAGGAAACTCAGTCCTCAGTCCTCAGTCCTCAGTCCTGAATTCACCCCGACCTCCGTCTTGCGACTTCCGCCTGCCGTCCTCCCTTTCGCCCGTTTGGGTCTAATGCTGGCGGTCTTGGGCGGCGCGACCCTGATACAGGTTTGGCCTTTTTATGAGTTGGGGCAACTTTCGGTGCGCTCGGCTATCAGCTACGAAACCTCCAACCAGTTTCGGGTCTGGCCTATCGGTTTAGTGGATTTACTCTTGCCGAATCTTTTTAGCCCCAATCCCCAGTCCTATTTCGGCTATTGGAGCAATACCGATGTTTTGGGCTATATGGGGCTGCTAGTTTTCCCGTTAGCGGCGCTGGCCCTTTGGCTGCGTCCGATTGGGCGCTCGAAGTTCTATCCCATTTTCTTTGTGAGCCTGGGAATCGCCGGATTAATCTTTTCGCTGGCGGGGGCGACTATCTTCCAGGGCTGGTTTTACCAGTTTATCCCGGCTTTGAACCTAACGCGAGGGGCCGGACGATTTTTGGTCTGGTTCAATTTGGGGCTGGCGATAGGGGCGGCTTTCGGACTACAAAGCTGGCTCGACTATCGGGCGCGACCCTGCGAAGCCGAGGCAGAACGGGCCTTGCGCTGGAGTTGGCGCGGCATGGCCTTAGCCGGAGTTGCCCTTCTGGTCGTGCCACTCCCCTTATTGTATTCCCAGGTATTATCTACGCCGGGCCAGATTAATGATTTGGTGGTGCGCGGGATTGACGGTCTGGTACTGGCAGTTATCTTGCTAGGGCTATCCGCCGTTTTGCTACGGTTGTTCTATCGCCGCACAATAGGCCCGGATTGGGGGGCATTTCTGGCGCTGGGTCTGATGGTATTCGACCTGTTTTCGGCCCGCGCCAACTTTAATCCGGTAGTGGGCGACGTGACCACCGCTTTCCGCCACGACGACACTGCCGCTTTTATCCGCTCGCAAGACCCCGCCGGGCAGTATCGGCTGGATGCCAGCGTCGGCAGCGTAACCCAGGCGTGGCAGGCCAACACTGCCCAACTCTACCGCCTGGCGGATGTACGTGGTCTGTTCAATCCGCTTCAGCTTGCCAGCTACGAAACCCTTTGGAATGGAATAACCTCGTCCCAGAAAGATTTCCGGGCAGTCCCGGCCTATAATCTGTTGGGCGCACGCTATATTATCGCCCGCAACAAGGAAGACCCGACTGGCCCGCAATTCAAGCTGGCCTTTCGGGATGACCGGCCCGGCATTAAGCTGAATGTCTGGGAAAATTCGCAGGCCTTAGCGCGGGCAGTATTAGTACACCGCAGCACGCTTAAACCCGCGAGTGATACTTTAGCGGCCCTGCTTGCGGCTGATTTTAAGCCCGCTGAATTAGCTTATTTGCAAAGCGGGCGCGGGTTGGACGGGCCGTCCGGTCTACAAGCCGGGGAAGAAGTACGCTTTTTGAGCCAGAGCGCCAACCGCTTAAACCTGGAAATTACCGCCACCACTCAGGGATATGTAATATTAAATCAATCCTGGTATCCCGGTTGGGTGGCTCGGCTGGATGGGGCGGAAGTGACTATCGAGAAAGCCAACTATGCTTTTGGCGCACTCTACTTGCCGCCCGGCAAACACATTTTGGAGCTAGAGTTTGCTCCCACCGCTTTCACGATTGGCCTCATCGTCAGTGGCCTGACCTGGCTGGCAACGTTGGCTTTTCTGGCGGGAGGGCTATTCCCGCTCCGGCCTGTTCGCAAGCAGGGTAAATCCAAACAGGTCTAAAAACCCTTTTTCGCGGCATAAAGTTGATGGGCGGCTTGCCGTCACAACGGGGTAGCATGATATAATAAAATCGGTAGTAGCACCGAACATCAGCCAGAAAGCGTGACATTATGGCTAGAAAATACGAAGAATTACCAGTTGCGGATAATCAAGGGCAAATTGGGATACCGGAATTATTTGCTTTATTAGACCAAAAATATCTGGCTAAGGATAAGGCCGAGGTTTACCAATATATCCAGGAGCGGCCTGAATGATGGTCATTACTTCAAGATGCCACCGGAAAAATCGAGAAATATTTTGGTTCTCCAACTAAGGTGACCTTAGAAGTGATTACCGACCACGAATATCCCGATGAAAAACAACTATTTGCCATGATTTATACCGATTTCGAGCCAGAAGAAGCCGTCAACAAACTCGGTCAAATGGATAAAAGCTGGTGGTTAAAAGCTTCCCATCTGGGACGAGGGCAGCTTGAATTTTCTCTGAGATATAAATGAGCTTCGATTGGTTCAAAGCAAAAAAAATAAGGAGAAAAGGAAATGTCGCCTCTCTTAAAGCAGCGTCCGGCCTGGATAGCTCTGGAAGAACATTATGAAACTGTCCGCAATCTACACTTGCGCGAGATGTTCGCCAGCGACCCGGCGCGGGGCGAGCGAATGTCCCGCGAGGCCCTGGGTTTCTATTTTGATTACTCCAAGAACCGCCTGACCGATGAAACCCTGCAACTGCTTTTGCAATTAGCTCAGGATTGCGGCTTGCAGGCGCGGATTGAGGCGATGTTCCGGGGCGATAAAATCAATGTTTCCGAAAACCGGGCGGTATTGCACGTAGCTTTACGCGCTCCTAAAGATGCTGAAATTTATGTAGACGGGGTAAATGTTGTGCCGGAAGTCCATGCCGTACTGGACAAAATGTCGGCCTTTGCCAACCAGGTACGGAACGGCGAATGGAAGGGCTTTACCGGCAAACCTATCCGCAATGTGGTCAATATCGGGATTGGTGGCTCAGACCTCGGCCCGGTTATGGCCTCGGAAGCCCTGCGTCACTACACTGACCGCAAGTTGACCCTGCGCTTTGTCTCCAACATTGATGGACCGGATTTCGCCGAGGCCACCCGCGACCTTCATCCTGAAGACAC
>JBBRSG010000186.1:0-8794 GCA_038245615.1 Chloroflexia bacterium | reverse complement strand
TAAGTTCGCCCCGATCATGGGCATTGAGTTTAGTCATGAGGCTATAGCGGTGGTTTTCAACGGTCTTCACACTGAGGGTCAAAAGCTCGGCGATTTCCTTATTGGTATGGCCTTCGGCGATGAGCTTGAGAATTTCGCGTTCCCGCCCCGTCAGGCTCTCGTAGGAAGCATCGCGCTCGTCCGGGCTGGCAGTCTCGACCCGGCGCAAATAATCCGTCACCAGCCGTCGGGCGATGCTGGGATAGAGATAAGTATCACCCTGGCTGGCAATCCGCACCGCTTCGATAAGCTCCCGGTCAGCGGCCTGTTTGAGAACATAACCAGTTGCCCCGGTCTGCAAAATCTTGACCAGATATTCATCGGCCTCGTGCATGGTCAAAACCACCACCTGAATTTCGGGCAATTCCTGTTTAATACGACGGGTGGCTTCCAGGCCATTTAGCTCCGGCATGGAAATATCCATCAGAACAACCAATGGTCGCAAGAGCCGGGCTTGTTCGACGGCCTCGCGTCCGTTGGTAGCTTCGCCAACGACTTCCATATCGGGCTGGGCTTCCAAAAGCATCCGAATTCCCTGGCGCAAAATAGTATGGTCGTCCGCCAGTAGTACCCTGATTTTTGGTTCTTCCGAGCGGGAAGACTGAATTTCTGTAGAAGCTGATTCGGATGGCGATTCCGCCGATAATTCTGGCATTATGTGTGGTTCTCTCAAAGTCCCCAACCTTTTGGGGAATTTTTACTGTTTCCAGGTCGCATTTAAAATTATAACACACTTACTGCCCGGAAATTTCCCCGGACTTTCTGGTTGCTATTCCCGGCTGTCCCCGCTCTGGGTGAAATGTCCTATAGGAATCCACGACTAAGGTACTAGCTGGTAAGGATGCCATATCCTCAATTTGTTGCTACACTAAAAGCAGAGGTCGGGAAAATGCAAGACGGAAGGCGGAAGACGCAAGATGCAAGAAATTCAGGACTGAGGGCTGAGGACTGAGGTTTGCAAGACGGAAGAGTGGAAAAATACGCCCCGGCTTGGCTTTTAATTCAAACCTCAAAGCTCAAAACTAGCCTTCTGACCTCTGATCTTCGATTTTAGATTTCAGATTTTAGATTTCAGATTTCAGATTTCCGAAGGAGATATGATGCAAGCTTGGCGAGGTGTTCGATTACGACCTATCCGACTTATTGTGATAGCGCTCATTTTGGGGCTGGGTTTATTGCTGCTGCTAATTATTGGGTGGCGTTTCAATGTAACCCAGGCCGCTCCGCCGATTATTGGCGGTTGCCCTCTCTTTCCGGCGGACAATATCTGGAATGTACCGGTCAACAATTTGCCGGTGGATGCCAACTCGAATGCTTATATCAATAGCATCGGGGCAAACAAAGGGTTGCATCCCGATTTTGGGTCGGGTCTATGGCAGGGCGCACCGATAGGCATCCCTTATGTCATAGTTCCCCAAAATCAAGCCACTGTCCCGATGGCCTTTGACTATACGGCTGAAAGCGACATCGGCCCGTATCCTATCCCGCCGACCGCCCCGATTGAAGGTGGGCCGAGCAGCACGGGAGACCGCCATGTAATTGTCCTTCAGCAAGGAACTTGTATGCTCTTTGAAACCTGGTCATCTTATCCGCAAGGCGGCGGGACAAGTTGGCATGCCGGGTCAGGAGCATTCTTCAACCTGAATGAGAATTGGCTGCGCCCGGCGGGTTGGACCTCGGCGGATGCGGCGGGGCTACCGATTCTGCCTGGTCTGGCCCGTTATGATGAGGTAGCCGCCGGAGCAATCAATCACGCCTTGCGCTTTACGATTAATAATACCCGCAATCAATATATCTGGCCTGCCCGCCACAAGGCCAGTTCTAATTCCAGTCCGAACCTGCCGCCGATGGGCCAGCGTTTCAGGCTCAAGGCCAGCTTTAATATTTCTGGCTACTCTCACGATACCCAGGTGATTTTAACTGCCCTCAAGACTTATGGCATGATTGTGGCGGATAACGGCTCGGATTGGTTTATTTCGGGCGCACCCGACCCTGGCTGGAACGATGGAGTTTTGGTTTCGGAACTGGGTGGGATTACCGGCTCGAACTTCGAGGCGGTCAACCAGAGTTCCTTGCAAATTAGCCCCAATTCGGCACAGGCGGCAGTCGCCCCGGCGGCTCCTTCCAGCCCGGCAGCCCTCACCCTTTCCAGCAGCCAGATAAATCTAAGCTGGGCCGACAATGCGATTAACGAAAGCGGCTTTTATATCGAGCGCAAAACTGGGGCGGCGGGCAACTATGCCGTCGTTGCTACCGTCGCCGCCAACCTCCTCGGTTATAACGATATTAATTTGGAAGATAATACCCAATATTTTTATCGCATTCGGGCCTATAACGCCTATGGAACTTCGGCCTATACTACTCCGGTCAGTGCCACTACTTTGCTGGCTGTGCCAATTGCCCCCGCCGGATTGAATGTTTGGGCTACTTCCGCCACGCAGGTCAGCCTCACCTGGGCCGACAAATCGCACAACGAAAGTGACTTTGCGATTGAGCGTAGCCCGGACGGTACAACTGGCTGGATACAAATTGGGGCGCTGACCAGCCCGAATATAACCACGGGTATTGATGGCAGCCTGACGATAAATACCACCTATTTTTATCGAATTCGGGCGCATAATGCGGCGGGGAATACTTATTCCGATGTAGCACGGGTGGTAACTACGCTCTGGCCCGTCAGCAATCCAAGCGATGATGGCGCAGGCGGCAATTCAAATATGCTATCTTATGCAATGACTCACGCTCTAACCGGGCAATCCATTACTTTTGCTGTATCCGGCAACAAGGTTAGTTTTAACCCTGGCGTAAGCTGGAGTCCTTCTATGACCAGTGGGGTAAATCTGGTGGGGGGATGTAGTGGCGGGCCAACGATAACCATAGATGGCACCGGCCTGACATCGCTAAACGGTGGTTTATTGCTCAATCATAATGTAGTATACGGTATCAAGCTTACCAATTTTCCCGGCCCAGGCGGACTGGCCCAACTACGAGTATCACCAATAGCACCAAGTGGTACGGGCAATCGGCTAACCTGTTCGGCGGTGATTAGGTAAATATACTAAGCTAAAGAATATGAAAAAAATACGGGTAGCCGCTGCTCATCGGCTACCCGTTGGTGGAGGAGTTTAGGGAGAATTTAGAGAAGTTGGCGGTAAAGCCTTTTTTGTGTGATGGTTTATTCTTTAGTTTCATCCGGCAAGAGAGCTTTTTTAATTTTTATTTTCGTTTTATTTTTTATTTAGTAGCTCTCTTACCTCACACCCGTATTATAGCCTTTGCCAACCAATCCGATTATGCCCTGGCTCACTCTTAAACTGTGATGTCCGTCACAAAACTTATAAAATGGACAAAATTGCCATGACCGAAATTGTAGATAGCCACGTCCACTTACTGCCGGACCGCATCGCCCGCAAAATCCGGGCCTTCTTTGATGAGCATATCAACAAAGATACCAAATTAGCCTATCCCCTTGACCATGCGACGGTTTTGGAAAGTCTGCATCAGGCCGGAGTGAAAGCTATCTGGACGTTACCTTATGCCCACAAAGCCGGGATTGCCGCCGGACTGAATACCGCCAGCGCCCAGATAGTCATCGAGCAAACGGCTGGCCCGGTGGAAGTCATCGGCGGCGCAACCGTCCACCCTCACGATACCGACCCGGCGGGGATTGTGCGACAAGCTCTGGACGAATATGGTCTGAAAGTTTTGAAACTACATTGTTCGGTGGGGAACTTCGAGGTGGACGACCCGGCCTTCGGCCCGGTCTGGAAACTGGTTTCGGAGCGGCGGATGCCGGTAGTAATTCATATCGGGCATTCGGTGTCCGGCTATACCGCCGCCGAGGAACTAGCCCCGATTGAACGGGTGGCGCAAAGCTGGCCGGAAGCCCGGCTTATTCTGGCACATTGCGGGCATTCCGCCGGGCCAGAGGCGCTCGTCTTGCTGGAACGCTATCCCAACCTGTACGCCGACCTGACCCCGGTTGTGACCGAGCCAGTAGCCTTGCCGCCCGACAAGGTGCGGCAACTGGCCTCTAAATTACTGTTTGGCAGTGATGCCCCCAACGTGGTGCTGACCGTCCCTCAATCTATCGCCCATATCAAGAGTTTTGGGCTGGACGCGACAAACGAGGCGGCAATTCTGGGCGGCAACGCACGGCGACTGGTAGCGGAAATGATCTAAAATCTAAAATCCAAAATCGTAACCCTCCCAGTCCTGAATTTCCTTGACTTGTGATCTTAAATTTTGGATTTTAGATTAGTTCCAATCGTAAATCGCCCTAGCCTTTATCCACCAACCGAGCGTAGGCCACAAAGCGCCGGTCATAGTTGTGGCTACTCTGGTCAAAGACCCCGGTACAGGTGATGATATTCAGTTGGGCATCGGTGCTGCCCCCAAAAATCCGGTCAAGCGGGGCCTGGTCATAGGGGTAAATCCCGGTGTCAAAGACCTCAAAAACCTTTTCTTCACCTTTGTCGTCCTGGACATAAATTTTGCTACCCAACTGCACGTTTTTCAGCGTCCAAAAGACCGCCGGAGTGTTCGGGCCATCCACATGACCGTCTATTACCGAATTACCCCGCTCGCCCGGTTTCGCGCCAAGCTTATACCAGGCCACATTCCAGATATTGCGCGGCACATCCATCCGATTCTCTGAGTCCAGCCCAACATGCTCGACATAGGCGTTGATACCCAGCGAGGGAATACGAAAACGGCGCGGCATAATACCTGGTAAGGGCGGAAGCGGAGTTGGAGTTGGGACAATCGTCGGCTCTGGGGTCGGGGTCGGGGTACTGACTGGAGTTGGAGCAAGACTGGCTGCCGCCGTCGGAGTAGGCGGGGCAAGGGTCGGAGTCAGAGTCGGAGCGGGGGCAAGGGTCGGAGTCGGACTGGGTATAGTCACTTCCGGGGTGAGCGAGCCAAAATTTACGGCTACTGGCTTTACGTCCTCCGGCAAAGATACTATTCCGATAGCACTGACCGGAGCTAGAACTAACAAAAACAGGCTAAAAACTATTATAGTTGCTATTGCCCCGATAATAGTCGGCCTGAAAGCTTTGTAGGGCTGATACCAGGCGGGCCGACGGTTCTGATTCTTCACGCACTTGCCTCAACTTATCTATTTTTGTAATTATTCACCCCCTGTCATTCTGAGCGAAGCGAAGAATCTTTATCCTTCGCTTCGCTCAGAATTCAAGGCGGGCGGAATAATTACCTATTTTTATCTATTTTACGATGCTCTTGTCTATAATAACCTTACCTTTGCAGTTTGGAATAAAATTAGGACGGGCGTACAGCGGTACGCGCCTACTCGCTGCAAGGTTAGGTATAATAAATATCCGCTTATATAATTACGAGATACTAAATCTTTTGGATTTTAACACATCCCGCCCTTATCGGCATTAATATCAGATTTGAACATGGGGACATTGGCGAAAGAGAAACCGTCTTTGTACAAGGATAAGTGGTTGTCCGAAACCGATTGGCGAAGCGGTTTCCTTCAAGTTCCTACAAAACTCAATTTTTTACGAAACTCCGGCTTTCTGCAAGACCCCAAATAATTCCTCGTTGGCGCGTTGGGGATGAGAACGGCGGGCGGGGGCAAGTTGCCGAATAGTAAAGAAAGGGCCAAAGAGCTGGCGTATTTCGGCGGGGCTGGTGCGGAAGGGCGGCCCACCTGCCCGATTATGGGCGAAAAACACCGCCAACATAAGACCACCGGGCTTCAAGATATTATGAATAACCCGCACATAGTCGGGGCGCAAGGCCGGGTCAATCGCACAAAAGCAGGTATGTTCGGCTACCAGGTCGAAAGCCGCCTCAAATTCAGCCGGTAGATTAAAAAGGTCTTGCTGAATAAATTGTACCCGCTCGGTAAGCCCTTCCTGGGCAGCGCGGGCCTGGCTGAATTCGATAGCGGAAGGCGCGAAATCCAACCCGACCACCTCGAAACCGCGTCGAGCTAGATAGATGGCATCATGGCCGCGCCCACTACCCGGCACAAAGACGCGGCCTCTAGTTGGGGCTTGCGGTTCATTCAAGAAATCTACCAGAGGTGGGGCTGGTTCGCCAATATCCCAGCCAGTACGCTGGGATTGATAGCGTTCTTCCCAAAACTCCGCCTGCAATTCCGCCGGGTTACTCATCCAGCTAGAAGCGCTTGGGCTGGTTGGTTTGCCGGACATAGCCGTCAAGCAAACTTGCCACTTCAGTGATAACACTTTGGTCGTAAGTCCAAAATCCCTCGAAATTACGGTAAAGCAGCTTATCGGGGGCATTTTTCGGGCGACCTAGATTGGGCAGTTCACGGGCGACCAACGCCATCGAAACCATCTCCGGGCTATCCAGCACTACAAACCAATTATGGCTGAGGTCAGGTTGCTCTAATCCAGAGGCTTCGGGAAGATTGATTACATACAGATTGGGGTTAGAAAAGACCGCAACATCGGGGATACCAAAAATGAAGACTGGATTGCCCAGCTCCAGAATCCGGCGGTAGCGTTTTTCTTGGGGCTTAAGACGTGAAAAACGTTGAAAAGCACTGAAAAATCGGAAAGAGCCACCCAGATTAATCGCCTGGTCTTCGATTACGTGGCTGACCGCCTTCATCCCTAATACTGAGCTAGTAAAGAACAAATTAGAGCTTTGCAGGCTCTTAGTCAGAGTATCAGGTTCTTCCTGCTCGAAATTACGAAAGCCTTGCGGCTCAAAGGACGAACCCTGAGCGGCCAAAGTTATGAGCTTATTTAGTTCTTCGACATAGTTTGTCATTATTTTATCCGCAACTCAATCTATCAGAGGACTTTATAAGATGATTCAAATCATAGATACTTTGAACTCAAGAGTCAAGCATATTTTGATTAAAAACTGAAATATTGGGTTGAACCGAAATTTATTTCAGATGAAATAGGTCATCATAAAATCTTTGGCGGGCATATCACACTGGTGCATAGCGCGGGCGGTAATATCCCAACGATAACTGACCCGCCGCTGCTCGATTTGCCAGCGTCGGGTCTGCACATCCCATTGAAACAAACTATAAGCCGCCAACCGCGATTTATCGTAGGGCATCGAAACACTGGCGACATTTACCAAACGCCGTCCGTCCTTCATTTGCAAAACATAGGAATGGTGAAAGTGACCAAAGACGATAACCGGGGCCGTCTCCGTCCCGTAGCTTTCCCGATAGTGGGGGTCGTTGTGATAGTCTATTTCCGGCGAAAGTACCCGGTCATGACAGCTACGTGGAGTAGCGTGGGTGATTAGCAATTCTTCGGCGATATTCTGGCACTGGGCTTGCAAACCACCCGGCCCAAAGCGGAGGGTGTGGGGACGTTGGCGCAAATCGGGTAGTACCACCGGGTCAAGCCGAGTGCGGGTCCATTCGTTGGAAGCCTCAATTTTTTCGATTAAGTCCCATTCCCGGTTACGTAAATGCTCAAAACCCTGGCCCAACAAATATTCTTCATGGTTTCCTAACAACAAATGGGCGTTGTATTCCAGCAAGAGGTCATAGGTCTGCTGGGGATATGGCCCTTCGGTCAATAAGTCTCCGGCAGCTATTAGTATATCCGCCCCACCCCGGCGTTTGAGGTCTAAAAGCACCGTTTCCAAAGCTTCCGCATTGCCATGAATATCCGAAAAAACCGCCAACCGAACCTCGCTCGTGTCTTTCAACTTCATAAGGTCATTTGTCCCTTCCAGCTATAATCCTGGCAAATTGTCTGCCGTCCCACTGTAACTTTGAATTTAGTTTAACTTCAAGCTGCTTTTCAAAGTCACTAGAACAGCCCTGGTATTTCGTTATTTGATGACCTCTTTGTCAAAACCCATTCCAGCAAATTTCTCTAAAGGATATTTTTGGCGGTTCTTTGCCATTGTCCGCAAAAAACACTGCTCCACGCTAAGATTATAAGCTTCCGCCAGTTTCAAAACGTGGCACAAAACGTCGCCTAGCTCGATTTCCAGCTCCGCCAGTTGCATGGCTTCGGCTTCGCGGATGGCCTGGACTTCGGCCCGACGACTTTCAAGATGGGTTATGGCCCGCGCAACCTCGCCCACTTCTTCCATCATGTGAATGGTAGTATAGTAGCGACCTTCTTTGTCACTGGGAAACCAACCGCGTTCATCCAAAAAGCGGCGCAAATCAGCCTGAGCCGCCGTCAGGGTAACAGGGGAAACTGGTATTTCATTTTCGGGCTGCATTAAAACCTCTTAATATTATAGCAGATTATTGTTAGCTTTGTAATCAAATATTCGTGCGCATTATAGCGTACCACCCTCAGCCTGTCGAAATCAGCCGAACCTTTTTGACACCGGGCCAGTCGGCTATTACAATTCGGAGAACGGGTCAGGAGTCAGGGGTCAGAGGTCGGGGAAAGCGGAAGACGGAAGGAATTAGGATAGAGCTGTCTTAGCAATACTTGGTGATTAACCTTAATAGGGGATAGCCTCGCTCTAGCAATATCATCAATACAATACGAATACAGATAGAAAGCCCCAAAAAATGAAAGATAATCCACAGCTTACAACCACCAACCAAAACGTCCTCAGTCCTCAGTCCTCAGTCCTCAGTCCTCAGTTCTCCCGTCCCTCAATTTGTGTACCACTGGTAGCCCGACAAGTAGACGAGGCTTTAGAGCAAATAGGGCGGTTGGCTGCGTCCATGCCAGACTTGATTGAAATCAGGCTGGATTATCTGGAAGACTTGACCCCGACAATCGCCGCCGACTTACTGACAAGATTGCATGCTATT
>JBBRSG010000185.1:0-8882 GCA_038245615.1 Chloroflexia bacterium | reverse complement strand
TTCGCAGGCCGGACATTCTTCCAGCAAATCAATTAGCGATTTGCGTTTTGCCATAATCTCTTCTTTGTAGCGGGCCTTGCTCTCGTCATCCTCACCGATAAGGGCTTCCAACTTGACCTTTTCGGGCGGACATTCGGTATACTCCGCCATTATCTTTAGCTGCTTGCGGGTCGCCACATCCTGTAACTCGACATAATCCGATAGCAGACGGTAGACTGAAACCGCCTCCTCGACTGGCAAAAAGCTCTTGCGGTTGGCGTTCAGGTGCAGCCGGACAAAAGCATCTTTCTCGAAACCAAACCGGCTGGCGACCCGTTTAACCAGAGCTTCGCTATTATGTGGAATAACTCCCAGATGGTCGCCCGCCCGGTACTCGCTGCCTTCCGGTAACTCCACCTCGATATGGCGGGTGGAACGCTCGGAGGCATGTTCGCCCTCTTTGTTATGCAATTCGTGATTTTCGCTGATGGTCATCGGCTTGGCATTGAGCGAACTGACGAACTGACTCAGGCGCTGGTCAGTGACGACTTCGATCCGATACAGGTCGTCCTTGACCACTTCTTCCGGGGTTTTCAAATCCAGCTTGAGGGCTTCGGCAATTTTCGTCCAGAGCGGTTGATACCAGCTCTGAAACTGCCCGTCAAAATCGTCGCTGGCATCCCCTTCGCCGCGTGGGTAAATTCGTTTAGCTCCTGCCGAGGCTAATTCACTGTCAATCAGCCGAGGAATCGCCTGGAAAGTTGCCGCCCAGTCCCGGTTGCCGCACCCAAAGACGGTATAATTGACCCCTTCCAGGGAATGCGCTTTGAGGGTATCGCTCTTTAGCCACTCGCAGAAATTTACGGCATTATCGGGCGGGGTACCGTTATACGAGGCCGTCACAATCAGCACTGCCCCCGAAGTCGGCAACTTGTCTGCATAATCATCGAGCGGCGCAATTGTGGTCGCAAAGCCATTGCCATCGCCCGCCTCTGCCATCTGGCGGGCCAATTCTTCCGCCGTTCCCAGGTTCGAGCCATATAATACCAGTAACGGGGTATCGTGTTTAGGCAGTTTGGTAGTGGCGGCAGCCGGGGCAGCGACCCTTGAGGCGGTGCTGGCTGCCGTCGGCGCAACCGGAATCGTGGTCGAGGCGTAATCCTGGCGGGGCTTGATTTTGATTTTCAGGCCATCCGGCTTCATGGTCAGGGTTTCTTTGTAGCGCAATTGATAGCTGGAATGGTCAATCAGCTTGAAACGCTGCAAGATTAAGCCCATCACCAAAGCTGCTTCCTGCATCGCAAACTGGCGACCAATACAGGCCCGCTGCCCATTGCCAAACGGCTTGTAAGCGTTGGCGGGGCGGTTTCGCTCGGCTTCCCGGCTGAAATTATCGGGGTTAAAGACCTCAGCTTGTTCGCCCCAAACCGTCTTATCACGATGCAGCATGGGGATCAAAACCCCAACCTGAACCCCCTTATTGACCTTGTATTTCCCGCCGATAACCGTATCCTGATACGGATAGAGCGCGAACATCGGGGCGGTAGGCCACAATCGCAACGACTCTTTCAAAATCTGGGAGATATAGGTAAGCTGGTTGACCTGATTATAGGTCGGCCTGAGCGAAAGGTCTTTGCCCAACACCCGGTCTACTTCCTCATAGGCTTTCGCCATTACTTCGGGGTTGTTCAATATGGCGTTAATCGTAAACGAAAGTAGCCCGCTGGTGGTTTCGTGACCAGCAATCAGAAAAGTAATAATCTGGTAGCGGATATTAATATCGTCCAACCGCTCGCCGGTCTTTTTGTCCGCCCCGGAGAGCATATAGCTCAGAAGGTCGGGCTTGGCACTGAAATCTTCGCCCGCCTCGCGCCGTTCCTTGATGATACGGTCAACCGTCTGGTTCATGTAATGAATATGGGCTTGCAACTGGCGCTGCCGGTCAATCCGCAAGCGGTTTTCGATGGGTAGCCGACTCTGACGTTTTTGGGACTCGCTCAACGCCCCGACCATCGCGTCTACAAAGGGATGCATACTTTCCCGGTAGAACGAGTTAAAGCGATAATCGAAACCGCATAGCCCAATCGTATCGAGGGTCAGATTGGTCATATCGTGAACCACATCTATTTCATCGTCCGGGTTCAGCCGCTCCCATTTGAGAATCATCTGTTCAGCAATATCCAGCATCATAGGGTGATAACCGACCATTGCTTTTTGGCTAAAGTTGGGGAGCAGAATATTATGGGCCTTCGACCAGTTTGGTTCTTTGGTGTAGGCGGTAAAAAGGCCGTCTCCGGCAAAAGACCGCACCTCCTTGAGGGGGGCCCAAACCTTTTTGTCAAATCGGGTTTCGTCCGAAATTTCATCTACCAAATCATAGCTCGAAACTACCACCAAAGGTCGTCCCAGCATATCGAGTTGGAAGATACCACCATATTCGCGGGCCATCTTGGTGAGGTCTTGAACCGGGGTGCGGGCATCCAGGTCGAGTAGATTGCCGACCAAAAATTTACCAGGGGGCTGGGGGATAGTCTCGATTTTTTCCTGCTTTTCCTGTAGTGTCATGCTGATTCCTCATAGAATTAATCATCAACCGGCGTTGTCGTTGGGATGGCTATAGTATAGCAGAAAATCGAGCCAGGCTAAAGCCCAAATCCGGGTTTGGCGGCAATCGAAACAATACTCAACCATAACTAACCTAAGTGCATTTTACACCTAAGTCGTGGTACAATTATTGCATTACTCAAGGGTGAGCGAGCAAAAATATATCACTAGAAAGCTTACCAAAAATGCTGCAAATCCTTAATTCTCTCAAATCAAAATTTAGCTCAAGTCCGGCCTTTGCCGCCACTAAAATCACCCTGACCGACGGCACGAAGGTTACAATCCGCCCTATCCGGCCCGAAGATGAACCCCGCCTCATAAAATTTCACGAAGGGCTTTCGGAGCGGAGTGTCTTCTTTCGCTGGTTCACCGATTTGCCCCTCAGCCAGCGGATTGCCCATGAAGAATTGAGCCGCCTCTGGACGGCAGACCCCCGCCGCCAGACTGCTTTGGTTGCGGTTTCGGCTGACCCGCAGACCAAAGCCACGATTATTCTGGGGCTGGCTTCCATAACCGTCCCGCCCGGTGAAACTGCCGGGGAATTTGGGCTGATAGTCAGCGACCAACTTCAGCATCACGGTTTGGGGACGGCCCTGCTGGAACGGCTGGTACAGGTCGCTCACGCCCGCAAGCTCTCCGGGATAACCGGCGATATTCACCCCGAAAACCGGCCCATGCAAAAACTGTGTCGCAAGCTGGGCTGTGACCTGAAATTCTCGCTGGAAGAACACGTGGTCAAAGCCAAATTACAGTTTGGCTAAATTCGGTTGCTCACCGGGTTCGGATTGCGTTGCTGCAAAATATTGCTTAGTGCAAAAATTAAATCTGAATTGTAATTATTCCGCCCGCCTTGAATTTGTCACGCCCCTTTATGGGGTGTGAGCGAAGCGAAGGATAAAGATTCTTCGCTTCGCTCAGAATGACACGGCTGAATAGTTACTCTGAATTTTTGTTAAATCGGCCTAACCCTAAATCGGCATAAAATTGTAAGATAGAGTGAGAATGTGCTAATATCAACGAAGATATTGGCTTTTTTGATTAAAAAAATCCCTTCCCGGCCCTTTAGGGGCTAGATGAGCAAGCTTATGACCGAAACCCTTGAATCGGCGACTACGGCTGAGGTTGTCGTCACCCCCGAACCCGAAGTGGCAGCCCCCGCCGAATATAACATGATTGATGTGCGCGGGCTGTTCAAGCGCTATCCCGAACAGCGCCGCCCGGCCCTCCACGATTTGTCTTTGGCGATTCCGCAGGGCCACATCTTTGGGCTGCTCGGCGCGAATGGAGCGGGCAAAACCACCCTGTTGCGAGTGCTGGCGACCCTCACCCCGCCTGACCGGGGCGATGCCTTTATAGGTGGACAATCCGTCCGCAAAAATCCCCAGGAAGTGCGCCAGATAATCGGTTATATGCCGGATAACTTTGGCCTATACGAAGATATGCAGGTCGGCGAATACCTTGAATTTTATGCCGCGTGCTATGGTATCAAAGGGAAACGGCGGGTACGGCTGGTACGCGAACTGCTGGAACTGGTCGATTTAGCCGAATACCGCAAAGAAGGCTTGCGGATGCTGTCGCGGGGGATGCGACAGCGCCTTTGTCTGGCCCATACCCTCGTCCACGACCCCAAAGTCTTGTTGCTGGACGAACCCGCCAGTGGGCTTGACCCTCGCGCCCGCCTGGAACTGCGCGAGTTGCTCCACGAGTTGAGTCGCATGGGGAAAACTATTATTATCAGCAGCCATGTGCTAGGCGAAATTCAGCTAATGTGCGATATGCTGGGCTTGATGGCGCGGGGCGAACTGGTCAATTATGGCTCGGTGGAAAAAGTCGTCAACCGGATTGAGCAACTGCCCCAGCGCGGGGTCAGCCTGCGAGTGCTGGCGGCTGCCGACCTCAAGCAAGCCGCCAAAGTTGCCGAAACCTTCCCGCAACTGGTCAAGGGCAGTCTGCATGTGGACGAATCAAATCTGACCCTGGAAGCCCTGATTGAGGGTGATGACCATACCAGCGCCGAATTTCTTACTCGGCTGACGCAGGCCAGCGTCCCGGTGGCCCAATATGGACAAAGCACCGCGCTTCTGGAAGATTTGTTTCTGCGCGGCTAATCGCCGGGTTCAAGAGGCCGGGGGTGGAAATTCTTTAACCCGGTCTCTGACCCCAACCCTAGAGGTACTTATGGCTCGGCTCTACTTTAATCCATTAAATCCGATTGCAGTCCGCGAAATGAAAACTCGTATGCGCGGGCCACGTACTTTCGCGCTGCTGGCGCTTTATCTAAGCTTGTTGGCGGTGGTAATCTTTGTGGTCTATGTCCGCAAGGGCGCTTCCGGGCCGTACAATTATGGCGGGACGCTGCTGAGTGGCAATTTCGGCCCGACCCGCAACTACGAAACCGGGCAGGATATGTTTATTGCCGTCTTCCTTTACTTGCTGGTAGTTATGGCAATCATTACCCCAACGGTTTGCGCCGGTCTCATCAGCCGAGAAATGGAGCAGCGCACCTACGATATGTTGCTGGTTACGCCGGTGCGGGGTCGCACTTTAATCTTTGGCAAGCTGCTGGCAAATTTGGGCTATCTGACCTTGCTGTTACTTATGGCCTTTCCGATTAGCTGCATCGTCTTTGTGTTTGGTGGGGTGACTTTCGAGCAGATTTTAATTGGCTTCGGCCTCGCCTTGACCGAAATGATCGTAATCGGAATCATGAGCCTATTTTTTTCAGGACTATTTCGGCGCACCAGTCTGGCGCTTATTATGACCTATAGCCTGACCTTGTTGCTGCTTTTGGGCGTGCCGATTATCAGTAGCAGTATCGTCGCTTCGATAAATAGCGATACCAGCCGCCCCAACTCGCGGTTGGGCTTTAATGTTGACCCGGCCTTTGACCTGCCCCGGAGGGTGCTGGTTTTTAATCCTTTTGCTGCGCTAGGCTCGGTTTTAGCTCCTAATGCCCCCTATCGTCCGGGTCGGGAAGAAGATTTGCAATATTTCCCCAATAGCCGCCTGTTCTGGGGCAACCCCAATGGCTACTATGCCACCCCGATTTTTACTCCAGGCTCGCCCGTCGAGTATTATTATAAACTGTCCAAGCTGCCTATCCTGCCCAACCAACTATCTCTATGGCAGGGATATTTGCTGGTCTATGCCGGAATAGGGCTATTCTTTTTAGTCTTAAGCTTTGGAGTAGTCAAGCCGTTGCCCCGCCGCCCCGGTCTCAACCCGCTGCGGGGAGTGCGTCGGGCGGTAGCAAGTCGTCGTAAGGTTTCGACCAAACCAGGCGCGGTTACGGTAGCCGACCCTAACCAAAATATCACCACCCTAGAACCGGCTACCGAACAACCGATACCCGAAACCATCGAAAATAGCCACCCCGCCGAGGCCGTGCCTTCCGTCGAGGCCGCCGTTGCAGAAGAGTTACCGACTGAGGAAGTAGTCGGCAATAGCGATGAGATAGCCAACCCACCCAACCCGCTTATCTCAGATAATAGCCAGCTTCCTGTCACCAGCTCCTTCAAGGTGCTTTCGATTTCACCGCTCCACGACCCGAAACCGCCCGCCGTCACCCCGCCAATACCGGGGGACAGCGAGAGTTAGTTTATTTTGAAACTCTTTTAGCCACCTCTTTTTCCCAGGCTGCGACGGGCGGAGTTTCTTCCAGGGCCGAAAGCGTTTTTATGTCTATAAAGACCGGGCCGGGAGTTTTCAAGCCCTGGTTTATCGCCGCCCCGATGTCGCGCACGTCCTCTACTTCAATCGCTTGCAGCCCGAAACCACGCGCAATCGCCGCATAGTTGGTATCACTGGAAAAATCCACCGAATAGTAACGTCGGTCATGATACAAATGCTGTAGCTCTTTAATCCAGCCGAAGGTGCTGTTATTAAAGTGAATCAGCAAAATATTCTGGCCCAAACGGTGAATCGTCTCCAGTTCGCCCGCCGACATCCCAAAGCCGCCATCGGTGCAAAGCCCAATAATTTTGGAGTGAGGCCGGGCGCAAGCCGCGCCCACCACCGCCGGAATCACATAGCCCAAGCCCCCAAAAGCTCTTGGAATGACCACCCTGCGTCCGGCCTTTGCCAACTCGTAGTAAGCCGCCGTAAACGGAGTCGCCGTGCCGGGGTCAGCCAGTACCACCGCCTCCTCGCCAAAATCGGTCGCCGCCAGTGCGGTCTGCAACCCGAAGATAACTTGCAAAGGATGGGCTGGTAACGTACCTCTGGCGGCACTGTCGCCCTCAGCTTTCGTCCGCCATTCGGCTTTGAGGTGGGCCAGTTCCGCTGTCCGGTCAGGATGATTTTCGCCCGCCAAAAGTTGCCGACATTCGGTTACAAGGTCGGCGAGGCTCAATTTAGCATCGCCCACCAGAGTTGCGGCCATGCGATACTGATGGCCCACCTGCCCCGGCTCAACATCCAGATGCAGCAGGGTTTTGCTACCGGGATTTTCGGGCAGCGTCCAACCCATCGTTGCCACCGAATCCAGATTCGTGCCGATGTAAAATAGCAAATCGGCCTCATTCAAAAGCTGATGAGCGTAGGGCCGTCCGCCGTTCCCACCGATAACCCCGACTGACAGGCGATGGCTTTCGGCAATACTACCCTTTCCGGTGATAGTCGTAGCCACCGGCGCTCCCAGCATCTCCGCCAACTCCGCCAGTGGCCCAAACGCACCCGATGTTACCACCCCACCGCCCGCTACGATAAAGGGCCGGACAGCTTGCTTGAGCAAGGCCGCGACCTGGCTAATATCGGCGGGATCAGGTCGGGTGCGATAGGCCGGATAAGTGCTATGTTTTGGCTCGGCGTAAATTGCCCCCTCGCAACTTTCCGCCAGCACATCTTCCGGCAGGCTCAAATGGACTGCGCCGGGCCGTCCGCTGGTCGCCAGCCGAAAGGCCCGCCGAGTCATTTCGGGCAGAAGGGCGGCCCGTTTAATTCGGGCGCTCCACTTGGTGACAGGGGAATATAGCTGCACCTGGTCGAGTTCGGTCAACACCGCCCGCCCCTCGCTTTTGACTGGAATATCGGTGGTCAGAGCCACTAGCGGGATAAAGCTGCTATTGGCCTCGGCTACTCCCGGCAGCAGATAGGTTGCCCCGCCCCCGCTCGGCCCTTCGCAAATTCCCGGTTTTCCGCTCAAACGGGCATAGGCATCCGCCATAAAGCTGGCGGAACGCTCGTCGCGGGCCATAATATGCCGAATACTTTCGCGTTCCTGCCACAAGGCATCGTATAACCCCATACTGGTATCCCCTGGTAGCCCAAAAATATGCTGAACTTGATATTGCTTGAGCAGGGCGACCAGAGCTTCCGCACCATTCATAGATTTCTCCCTATTTCTCTCGATTTCTCCTGATATTTGGTTTGATTTTAGGCTAATTTTTGTATTTTAGGTCGCAAGGGCTTGCAGATGTTACCATAATCTATGTTATAATAGCAATAAGTAATATGCTAAAATCAGGCAATGTAGTAGCACATTGGCGATTTTCCTGCATCTACATATATTTATGAAACCAGCAAATAGCATCAAATAAATTCGGGCAAAGATAGATTGGCAACAAGTCGGCAAGTTTGCAGCCGGTAACGGGAAACTCATTAGAGATTCCCCTCAGTCGGTAGAGGTGAGCTGGGTTTGGGCTATGGTTCAGGGTAAGGCCGCACAACCGAAAAAAACAACTTCCAGTCGGGCTGGAAGCCTCTTCAAGATTCAGCCGGGCGAAGGTGGCCCGGTTCTTTTGCTGGGCGGCGCAATCCTGGCAACCGAAGCCGGTTACTGGTTGGGCGGCAACGGCGTAGACGGCTTAGTCTTTGGTAAATATGGCAGCGATATTCTGCCCTACCTTCTGATGCTCAAGGGCGTGCTGGCTTTTATCCTCATCACCCTCTTTTCCCGCTATTTGGTACTTTTCAGCCGCACCCGGATGCTGATAATTACCACTGTCGCCACCCTGGTAGTTCTCTTGATAGGCCGTTTTGCCGTTGTCGCCAATCCGCCCGACTGGTTTTATTTCATTCTATGGCCACTGGCCTACGTCGTCCCCGATTTGTTTATGGTGCAGGCCTGGGGTCTCGCCAGCGAGTCTTTTGATAGCCGCCAGAACAAACGGCTCTTTCCCCTGATTACGGCAGTCGGGGCATTAGGGGTGGTTATCGGGAACTTCGCAACTTATCCACTTTCACGGGCGGTTGGCTCGGTCAATCTGTTGTTTATCTGGATAGTCCTGGTGATGGTAGCCTTTGTATTGCTCTATACCCGCCGCTACCAGTTAGACCGCAATCAGGCCAAACGACGCGGG
>JBBRSG010000184.1:0-8952 GCA_038245615.1 Chloroflexia bacterium | reverse complement strand
TGCCTCGCAAGTACCGCCTGACCTCAAGCCCGACCCTTTTAGGCGGGTCATTGTAATCCAGTGCAACGATGGGCCAGCCGCACACCGTCTGGTCGCGCCCGGCCAAAATAAATGGCCGTTCATGCTGATTGCTGGTTCTCCTCAGAGCTTTCCAGCAGCGGTCGAGGCTATGACCGGTCTAACTCGTCCGCTTTTGGTCAGTCCCAGTACTAATTTAACCGCCATAAATTTGCCGCCCGTGCCGGTCAACAACCAGCGTACTTTTGAGGAATTGGGCTATCCCCAGATTCAGATGCAGGGCGCAGGTCAATTGGAGACCAATCTTTCTTTTTCCCAGGCCGATTTGGGAGGCCCGCTATCGGATGTCGGGGTGCGGTTGGTAGGGACTTATAGCCCTATCCCATCGGGGGGAGTAGCCTCGATTGCGCTTTTATTGAATGGCGGTTTAATTCAGGCTACCACTCTGGAAAAATCTGGCAACTTCGATATTTTTAGTCAGTTACCCGGTTCGCTTTTGCGCCGGGATAATAACCTGACCATGCGAGTTCTTTATACCCCCCCCGGTGGAGAATGCCGGGTCGGAGTTCATGACCTGATTGTCCGCATAGACGGTGGGTCTTATTTACAGGGGCAGTATGGACAAAAATTAGCTCCCGGCTTCGAGCGTTTCCCCCAGGTTTTATTGCCGGAATTTGACGTAGCTTTCGACCAGCCGACCCCCGAAGCCATGCAAAGTACCAGCACTATCGTAGCCGCGCTCCAGCGCCTGACCCGCACCCCGCTCAAAGCTAAAGTAGTTACCTGGGAGCAAGCCTCCGCCCCCCAGAATAGTCGTCCTTTATTGGCAGTGGCGATAGACTCCCGGCGGACCGAAATTTTACAACCGCCCTTGAACCCCCAGCCTTTCCGCTTGCTGGATACTGATAGCCGGGAACTTTTGCGGCTGGATATAGATGCCCGCTTCACCGTATTAGAAGCCTATACCCGCCAGGAGCGCAATCTTTTACTTTTGACCCACCGCGATTTGACCCAAAATCTGGTGGCTTTTACCAATCTTTTGAACCAAAAAACCGGCTGGTACGATTTGACTGGTGACTTGTGGATACAACCTGCTGGACAACCAGCCTATAATGTTCGGTTGCGGGGAAGTGGGCTACGCGCTCAACCTATTGCCGCGAATATCCCGACCTGGTGGGATGGCTATACCTGGGTTTTGTATGTAGTCGCTTTCATGCTAATTATCGCCTTCTTGTTCTGGGCCTATCCCAGAGTTGTTCGTAAAGGCCCCACCAAGTAAGACTGAGGTTAAGGCTTATGGGTACCAGCATCACCCCCCCCAATTCTAATAATGTGGCAACCAGTGTAAAGCCAAAGGTAAAGGAAGCCGGGCCGATTTTCCATCCGGTTATCCGTCCAGCTACCGCGACTGGTCAACCTCAACCATTGGGCCAATATCTGGTTAGCGCCGGGGTACTTTCGCCACAGGATTTGGAACGAGCATTAGAAATTCAGAAAAACACTCGTGACCGGCTAGGTCGGATTCTGATTTCGATGGGTCTGGTGCGGCGCTACGACCTGTATCAAGCGTTGGCTTTGCGCTGGAGCTTGCCGTTTGTAGATTTGCTCAAGCAAAATCTCGATGACGATTTGATCAAGCAATTCCAGCTTGAAACTATGATTCAGCAGCTTTTTATGCCTTTTGCCCAGGACGATACCGGAGTACATATCGCTACCGCGCTGCAGCCGAGTGCTGAACTGGAAAAGTTGCTAACTGAGGTGTTAGGCGAGGTAAAACTCCATTTTTATGTCACTACCGAGTGGGATATAGACCAGGTTTTACGGCGGACCCATCGGGCCGAAATTTTGGATGGCGCAATTTATGGCCTTTACTTCCGCGCCCCCCACGAATCGGCCTATACCGTCTTCACCCAGCGGCAATTTATGGTATTGGGCATTCTGCTGGTTATTTTGATGGTTTGCCTATTATTGTGGGTCGGGCCGACCCTGATAGCGATAAATTTATTTATAAATATAGCCTTTTTCGCCAATGTCCTCTTTCGATTTGTTATTTCGTTGGCAGGGGCTAAATCCGAAAATCACGAGCCAGTTACGCAGGATGAAATCGCGGCTCTTAATGATGATGAGTTGCCAATCTATACGATTTTAGTTCCGGTCTACCGCGAAGCCGGAGTTATCGGCATGTTGATGAAAAATCTGGCCGACCTGGATTATCCCCGCGAAAAATTGGATATTTTGGTGCTTTTGGAAGAAGACGACCAGGAAACGATTCAAGCGGCCAAAGCCGCCAAGCCGCCCGGCAATGTGCAATTGGTGGTTTTGCCTAACCAAATACCCAAGACCAAACCTAAAGCCTGCAATGTTGGTCTTTACTTCGCCAGAGGGGAATTTCTGGTGATTTATGATGCCGAAGACCGCCCTGACCCCGACCAGTTGAAAAAAGCAGTGGCGGCTTTCAAAAAAGGCCCGCCCAACCTGGTTTGTGTTCAGGCCGCTTTGAATTATTTTAATGCCAATGAGAATTTTCTGACGCGGATGTTCACTCTGGAATATTCCTACTGGTTTGACTATATGCTGCCCGGTCTGGACCGACTAAAGTTGCCAATTCCGTTGGGTGGCACCAGCAATCACTTTCGCACCGACGCGCTGCGCGAACTAGGCGGTTGGGACCCCTTCAACGTCACTGAAGATGCCGACCTGGGGGTACGAGCCTCCGCCGAAGGCTTTACGGTAGGGGTAATAAATTCCACAACCTACGAGGAGGCCAACACCCGCGCTGGAAACTGGGTGCGGCAGCGTTCCCGCTGGATTAAAGGCTATATGCAAACCAGTCTGGTGCATTTGCGTGCGCCACACCGTCTGGTAAAGCAGGTTGGTTGGCGCAATGCGGCGGGCTTTTTGCTATTGGTGGTCGGTACGCCTTTGACCTTTTTGGCCGCTCCGCTTTTGTGGATTCCCTATCTAATCTGGATTGTGACCGATACCAGGGCTTTTGACCCCCTCTTTTTGCCTTTGACCCTCTACTTGAGTCTGTTCAATTTATTGATTGGCAATGGGCTGGCAATCAATTTGAGTATGATGGCGGTCTTCAAGCGCAAACTTTATTATCTGATACCCTGGGCGCTGTTGAACCCGGTTTACTGGCTGCTCCACTCGATAGCTTCGTATAAGGCCCTTTATCAGCTATTCACCCGGCCTTTTTTCTGGGAAAAGACCCTGCACGGTATCAGCAAGTCTACCCATACTCCGGCTGTACCTGTCGCACCGGTTGTACCTGCTGTAGCCACTCCAACCAACTCGACAAGCTCGGTAAGTAAGGTAATTTAGGAGCGGAGTTAGGGCTCAGAAAAGATAAATTTCCCTCAGTTTTCAATGCTGTGAGAACCAGTTCTAGCTAGGTTTGAGAATAAAATATTGACCATCGAAGTAGTAAATTCTGAAGAAGACGAAACCAGCCTAGCGGAAGCTAAGACCGCTCCGTCCTACTCACCCTCAGCCCCCAAATCCTTGTGGCAAGGGGTACGTGGCTGGCCCTGGTTGACCCTGGCGGGTACTATAGTGCTGGCCCTGCCATTTCTTATTGCAACCTATCAGGCATCGCTCAATTTATTCATCAGTAATAATCATGCCAATCAGGTCGAAAAGGCCCTGATTGCCGTCCAGCGCGGACGATTGGAGATAATCGGTTTTATCTATCCGCCCATACCCTTCCTGTTGATTGTACCCTATCCTCACCCACTCACGCCCTCGATTATGGCGGCGTTTATGGCGGGCGCAACGGCATGGTTACTTTGGCAGCGGCTGAGTGTTTTGAATTTTCCGCTAGTCGTGCGGGTAATGCTGTTGATTTTGCCGTTCAGCGTGCCTTCCATGATTTATTTGGCGACCCAATCCATCGCTGAAATGATGCTTTTGCTGGTGATGGTAATCGTCTGGAATAATTTTATCTCTTTTACCCAGGGTGGCGAAACCCGCGCTGGATTTATTGCCGGGCTGGGGCTGGGAATTGGCTTTGGGGTCAACCATTATTCGGCAGTTTTTGGACTGTTTTTCGCCTTGAGTGTGCCGCTTTTCATTCGTGACCGTCGCTTTGGGCCGATTATGGCGACGGTATTAGTCCTGGCTTTCCCTTTGCTGCTGGCAATATTCGCATGGTCTTATATCAACTGGGTTTTTGTCGGCGACCCCTTCTATTTTGTGACCAGCCCCGAATCGAGTGTATTTGTGCGCTCCCAGCCTAGCGATTATCGTCTAACCGTTAGCTTCTCCCTAGCTTTCCAGACGGTGCTAGAAGACCTGTTAAGTGTGCCACTTTATATGGCAGTCGGGGTGATTGTAGCCTTTTTGCATATCAAGCGTCTCCCGGCCTATCTAGCTCCGATATTTTTAGTAATCGGTCTGCGCTCATTAGGTTTGGCCTTCCCCGACTATCTATTCATAGGCACATGTACGGTGCTGGCCCTGGCGGGTATCCCGCGTTTTACTTCGGCCCGCTTGTGGCCGCTTTTGGTGGTGGTAATTATTCTGCATTTCACGGTAAATTTTGTGCTGCCGGTTCGGGATGAAGTGGCAGTCTGGGGAAGAGCAATGCTTGACCGCCAACCGGCAACCCTCGACCTGGAAGAGCAGGAAATCGCACAGTATGTGAAAAGCTTTCCTGAAAAGAGTATTTTGTTAAACGATGGCGGGGCTAATAGTGGTTATCGAATAATAATGCGGGCCGGAACTGCCCAACCCTTTTTATTGCCGCCTGATGCCCTCTATCAGATTGCCAGTAGTCAACCGATGAGTTTTGTGCGCTATGTGTTGTTGCCCTATATCCCGCCCAAAGACCCCGCCAGCACCGGAATTTCCACCGAGGCGGCAGAGGCCCAGCAACGGGTTCCCCTCGGTTTCCGGCTGAAAAAATCTTGGCCTAACTGGAGGCTGTATGAATTGGGCTGACATACCTTTATAAAAGAATCAAAAAGGGCGCAGATTAAGCGCCCTTTTTGATTCTTTTATAGGTTAGAATGTGCAGCGGGTCTAGCTTTTCATACGGCCTGAGCCGTACATATAGCGAGCGAAACGCAACCGTTTGAATTCGGGGGTAATTTCGTTTTCGCTGGTTTCGTTATAGCGGCGACGCAACTTGAGAATATCTTTTAGTTCGTTCTCGCTAAAGCCTTGCAAGGCCAGCTCTACAAAATCGGGAATTTCGAGTACCCGCCCACCCTTCATATCCAGATTTTCGCCAACGTTCAATAATTCGGTAGCTCCGGCTTGCTCGGTTTCTTCGGGACGTTGGTCACATTCGCTCTCCGGGTTAATTTGGTTTGCCATAGCCTTACCCTCTCTACTAAAATAAAGATAATTCCAAAAATAACTTCTGTATCAAACTTCGGTATTCCTGATAATAACTACTAATCATATCATCATCGTACCTGTTATCCGACGGCGGTACTACTATTATATAAACGCTGCCGGACTGGTTTTGGTTCGGCTAATTTGTAAAAAATCTGATAAATCTTTTACAACCCGCCTATCCCATTTCTTATCAACCAATATTACTAGAAAGATTATACTCTGTGATATAACCAAAAGCTATGAGGCGGGTCACAATGCTAACATAACTCATATATAAATATACAGAGTTTAGGGGATTGATACAGTGAAGAAAGCGGCTAATAATCGAGGTTAATATTTGAAGAAATGCTGGTTTATCTCAAAGGACTCGTCCTGGCGGGCGAAGGCCACCGCCTCGGAGCGTTTTACCGCCAGATAGGTTTTAGCCAGGGTTGGGCCAAGCGCGTCCATCAGCACCGGGTCTTTTTCCAGCTCATCCAGCGCGGCGCTGAGGGTTTCGGGCAGCCGATGAATCCCGCGCTGAATGCGTTCTTCTAGCGGAATATTATCCGGGTCATCAAGGGTCAAGAGAGCTTCGCCGGGGGCGCGGGCCTGCCGGATGCCATCCAGCCCGGCGGCAATAACCCCCCCCAGGGCCAGATAGGGATTGGCGGTGTTATCCGAGGCTCTGAGTTCGAGATTAATCGTGGCGCTCTCTCGACCATACTGGGGAGAGACGATGCGAACTGCGGCCTCGCGGTTGTCCGGGCCGTAGCAGGTGTAGGCCGCCGCCCAGGAATGCGGTTTCAGGCGGCGATAGCTGTTGACCGAGGGGCAGGTCAGAGCTATCAGGGCCGGTAGATGGGCCAAAATCCCGCCAATAAAGTAATAACCTATCTGGCTCAACTGATAGCGGTCATCCGGCTCGTAGAATAAATTACTGCGGTCTCCGGCCCAGGCGCTCAGATGCAAATGACAGCCGTTGCCAGGCTGGTTGGCAAAGGGCCGAGGAGCAAACGAGGCGATAAGACCCTGATTCCAGGCTACGCTGCGGACGGTTTCGCGGTAGAATAGCTGGTTATCGGCGGCTTCGAGGGCCGGGGCATGCGCTATGGTTATTTCTTGTTGACCGTGACCGAGTTCGGAGTGATATTGCTCTACTTTGAAACGCTGACTATCGAGGGCCGTCAGAATTTCGTCAATCACGGTGGCAGGGGTAGTCATGCCGATGCTGCTAAAGCCGAGGCTGTCGTCAATCGCGGTATACGTCCCGTCTATGGCGCGGCGGGCCAGCGACCATTCCGGCTCGAAGGCGCTCATAAAGCTAATTCCGGCTTCGCCGTGCGCTCGCTCGACCTGACGGCGCAGAAAAGTGCGGGGACAACCGTCCCAGGCTTCACCATCCGGTAGCCGCAAATCGCAGAGCAGGGCGGCGGTGTGAGGAGCATACGGCACAATCCGAAAGGTGCGTGGGTCAGGCATCAACCGGATTTCGCCCACTGCACCCATATCTTCGATGAGCTGCAACTGGTCAAGCGAATTCATTGCCAGTACCGCTCGCATCAGCCCCAGACCACTACTCAGGCCGCTTGCCAGGGCTTGTTTCCCGGCAGCCTTGCCCCGAATGATTCCGGCATTGTCGCAGAACAAAAAGCGCACCTGTTTAACCCCGGCTTCCTGGGCCTGACGTAGTATAATGCTGGTGTTGGTCTGCTGGTTCATTTTTTGTTACCTGGACTATCCGCCATAGGACTTGCTATCTACATTTACTGAAAGTAACACTAGGTCGCTCTCAGGATGCTCTATTGTAACCTGCCCGGCTTGCCCTGACAATCGCAATTCGGCAGATAAGTTGGAATTATATCAGGGTTTTTGCGTGAGTTGTTCCGTCTAAGCAGGTGATGTACAATCTGACGGTCAAGAGGCTAAACACGTTTGTAAATGAAAACAATCATCGCCACAACAACCGAAGATAAACCCATAATAGCGGCTGACCGCCCGATTCAGGTCAGCTTGACCCAGCATACTCTGGGATTGGTAGCTCTGACCCTGGGCGGAGCAGTAGTCTTTGCTTTCCTGCTGGATTTAATCGGGCTGGAAGTGCGTCTCTGGACGGTGGGGCTGGCGGTGGCAGGATTAATAATTCTGGTCGGCGGAAATTTCTGGCGACAGGTGCGGCGCGGCAAATATAGCTGGGGCGGCTACGATTGGGGCGAATTTGCTCTGTTTACGGCAATTACCGTCGGCATCCTGGCTTACGTTCTGTGGTTAGGACGGCCTAATCTGTTGCCGGTTGGCACGACCGTAGATGCAGTTCACCAATATGGGTTGGCGGACTATTTGCGACAATCAGGCCGCTTGCCGATTCACGCCCTTGACCAGCAAGCTAATTTGCAGGACGGCTTGGCCTATCCGCCTGCTTTTGTGGTGATTGTAGCCCTGCTCTCAGAGGCAACGGGCCTTGACCCAATTTATTTGCTCTATCCAGTAGCGGCGCTTTTGGTGGCTTTAGCGAGCGGTATAAGCTTTGCTATAACCAGCCGCTTGTTGGACGGGAAAAACGGGCGGCTGCCCCTGGCGACCCTGGCGGCGGGCCTGACCTTGCTGCCTTATGGCTACACCTTTGGCAGCATCACCGCTCAGAACTATTTCGCCCAGGTCTTTGGGGAAATGCTCCTGCTTTTATCGCTTTTTTTCCTGGTAGGGTGGCAACGCAATGATAGCCCGGTTTCACTGGGTCTTTTTGGTCTAACCGTGAGCGCCTTGATAAATTGTTACCCGACCTTTGCTCTGTTACCTATCGCGGCCTTTGGGCTAATCACCCTTCTCAGGAACGGCTATAGCTGGAACAAACGTCTGATTTATCTTTTCGGGCTACTTATCCCTATAGCGATAATCTTTATTCTCTTTCTCAAAGACCGGCTGGCTACCGGGCTGGGTACAGTCTCAAACGAAGGTGAAGTGCTATCTCCCGACCTGGGGCGCTACGGCTGGCCCGTGATTATTTTAGCCGGGCTGGGGTTGGTGGTAACTCTCTGGCGCGGCCCGAATTTAGGACGAATTGTTGCCCTATATAGTGGCTTGCTGGCCCTGGAAGGGGTCGGGCTGGGGCTGGTCAAAGCCCTGTTTAATCAGGGGTCGGCCTACGCTATCTACAAAATTTTTTACCCCGCCGTCTATCTTTTCGCAATCCTGGCAGTCTTGGGCCTAGTTTGGCTGCTGGAAGTACTTTCCAAAAATTTCAGGCCGGTTTTCACTTTGGCAAAGGGTCAATCCTTGCGCTTGTTCCACTTTCCAAAAGTAATCCCTGCTTTGTTATCCTTTCTCGTATTCAGTCTGTTTCTAGGCGCAACCTGGTTAGCCTACCCTCAACCGGAGCGGGCCTACCCGGTGATTACCGCCGATAGCCTGAAGGTAGCCAATTGGATGAAATCGAACCTGAAGCTTGGAGAATTTTCGGTAGCATACAGTTTGCCGCAAGGCACTCCGGCTTACTGGCTGCAAATCGGGCTTTTCAAACAACCTCGCGGGGTGCGGAGCAACGACCTGTTAAACAAGCTGCCCTCCACTTTTGAAAGCTGGTTTTACGTTTCCGACTCAAATCAGTAT
>JBBRSG010000183.1:0-9069 GCA_038245615.1 Chloroflexia bacterium | reverse complement strand
TCCTGTTCTTTTTCCTGAATGGAAGCTGGCTCGATATCTCGTGCAATCTCCGGGAAGAACAGTTCCAGAAACTCCAGGAAAAACTCACTGATCACGGATTTGAATAGCCCATCGTGGTCGGTCAATTAGCTCAAATCCTCTTAGTTTAGCTCGTCAAAGAAGTTAAAGAAGCAGAAAAGTTTCGTCTTCTCTCAGCCATTATAAACTATTTTCGAGTAGCGGACTATGCTATAATCAGTTTGCCCCAGACTAGCGGGCTATCAGGCACAGACAGGCAAGTAATCCGAAGGCGGTAAGTTATGGTCACTGCGATTGCGCCACGCGCTGATATTCCAGCTAATAAACCAGCTAACAAACCCAAAAATGGTCGAATAATCCCCGAAGATAATAGCCAACGTTGGCCGCGTACTATCGTGGAGGCTTATGCCCGCCATCGGGGGCCTTATACTATCGAAAATGCTACAACCCTGGTGGACGAGGAGCCGCTTGAAATCTTTAACGGCTGGCTGGTGTGGCAGAAAATGACTGAACCAGAAGAGCGGCGGATTGCAGCCAATATCCAGGAAATTTTTTCGATGGCTCTGCGAGCTATAGGCTGGGGACAAGCCTATCCTGACCAGTTTGAGTGTCAGATGAAAAGCGACGACGTTTTCAAGCCGGATGTCTGTATGGTCTCAAACGAGCGGTTTGAAAAGCTGGTGCTACCGATAAAAAATGAAAGTGGGCGTAGCGTCTTGAAAGGTGGGCCGGAAATGGTGGTCGAGAACCGCTCGCCCTCCAATAATCGCAAAGAAAAGCGCGAAAAGCGGGCGCAATATTTTGAGAACGGCACGTTGGTAGTCTGGGATGTAGACCCTGACCGCCGCAAAATCTGGGTATATGAGGCCAGCGAGCCTAAAAAGGGCCGCGAATACAAAGCCGAGGATAACATTGAGTGTGAGCCGCTTCTACCGGGTTGGCGACGGTCACTGGCTGATTTCTTTAGTAAAGATTTGAGCGCGGAGCAGGTGGTAGGCGAAGTAGCCGCCAAATGGCGGGCCGAGAGCAAAGCAGAAGGCCGTGAAGAAGGTCGGCAAGAAGGCCAGAAACAGGCTTTGGTGCAAATCCTGGTGCTACAGGCCCGGTTGCGCTTTGGCGAAGATGCGGCGGCGGAGTTATCAATCCGACTGGCACAGTTGAACGTAGAACAATTAACCGCTTTGGCGGGAACAGTGGCGACCAGCCCCACCCTTCAAGATTGGCTAAACCGCTAAAGCCAAAACACCGGGGCAACTAGACTAGAAACAGCAACATGACACTTTCCGGCAAAACGGCGCAAAACCCCAGGCTAAATCTTTCACTGATAGTTCTCTTCGGGTTACAACTGGCTTTAGGGCTTTTTCTTTGGGATAATCGGCCTGTCCAGGCCGCCCCAGAGTTTTTGCGGGTAACGGGCCAGAATTTGACCCTGAATGGGCAACCGGTCATTCTCAAGGGTTCTAATTTCTACCCACTCCACCATTCTTTTACTAATATGTGGCGGGAATGGGACGGCCCGCTTGTCCGCGAAGGATTAGAACAGGCCGCTGAACTGGGCAATAATTCGGTTAGAATCCTGCTACCCTTCAAACCGGACTATGGTTGGACTAGCCCGGCGGACGGCGCAGTTGTCCCCGAATATTTTGACCGACTGCGCCAGTTCCTACAAATCGCCCAGGAATTCCGCATCCGGGCCATTGTTACCCTTTTCGATTTTGAAGGATTTGTCGCTCCCAACAGCCCCGAAGAAGCCCGCCATCGTCGCTACGCCCACGATATTATTACTGCTTTGCGCGATGATGACCGAGTATTGGCCTGGGATTTGCACAATGAGCCGGACAATTATGGCCCGTGGAACAGTGAGGATAAAGCTGAACCGGCCCTGGTTTGGCTCACCCGGATGCGCGATTATGTCCGAAGCCTCGACCCTAACCACCTGATTACGATTGGAATGGGCAAGCGCGAGAGTTTTTTTCGCAAAAGCGCCCAGGGCCTCACCCCCTTAGATTTGTCGGACTTTATTTCACTCCATAATTATAACGCCCCGGCCCTTGCCGACGAAATTTATAGCTTGCAAGAAGCTTCCCAGCGCAAAAAACCGATTATTTTGGAAGAAACCGGCTGGCCCAGTGGCCCGATTTACAGTACCGATTTTAGCCAGAAGATTCAGGCCGACCTCTATCGCAAAACCCTTGAGGTCGCCGGTAGTCATAATATCGCCGGGGTTTTCCAGTGGATGCTGTTCGATGCCGAGCCGTCCGGCTTTCCACCCTGGGACGACTTTAACAACCATTTCGGGCTGGTGCAAGGTAACGGCACCCTCAAACCGGCGGCTTACGTTTGGCGCGGTAACTTTAAGGGGACCGCTTTACCGGCGGCCTCGGTGCTGACCAATCTGCCATTGACCAAACAAGAATTGGGCGAACCGCAAAAAATATTCTACCCCCAAACTAATCACTGGCTGGGTTCGCCCCACAAGGAATTCTGGCGCAGAGGTGGCGGCGCGAATATTTTCGGCTATCCCTTGACCGATGCCTTTATCGAGGAGGACATCGGCGGGGGTCGGCATCAGCCCAACGACGAAAATAAAACCCCAATTTATCAATGGTTCGAGAAAGGCCGCTTTGAGTATCACCGTGAGCGGCGCTCGCTGCCCGATTTTCAGCTTTTGGGGGGCATCGAAAAATATCTGTTTGTGATAGACCGGGGGAATGTCGGTCTGGAATTAGCCGGGGCGCGGGGCTACCGTTTTCCACCCGCCGTTTTCCTACCGGGTGCAGACGAGAAGGGCTATAAATGGTTCGACTATTACAAACATTCGCTGCAAGAGCCGTTTTTCAGCTTCTGGCACAACAACCTGGGCGGGGCGCTGTTTGGCTCGCCAATTAGCGAACCATTTGAAGAAACCAACCCCGAAACCGGGCAGCGCCGTCTGGTGCAATATTTCGAGAAGGCTCGCCTGGAATATCGCCCCGAATTCGCTCCGACCCGCGCCATGATTGAGGTCGGCAACGTAGGCGCAGAATTGCTAAAACTCAAAGGCTGGATTGGGCAGGCCTATCAAGACGGAGGGCGGAAGACGGAAGACGGAAATCAAAAATTTACGATTTACGATTTATCATTTACGATTGAAGAGGGTCAGGAGTTGGGAGACGGCGGGCCGAGGTCAATCAAAAAGCTGCCAACCCTTAACAGTCAGTCCTCAGTCCTCAGTCCTCAATACTCAGCACTCAGCACTCAGCACTCAGCACTTGATTTTGCCGACCCCGCCTTTGCCGCGCTGTGGCAACGAACCGATGGGCCGGTGGCGGCGGGAACGGTCAGCCGTACCTGGTTGTGGGGCGAAAAGCCTTTTGCTACCAACCGCGAACCTTATGCCGAAGCGCCGGGCGGTACCCGATTGGTGCAATATTTCGACAAAAGCCGTATGGAATTGACCAATCCGGCGGCAGACCGTTCTGGCAATAACGCCAAGTGGTACGTGACCAATGGTCTGCTGGTGCGCGAAATGATTGGTGGACAATTGCAGCTTGGCAATAATATTTTTGAGCCGCTTGCTCCGGCGGATATTCCTTTAGCGGGCGACCCTCCGGCGGGCAATCCGTCTGCCCCAACCTATGCCAGTTTGCAAAAACTTACCGGCCCGATTGTTGACCGTAGCGGACAGCCAGTAGATAAATTGCTTTTAAAAGATGGCTCGCTGACCGCGCTACCAGCGAATTTCGCGGGAAAGGCCAGTCTGGAAAAATTCATCCCCGACACCGGACATAATATTGCGGCGGTGTTCTGGAACTTTTTGATAAACACTCGCGGCCCGGTCATCGAAAACGAGCGACTGGTCACGGGCGATGTGGTGGACTGGCTGTTTTCAGTGGGTCTGCCCATTACCGAACCCTACTGGACTAAATCGAAGGTCGGTGGTATCGAGCGCGAAGTGCTGGTACAAGCCTTCGAGCGGCGGGTACTCACTTATACTCCGGCTAACCCCGCCGCCTATCAGGTCGAGATGGGCAATGTCGGGCAGCATTATTATAGCTGGCGAAAAGCGGCAGAAGCCGCAAGCGCGGTGGCCTTGCCCCTGGATACCGCTACTCAAGACGACCTAAATCGGGCCGGAGGGTTGGCCTTCCGGCAGGCCGGGGCAACCGCTTATTACAAATTTGCGGCACGAGCCGGAGAAGCGGCCCAGGCCGGAAATCTGGTCGGCGGCGTTCCGGGAGCGGGAATGCTCTTGCCCGGCCCGGATTTGGTCTTCACCGCCCCTGAAAGTGCGGGTCGGCAGGCCCTCTATCAGAACGACTTGAAGGGTAACAATCGGCTGTTGGGCTACGCGGTGACGGCGGCTCTCAGCCCCGACCGTAGCAAGATAGCTTATATCAATTATACTGGGCCGGAGCGGGCTGACCTGTTTGTGCAAAATCTCAAGGGGGGCGGGCCGCAGCCGATAGCGAGTGAGGTCGTACCGGCCCTGAGTTGGTCATCGGACAGCACCAAACTGGCGATACTTTTGGAAGGTTCTAACCGGGTTAGAATCGCGGTCAGCGAGAGCGGGAGCGCCCCGCGAGATTTGTTTCTCACACCTGCCGACACCCTGGCCGAGTCGCCGGTCTTTTCGCCGGATGGCAAATGGCTACTCTATACCCTTTTGCGCCTGTCGCCAGATGACCGAGGCCCAAAGGTCAGCGCCTCCCAAATTCGGGCGATAAATCTGGCAAGCGGCGAAGAAAAGTTGGTGGCCAGTAACGCCGCTCAACCAGTTTTCTCGCCAGATGGGACGCAACTAGCCTACCTGGGTTGGAATAATGACAGCCTTTGGCGACTCACCTGGAGCGCCGACGGCCCGGCGACCTCGCCTCAAAAACTGGCGGCAGCGCGAGGCTGTGAGCTGGAATGTGCCAATACTGGTCGCCCGAATTTTTCGCCGGATGGCAAGTGGCTGACGTTTACCGGCCCGGCCCGCAATTTGCTGGTAGTGCGCTCTGGTGGTGGCCCAACCTATACTCTGACCCCACCGCCGGGCGGCGCGGTTTCCAACATTGATATTGACCCGGTATGGATCAAGAATTAGATTTATTTGGAGTAGGTTTTAGCGCAGAATATAGGGGATAAGTCGCGCCTGGAACTGGACAATTTTATCGGGGGCAGCGACCCGCTCGACTGATAGCACCCAATTGCCAGTGGGCGACATGTAGTAGGCCACCGGGCGCGGAAACTGGGTCGAGGCATTGGCTGTCGGCGTAATATTCGGGTCGGTGGTACGGGTCGGCGGCGGCACATTGGGGGTGCGAGCCTGAGCGGTGACAGTCTCGAAACCAAGCAGCGAAGTGCCACGCGGAATCGGGGTAGTGGTAACAGTTGGGGGGAGCGCCGTAGCCGAAGGCGCGGCAGGGGTAGTACTAACCGGGGAGCTACCGGGAGTTTCGGGGATGGGAGTAACGGCCTGAGCCTGATTCAAGCTAAAACCGCTCACTGCTCCTGCGCCGGATTTGGTCGGGACGGGCGAGCTTTTGGGAACAACCCGATTGGTGCGGCTACCGCCGCCAACTTCGAGGGCCTTGCCATCCAGAAAAGCTTTAGCCGAAGTGTTGCCTAATCCAACGCTATAGAAGTAGTGACCGTTGGGCAACCAGGTCAGTCCAATAATCCGTTCCCCGGCGGCGGTTTCCGTCAACTTTTCTTCTTTGCTGGCGGACAGACGGTTGCTGGACAGTCTTTCGGCAGTCGCCAGGGCTGCCCCAGGTCGGGCCACATAGCGCAACCCAGTGAAAAAATAACGGTCTCCATCGGGCGCAAACACCACCCCGCTACTCTGAATTGTCGAGGGGATTGTTCCCTGACACTCCGGCTTTGAACCCAACACCGGGTCACATTTATCGTTGGATTTGGTCAGATTAATCGTAATCTTCAGTTTAGCCGGGTCAGCCAGATAGTAATCAAAGGTATAGGGTACAGCCCAATCTCCGGTCAGATTACGCAAAATCACATATTTGCTATCGGGAGTCCAGTCCACCAGCGTCACCGGGCGGTTATTGCGCTCCAAAACCTCCAATTTTTTGTTAGCAAGATTATAGAAGGCGATTTCGCCCAATGGCAAAACCCCTTTCTGCTTGCGTAGCCCAAACATCGCCAGGGCTGTGCCGTCCGGCGAGGGCAAAACGTTGACCAGCAGGCTCAGGTCAATATTCGAGCCGGGAAACCGCCCATTTTCCAGCTTGAAGAGGGTTTCCGGGTTGTCGGCTTTAGCCCCGTTTTCCGCCGCGTCATCCGTCGGCAACAAATAGACCGACGTGCCGCAAGCTGCCACCAGTTTGCCGGTTGCCAGCCAGCTTGCCCCGGTGCAAGGGCCGGAAAACAGCTTGCGCTCACGGGTAATATCGCGCTGGGTATCAATCAGCTTGACCGGGCCAGATGCTCCATCGCTGTCGCGCTCGATATAGCTTAAATAGCGTCCATCAGGCGACCAGGCCAGCGTACCGTACACCCCGCGTGGCAACCGGAAACTGCTTTGGACGCTTTCGGGGGGGCGCACCAAATAATAAAAATCGCCGTCGGTCCCTTCCCGCATCACCTGTAGCATGAAAATATCGCCACGTGGCGACCACAAAACGTTGGTATCGGCCCAGGCGCTGATACCCAAATCATCCGAGGTTATTTCACCTTCAATCGGGGTAGTCGGGGTCGGTTGAATTATCGGGGTACTGAGCGGAACACTGGCGGTGGGGCTAAGACGGGCGCTGGTCGGTTGGACCGCAGCGGGATTAGCAGTTGGGGTTGGGGTGATATTGGTAGCAGCCTGGAAAGGCGGAGTAACCGTCGGGCGGGCATTATCTACCGGGGTAGCGACCTCCGCCAGATTGGGGGTCGGCAACGGCTCGTCGCCACAAGCCGTCAGCAATCCGGCAATTAACACTCCGGCAATTATCCAATTGAGCCAGCTAGATCGAGTTCGATTGTCAACCTGCTTTATATCTTTTGCCATTCAATCCCTTTAGCAGTGGTCAGTGGTCGGTGGTCAGTGGTCAGTCGGAAAGTGCTGAGTGCTGAGTAAATACCGCCTATAGCTGAGAGCTTTTCTGACCGCTTCAATCGTAAATCGTAAATCGTAAGTAACAATTCAGCCAGCCCGCGAGGGCCGCCCTTGAATGCTGAGTACTCATTCCGGGTCTGAATTGTTCCAATCGTAAATCATAAATCCCTGACCCCTAGAGCCTCCCCAGCAAGCCAGTATCGTATTCGCCGCGCTGGAAACTTTGGTTAGCCAGAATCTTGAGGTGGAGCGGCAGATTGTGCTTTAGTCCCTCGATTTTGAAGCTTTCAAGGGCAATCCGACTGCGTTCCAGCGCTTCGGCCCGGTCTACCCCCCAAACAATTAGCTTTGCCAGGAGTGGGTCGTAATAGGGAGTGACCGTATCGCCCTCGACAAAACCGCTATCCAGCCGTACATGCTGCGAGAGTACCGGCGGCTGGAAAACCGTGAGCGGGCCGGGTGAAGGCAAAAACGTCACCGGGTCTTCGGCATAGATCCGAAACTCGATGGCGTGGCCTTGCGGCTTTATCCGGCTTTGTTCGAGGGTCAGAGGTTCGCCCGCCGCAATCCGAATCTGTTGTTCCACCAAATCGAGGCCCAGGGTCATTTCGGTAATCGGGTGTTCTACCTGCAAGCGGGTATTCATCTCCAGAAAATAAAACTCGCCGCCCGGTCCAAAGATAAATTCGATGGTCCCGGCATTGACATAACCAACTGCCGCCGCCGCCGCCAGCGCCGCCTGCCCCATCTGCTCGCGCAATTCCTGGTTCGTACCGAGACCGGGCGAAGGGGTTTCTTCCAAAACCTTCTGATAGCGGCGTTGCACCGAACATTCCCGCTCGTACAGATGGATTCCCTTGCCAAAGCTATCGAATAAAACCTGAAACTCGATATGGCGGGCATTCGGCACATACTTTTCCAAAAAAACCGCGCCATCTCCGCCAAAAGCCCGATGCGCCCGACCCTGGGCGGTCTTGAGGGCGGCCTTGAGCTTGTCAGGACTTTCGACTACGGTCATTCCGATACCGCCGCCGCCCGCACTGGGCTTGACCAGCACCGGATAGCCGATTTCAGTCGCGGCGGCTTCGGCCTCATCGGGGTCTGCCACCGGGTCGGCAGTACCGGGCGCAACCGGCACTCCGGCTTTTTGCATCAGGTTGCGGGCCGCGACCTTTTCGCCCATCGTCGCGATTGCTTCGGGCGACGGGCCGATATAGGTCAGACCCATTTCGGCGCAACGGGCCGCAAAGGTCGGATTTTCACTTAAAAAGCCGTAGCCGGGATGAATTGCGTCAGCCCCACTTTGCTCGGCAGCCCCCAACACCGCTTCCATGTTTAGGTACGAGGCGTAGGGCTGGGCCAACCCGATTAAAATCGCCTGGTCAGCTTCCTGCACAAAGGGCGCAAACATATCAGCATCGCTATGCACCGCGACGGTTTCAATCCCCATGCGGCGGCAGGTGCGGATAATTCGGCGGGCGATTTCGCCGCGATTGGCTATCAGGATGCGCTTGAACATAATCGGGTTACTCCAACCGCAGCAAAACCTGGCCTTCTTGCACCGGCTGGCTAGGCTGTACCAGAATTTCGGCAACTTTGCCATCCTGGGGGGCGGCTACCGGGATTTCCATCTTCATTGACTCCAGAATAATCAAATCTTCTTCTTCGG
Organism: Chloroflexia bacterium; assembly: GCA_038245615.1. Taxonomy (GTDB): domain Bacteria; phylum Chloroflexota; class Chloroflexia; order Chloroheliales; family Chloroheliaceae; genus 54-19. The sequence goes on along the minus strand of JBBRSG010000183.1, from coordinate 355 downwards.
TAACTTCCTGCCCGACTGTCACCAGTACCTGCCAGACTGTTCCCGAAATCTGACTTTTGACATCAACCATGCCCGCCGTCCTCTCTCAAATAACGCTTAACATAAGTAAATCTTCTCGCGGTGTTGCTCTCTTCATCTTAACAAGTTATGGCCCAAAAGACAAGCCTTTGAGCCATATTATGTAAAATTGGGGGGGGGTGGTGGAGGTCGGGGTCACGAGTCAGAGAAAGGCAGGACTGAGGTTCTTAATCCCCAATCGCGGCCTCGCCCCCTTTGGGGGTAAATCGTAAATTCCCCCGACCTTTGACCTTTGACCTTCGACCTTATGCGCCTACGAATTCAAAGACCCGTTGGC
>JBBRSG010000182.1:0-9096 GCA_038245615.1 Chloroflexia bacterium | reverse complement strand
TGGCTGAAATTGGGCGGCTGGGAGTAGCTGCCGGGGCGAACCCTCTCACCTTTCTGGGATTAGCCGGGCTGGGCGATTTGGTGACGACCTGCGCTAGTCCCCATAGCCGCAATCGCTTTGTCGGTCAGGAATTGGCGAAAGGCCGCACTTTGGCGGATATTCGGGCTGGGATGAACCAGGTAGCCGAAGGGGTGCATACCACTGCCGCCGCTCGCCGTCTGGCCCAACGCTATAACCTGGAAATGCCGATTACCGAGCAACTCTATTTGTTGATGTACGAGAATAAGCCGGTGATGCAAGCCGTCCGCGATTTGCTGATGCGCGAACCGACCAGCGAGATGTACGGTTTTTGATAGGTGGTCATTAGACCCCAATCAGGGAACGCAACGACTTAACTCGCGCTCGGCTGACCGGTAAGACCGATTTCTTTTTGTCGTCAATAATCAGATTATAAGTGCCGTTAAAGAACGGCTGTAACTCCAGAACATGCTGTAAATTGACAATATAGCTGCGATGTATCCGGGCGAAACCCTGCGAGGCCAGTTTGAGTTCCAGTTCCGAAAGCGAAAAGCGGCATAGATACTGCTCGTCGAAGACTGCGACAAATACTTTGTCGTTGTAGGCCACGATAAAACGCACGTCGCTCAAGCTGATGAGCAGCACCCCATCGCCCTTTTCGACGGGAATTTTCTTGAACTGTGTGTCGGGCTGTCCGGTAGTATTGCCGCCGACTATCACCGGGGCAGGGGTAATATTGTCGCGGTCAGGCTTGCGACTGGTCTGCATTGCACGGGTCGCTACCAGTTTTTGCACCGATTGTTCCAGACGGCGGGCGCTAAAGGGCTTGACCAGATAGTCCACCGCGTTTAGCTCAAAGGCTTTGGCGGCGTGTTCATCGTAGGCCGTGACAAAGACTATCATCGGTGGGGATTGCAACTGGTTGATAATTTTGACGGCTTTTAGCCCGTTCAGGCCGGGCATCTCGATATCTAGAAAGAGCGCATCAAACACATCATCCTGCATTACCGCCAGGGCTTCGGTAGCGTTGGCACATTCGGTCACGTCCGCGACCGACGGCAAAGCCTTGAGCATATAATGTAAATCGGCCCTGGCAAGGGCTTCATCATCCACGATCAAAACTTTCAGGCCATCTGCCATTGCTAGTTCCTAACCTATAATATCAATTCTGTAACCGGGCTATCTTTAGTTATCCACAGCATGATAGCACAGCGCATCCGGCTTGAAAAGTCCGACCTTAAATAAACATTAATCCGCGAAAATTTACCGACTTACGGATTTATGTTATAATCGTTATAGTAAATGAGCAATCCGCTTAGAAGCACCAAGCGATAGGCTAATCTGCTGCTGGCTTAGGCTATTTTATTCAGTCTGGTATCGCTAATCTTCGCTCGGAATGTCCGGGCCAACAAGGTGCGGTTACGAGCAGGCTGATATAGCGGTTAGTAGCATTAATTGGAGAGCTGCTGATGATAAATATTCCGAACTTAGTGTTCGGCATCTTCAGCCGAGACTTGGGTATTGACCTGGGTACGGCCAACACACTGGTTCACGTGCGTGGTAAAGGCATTGTGATCAGTGAACCGAGCTACGTCGCAATAGACCGCCGGACGAAAGATGTCAAAGCTGTTGGAGCTGACGCGAAGGCCATGGCCGGGAAAACCCCCGCCAACATTATTGCTATCCGTCCGTTGCGGGATGGGGTGATAGCCGATTTTGATATCGTGCAGAAGATGTTGCACGAGTTTATCCGCAAAGTCCATAACCAGACGGTTATCGGCCCGCATCCCCGGATTGTGGTCGGTATTCCGAGTGGTGTGACCGAAGTGGAAAAACGTGCCGCTCGCGAAGCCAGCCTGAACGCCGGAGCGCGGGAAGCCTACGTGGTGGAAGAGCCGATGGCGGCGGCGATTGGAGCGGGTCTGCCGGTGAATGAGCCTATCGGAAGTATGATTGTGGACATCGGCGGTGGTACTACCGAAGTGGCGGTGATTTCGCTAGGCGGCATCGTCATCAATCACTCGATTCGCACCGCCGGAGATGAAATAGACGAGGCCATTATCCAGTATGCCCGCCGCGAGCATAACCTCTTGATTGGGGAACGTATGGCGGAAAGCGCCAAGATAGCGGCCGGGTCAGCCTTCCCGCTCGACCTGGAATTACGTTACACTCTACGAGGCCGGGACGTACTAACCGGCTTGCCCAAATCAGTCGAACTCAGCAGCGTAGAATTGCGCGAGGCGGTTGCTGGCCCAGTCAGCTCGATTGTCGAAACGGTCAAGCTGGCAATCGAAGAAACCCCGCCCGAACTGGTGGCTGATATTATGGAGCGCGGGATTACTCTGGCGGGGGGCGGCGCATTGCTCCTGGGCCTGGACAAACGCTTGCGTATGGAAACCCGGATGCCAGTCTTCATCGCGGATGACCCGTTGACTTGCGTAGTGCGCGGGACGGGGATTATGGTCGAAAGCCTCGAAGACGAAAAGTATCGCCAGATTATCGCTGCCAGCCAGGAAGGTCGGCGGCTCAAGCATAGCCGGTAAGCTAAGAAGTACTCAGCTTCCGATGCTCGGTAACTCTTTTATCGGGCTATCGGGCGCTGACTACTAACCACTTTAAAAGATGTTTAGAAAAACCCCATCGAATGTTTCCGGGCGGTTTACCTTGACCGCTATCCTTGTCGCTGTGTCTTTACTCCTGCTAATTAGCGACCAGGGTGGGTTTTTTCGCCCGGTAGAACAAGTCCTCTCAGTTATCCTCAATCCGATTGAACGCGCCAGCTATCAGTTAGGTTCAAACCTGAGCCGATTTGGAGATTTTTGGTCGGATAACGAAAAGTTACGAACCGAAAATGCTCAGTTGCGGCAGGATTTACAGGCCGCTCTCTCAGACCAGGCCCGTACCGCCGAACTAGCCAGCCGGGTAGACGAATTAGAACGCCAGCTTGAGTTCCGCAAGAACCCCGAAAGCCAGCGATTTAATACCCTGAATGCCGATGTGGTCAACCGCGACACGGGCGGGGCAAATTTCGGTATCTGGATTAATAAAGGTAGTAACGAAAATGTAGCCGTCGGGATGACGGTGGTAGACCTTTCGGGGTCGTTAGTTGGGCGGGTGGTGCGAATCAAGCCCACCGAAAGCTATATTCTCCTGGTCGGGGATAATAATATTGGGGTCAATGTTATCTTGAAGCGGGTTGGCGCAGACGGTAAGCAAGTATTGGTCCAACCGCCAGTAGACGGCACAGCGATTGGTCAATTCCAGCTACGCAGCGATGAAAAGATTAAAATCAGCCACATTAAATTGGAAGCCGATGTCCGCCTGGATGACTGGGTTTTCACGAGCGGGATTGGCAACACTTTCCCCAATAATCTGCTTTTAGGTAAAGTTTCGCGGGTTATCAATCAGGACGGGTCGCCCGAAAAAGAGGCCACCGTGAAGCCAATCGCTGACCTGGAACGGCTACAGCAAGTGCTGGTATTGTTGGGTAGAAAAGAATAACTCTACTAAGCTCGACTTTACGTATTTTTAAGGTTGGTAGGAACAAAAGTAAAGGGCAAACTCATCTTTAGCTTAGTGTAAAATATGTTCGCCAAACAAACTTTACATCAGGAGATAAAGATGAGTCTGGAATGCTTTATTTATGCCAGACCAATGAGCAAGGCCTTTTGAGTCAGCCACTGCTGCTCATACTCCACTGGGCACTGATAGCCTAAACTTGAATGCAACCGCCCACCGTTATAAATCCTACTCAGCCAATCTCCTAAACCAGCCTTGACTTGCGCCAGATTTTGATAGTCTTCCAAATAGAGTTTTTCGTAACTCAATGTAGATTTGCGGGGTCGAGACCCAGAGTTTAAGAAACGGTAGTGAATAACTCTTGGCCTTTTGATTAATCCATTGCCTACAATTTTATCAAAATAGCCTAGTTGTCAAAGGAGATTAAATTGTATGAATGACCTCTGTATGGTTGATAAAAGGGATCTAATTGAGGTTTGGAAAATATTGGAGATGCTAACAGTTTCAATAGACAGATTAGGAAGTTTCGAGATTTTTCACGGTGAAGAAGCTGCTAAAAATGCTCTTCACGATTTTATAGGAGCAGAAGTTTCTGAAAGAATTGCAATTGCTCGAAGAATTATTTCTTCCGCTTTAAGAGCAAGTGATCCCTCAGTAGGTTATAAGCTTGAAATAATGGCTGAAAATGAAGAGGATATAGGCTATTGGAACGGACCTAAAGAAAGCAAGTGATAATTTCGTTATTAGGATTAACTCTATATTAAATTAAACCTTCACTCGTAGCTATTGAGACGCAGCCAACTCAAGGTGGGGACGACTGCCGGAGGGACTGACCGCTTCAACCGCAGCTACACCTACGACCCGGTAGGCCACCCCCAGACCCCGCTGGAAGGGCCTTGTCTGGGCAAGCTTTACGACCTCGTGCCATTATCCACCGCCGAGAGCGTCATTGAACAGCCCGACCCGGATACCGGGCAACTTCTTAAAATAGGGATACGGCGAATGCCCAGCTTCGAGTACACCTTCATTTCAACCGCAGAGGAGGAGCAAGCTTCACTTGATAAGCTAACTCCTGGAATATTTGGTATTTTCCCGATCAGCGGCTTTGCTCTAATTGAGAAAGCTGACGGTAGCGTCCACGAGCAGGCCCGCCAGAAGATGGAGCAGGTTGGTTTGAAGTTTTATCAAAGCTTGGAGTAAACCTTATCAGTATCAACTCTAATTTAAATCTGAGTTTGCATCAAATTGCTTATTGAATTGCTCCGACATTCCAAAGGACATGTATTTCGCCATTTCGCTAATTGGTAGTAATTTCTACTTGACTTAGTTTCAAAATATGATAACATTTTATTAATTCACTCGGATACAGTTCTCTACTTTCGTTTAACTACTATCCTACAATAACAACAAGGTTTGGGTGCTTGGGTTGGCAAACTTTGTTCCTGAAAAGCAGTTTTTCTAGCAGTAAAGTGAATATTTAATTTATTTAGAAGAAAGCCGATTGAGCTTAGGCTTAAGCTTAAGTAGCGATGCCTGAATTTATGGCCTATTTGGGTTGGTTTGAATTCTCAAATACCCTAAATCAGGCTCTATTCGAGCTGAATTCGGGTTGGTAACGTTATCTAGCGGGCTATTTGCCAGGGTAATTTAGAACTATTAAAGACGGCATTCAAGGGGTTTATGACCTTTCTTTGGTATGGCTCGAAGCTGGTTAGCTTAGGTTTATTAATCATAAATAGATCTGAGCTCACTATGTATTACCTCGAAAACCTGAACAGAAATTGAATAAATAATCCAACTATTATGCCATAAATGTAATGACTGGCGAGTGGCGGCAAGCATAAAAATCGAATTGAATAAGGCAGAGCAAGGGCAGCTACATGAAAAAGCGAAGCGGCCTGGGAGTAAGAATGAGCTTTAAGAGGATGAGGCAAGAGGCGACGATGACGAAAGCCAGCCGGCAAAGCTCGGCTCGACGGCGGCAGCATAGGTTTGGGTTATCGGTTCGCCAGTTCAAGGTCACAAAGCTGCATCCCTGGCTCAATCTGGTGGTGGCCCTCAGTCTGGCTTTGAGCCTTTTGCCCCTTTCGCCCGCCGCAGTGGGCTATGCCGCGCCGATTGGGGCGACTAATGGCGCAGCGGCTTCGGATGATACCCCGGCTCCCAAAGTTGTCACCGCCCCGCCCTGGGTAGACCCACACCTGCCCAGCTTGACCCTCGATTTGCACCTCTCAACTGAAGCGCCCGATACGATTACCGTTGGTCAGCCCATAACTGCGACCCTCAGCCTCAAGAATAGCGCCCCCGACCCGGCGAAAGCTGTGGTCATTACCATCGCCACCCCGAATGGAGCAATTGCTCTACCGGGGGCGGGGATGGTAGCACCTGACCAGGGCTGGCGCTGGTCGCAGGCTGAACTAGCGGCTAACAGCTCGACTACCCTGACTGCCCAACTCAAAGTTACTAGCCTGCCATCGGGGGGTGCGCTGGTGCTGCGGGCTTCGGTCACGGCTCAAGGCCTGCCGGTAGCACTCTACGGGAAGGCGGGAGTGCTGGTCGAAGGTGATAGCGCCGGGATACTGCCCAAAGAGAAGGCTAACAGCTACATACCGGGGGCGGCCACGACCCTGACCAGTCAGGATGGCCAGGTTGAGGTCAAATTCGGGGCTAAAGCCTATCCCGAAGGGCTGACCCTCAAGCACCTCCCTCGCCAGATTAAGCTGCCCGACCTCAAGGCTAAAAACAAGCTCGTCCCCCCGCCCGCCCCGCCCTTGCGACGGGGTTTGGGAACATTCTTCTTGGAGGCGACCGACCCCAAAGGCGGGGAAGTCCATAAATTCAATGAGCCGTTGACCCTGACGGTGAAATACACTCCCCAGCAACTTGAGGCTTTGGGGTTGCAAGAGGATAGCCTGACCCTCTATTGGTTTGACGAAAGCTATTCGGGCAAGAAAGCCGACGGCACGCCCTTCCAGGGTCGGTGGATGGCGCTACCGACCCAATTTGACCCCAAGCAGCGCACCGCCTCGACTCAGGTAGACCACTTTAGTGCCTTCCAGCTTAGTGACGGTACTTCGCCCTCGGCTAACTTTCTGCCAAGTTTGCAAGGCTTTCAAGAGAGCCTGTTTACCGGAGGAGCCAGCTATAGCTATCCAATCGAGCTACCACCGGGGCCAGGCGGTCTCAAGCCTAGTCTGGGTTTAAGCTATTCCAGTGCCGGAATGGATGGGCCGGGGGGTATGACCGTGCTGCGCCCGGCGGACTGGGTGGGACGGGGTTGGAGTATGGACACCGGCTCGATTGGGGTCAATCGGGTGGGGGATGAGCAGCAACCCTTTTACAGCCTGGTGCTGAATGGGACTTCTTACGATATTGTGTGGAGCGGCAACGCCTGGCGCTCGGCAAATGAAGGCTTCTTGCGAATTGAGCGGATTGGCAATGGCAATCATTATGGGGTGAGTAACTGGCTGGCTTACACGTGGAAAATCTGGGCTAAAGACGGCACTATTTACGAGTTCAACCAAGACGCATGGTGGGCCTTCGATTGCCTGACCAGCGTTAGCCAATTTGTCGAGCAGGAGGCCTTTAAGTGGGTTCTGACTAAAGTGACCGATGTGCATGGCAATACTATTAACTACAACTATGCCCGCAACCAGGCCTTAATATCTAGCTTTCACAATTCGGTTTGCGTCAGTCAGGGAGTAACCTGGAATAACACGTTGGTAGATAACGACATCTGGCCGACCAGCGTCACCTGGGGTGGCAACCCTGGGACTGGGGCGATAGACCGCTTTATGGTCGAATTTGGGACTTCCAGCAAGATAGATTACTACGGGGAAGGGGCGCAAGGTCAGTATGGCGGCGCTCAAAAGTTAGTCAAGCTCGATACCCTCAAGGTCAAAAGCAAGCAGGCCACCACCTGGGAGCTAATTAGCCAGTACAATTTCACTTACGATTATTCGTTGTATTCCGACCACCTGGGGTGGGATTGTACCAATTTGCCGGAAGGTCAAATCGGCCCGAACCTGTGTGCCTCGAAATTGACCCTCAAAAGTGTCCAGCGCCTGGGCAGCGATGGCACGACCGCCCTACCTCCGACCAGCTTTAGTTATGGAGCATGGGATTACACTTCCGGGGCTAATAATGGCAAATTCAACCGGCTGATCTTTGTCAATAATGGGCAGGGCGGCACGATTAGCCTCAACTGGGATAATATCGGGGAGGTCTGGGGGCGCGGCAATTTGCAAAATAATCGCCGCTTGACCAGTAAAGTAGTTACCGATGGACGGGGGAACAGCTATACCACCACTTACAGCTATGGCACCCCCGCCACCAATTCGCTGGGGAGTGCTACCTTGGGCTATGGCCCAAACTATTACCCCAACTCGGCGGGGCTGTGGTACAACAAAGGTTTGGCTCCACACGGTAGTCCCTACGGCCCGGAGTGGCTGGCCCACCCCCGTGACAGCGAGTTTCGGGGACACGATTGGGTGACTGTCACTCAACCCGATGGCGCGTGGCAAAAGCACTATTTCTATCAGGGCGATGTAGGTTGTATTCCCGGCACCGACGACCCCCAGGGCATTACCAGCGATACTTGCTGGCTGGCGATGCGCGACCGCGAGTTTCTCAAGGGTCGGGAGTGGAAGACCGAGCGCTACAGTTCAGCCGCCACCGGGAACATCAAGTACAGCGAGACCGAGAATAGCTTTGGGGTCAGTTTCCTGGATTATACCCTGTGGCCTCAAACCGGGCTGTGGCGGGCCTTCGCTTATCAATCCCAGACCGTCGAGCGGACTTACGAGGGGGCAGCTACTCCTTTAGTCAAGACCACCAAGTATTTTTATGACCCTAGCCTCCAAGTCGGCGGGGGCCAGTATGGCAACCTGACCCGCACTGAGGAGTACGACCAGACCAACGCCCTGTATCGCCAGAGTATCCAGCAATATGCCACCAAAGACGATGCCTCGAGTTATATCGTAGACCGGGTGTATGCCGCCAGGGTCAAGGACGGGCAGGGCCGCTTTTTGGCCGACACCCATAATTTCTATGATGGCAACAATACCAGCCTCAGCGCGATTGGCATCAAGGGTGAGCTAACTCGTAGCCTCAAGTTTTATAATATGCCGCTAGTCACCGACCTGAGCAACATCGCGCTACAAGGCACCGACAGCACCTTCGGCTACGATATCTATGGCAACCGCACGACGGTCACGGCCTATGCCGGGTATGGCAGCGGCGGGCGCAATACCGCCGGGGTGTGGACTTACAGCGCCCCCGGCAACGGGGCTGGCACGGGGGCTATCCCTCGCACCACCACCACCGTTTATGACAGCACTTTCCATCTCTATCCCATCACCGTCACGCCCCCGACGGTCAATGGAGTGACCTTAACGGAAAGTGCGACCTACGACTACCGGATGGGGCTGATTGCCAGCGTCACCGACCCCAATGGCGTGACTACCACTGCCGAATATGATGTCTTTGGGCGCATCCTCAAGCTAATCAAGCCGGGGGACGATACCGCCCATCCCAGTAGCCAGTTTTATTACTACGATA
>JBBRSG010000181.1:0-9224 GCA_038245615.1 Chloroflexia bacterium | reverse complement strand
CTAAAATCTAAAATCGTGGCCTCGTTCTGTCTGGAGTAAATCGTATATCTTCCGTCTTCCGCCTTCTAAACCTCAGTCCTCAGTCCTCTTCTAGCTTACCCGGTGGTTTGCACCCCGGCAGCAATCCCGTTAATCGAGTGCAGAATAATATCCAGCATCTGGTCGCAACGCTCGCGGTCTTCGTCAAAGACTGCCGGGCCACATTCGGTGCGTTGTCGCCGCAAGAGGCCGACCTGGACAAAGCTCAGGGGGTCAACGTAAGGATTACGCAACCGGATAGAACGCTGCAAAACCGGAATCCCGTCCAGAATCGCCTTTTGCCCGGTGATAAGCAGAATCGCGGCTACGGTGCGATTGTATTCAGCCTCGATAGCCCCAAAAATTTCGGTGCGAATCCGCTCGTCGGTAACTAGCGTGGCATAGAGCCGGGCAATATTTATATCGGCACAACCCAGACTGCGCTGGGCATTATCGAGCAGGGTACGGAAGAAAGGCCAGCTAGTATACATATTTTGCAGGGCGCTCAGTTGGTCGGCGGCAGGGTCGGGCTGTTGGTCGGGATGTAGAAATTCGTGTAGAGCTGACCCCGCCCCGTACCAGCCCGGCAAATAATGGCGATTTTGAGTCCAGCTAAAAACCCAGGGTATCGCCCGCAAGTCCTCGACCGAATTGCTGACCCCGCGACTGACCGGACGGGAAGCCATATTCAGCCGCCCGATTTCATTTATCGGGCTGGCTTGCAAGAAATAAGCGTGAAAATCGGGATGTTGATAGACCAACTCCCGGTAAACCCGCAAAGCGCGGGCGCTCAATTGCTCCATAATCGCGGTGCGATTTTCTTCCAGGCCCAGCCGACCCGCACGCACAGTGGGGCTGAGAGTAGCTTTAAAGACCGCGTTTGTAACCTGTTCCAGATGGCGATGGGCAATTGCGCCATTAGCATAGCGCGAGAAGATGACCTCGCCCTGTTCGGTCATTTTCAGTCTGCCGTTGAGCGTACCAGGTGGCTGGGCCATAATCGCCCGGTTCGCCGGGCCGCCGCCCCGCCCAATTGCCCCACCACGCCCGTGAAAAAGCCTTAAATCTATCCCATCTTCCCGGCTGGTATCGGCCAGAGCTTTTTGGCCTTTGTATAGCTCCCAATTCGAGCTTAAAAACCCGCCATCTTTATTGCTGTCGCTGTAGCCAATCATTATCTCTTGCAAGTTGTCATAACTCGCCAGCGCTCCGCGATAGACCGGGGTCTGATAGAGCTTGTGCATCAGGGCCGGACTGCGCTGCAAATCGTCTACGCTCTCGAATAGGGGGACGATATGCAGGTCACTTTCGAGGTTGAGTGCTGAGTAATCCGGGGTCGGGGGTCGGCGGTCGAGGAGGGAGTGCTGAGTGCTGAGTGCTGAGTGCTGAGTCGGAGGGGTCACGGGGTTAGAGTCAGAGGCGGGGCGTATCAAACCGGCTTCTTTAGCCAGGAGGAGAACGGCGATTATGTCACTGGGTTGGTGGGTAAAGCTGATTACATAGTTTTCGCAGACCTCACGGCTGACCTCCTGTTGCATTCGGTACATTACCCGGAAGGTTTCGATAATTTCGTTAGTTTCGGGGCTGAATTCCAGCTTGTGTGGCAACAAAGGGCGGGGGTTGGCGGCTTCGCGGGCCAGCAAGTCGTAGCGCTCTTCTTCCGATAGAGCTTTCAGGTCGGGGCAAACCCCTATTTTTTGAAAGACTTCGGTCAGGGCCGTCAGGTGCTTGGCGCTATGTTGCCGGGCTTCCAGCCCCGCCAGATGAAAACCGAAGACCTGTACCTGTACCATCAAGTCGGCTAACGGCCCATCGGCGATGCGCTCACCGCCATTCTCCCGCAGGCTGTTATCTATCACTGCTAGGTCTCCCAGCAATTCACTGGGAGCGCGGTACATCGCCTGGCGGTGGCGTTCATCGCCGCTAGAGAGACCCAGCCCAGCCTCGGATGGCGGCAAACCCATTTTCAGAGCCGCCTCAAACGCCTCGGCCTCGGCCTGGTTATACTCAATCGTCAGCCGTAACCGCTCTTGAATATAGGCGACTTTCTGGCGATAGGCCTCATAGAGGCTGTGCTGTTCGAGTTGAATTGCCAGCTTTGGCAACCGTCGCCGGTCAGTTGCCAGCGAGTCGTACATTTCGGGGGAAATTTTGGTGCGGCGCGAGCTATTGCTCAAGTACGTTCCCAGCTTTAGCAGACTTTTTTGATAGAGCTTTAGAATCACATCCTTTTGCCAGCGAGCGGTACGAGCGGTAATTTCGGCGGTGACATACGGATTGCCGTCCCGGTCTGCCCCGGTCCAGTTGTTAAACTGCAAGAAAGCGGGCAGCGCAAAAGCTTCACCCGGATAATATTTCAAAAGGGCGGTTTCCAGGTCGCGGTACAGGCGCGGCACCATTTTATAAATGCTGTTTTCAAAATAGTAGAGAATATTGCCCACTTCCAGCAAGGGAGTGGGGCGGGTCGGACGAATCTCGTCGGTCTGCCACAAGAGGCTAACGGCCCGGTGTAAATCTTCTTCGGCCTGCTGGCGGGCCGAGGGCGCGAGGTCGGCCCGGTCCATTAAAGCGATAGTCTGCTCAATTTCTTCGAGATGTTCCAGGACCGAACGACGGCGGCTTTCGGTGGGATGGGCAGTAAAGACCGGCTCAATCAGCATCCGTCCCAGTAAACGCCGAATTTCCGCCGCGCTCACCCCCTCAGCTTTTAGCTCTTTAATCGCGGCTTCGATACTTTCGCCGCGTGGTTCGGGCCAGCGTTGCCGCTCCCGCTCTTCCAAAGTTCGCAACCGTCCTCGCTCTTCCGCCAGATTTACCAGATGAAAGTAAGTAGTGAAGGCTCGCACTAACTGAAAGGCCATGTCCAAATCCAGCTCGGCGCAATCTTCCAAAAGGGCCTGTTGTCCCGCCGGGCTGAAATTGCCGCGCAGAGCAATACTGGCTTTGCGGATTTCCTCGACTTTATCCAGCAAAGCCGAGCCGCCCTGTTCCTTGAGAATGTTGCCCAACACTCGCCCCAAGAGACTGACGCTGGCCCGCAACGGGTCGCCCACGCCTTGCGCGTCCTGTTCGCGTTGGTCATCCGGCAACTCCGAGTCGGATACTCCGGCTTGTGTTTTCACTTCTGTTTTCATAGACTTAGACTTTCTTAGGACTTTCGCTAGTTCTATTTTTAATAAATAATTTGAACCATCGGCCACTTTTCGACAATTTTCTTTTCCAGCACTCGTCGTCGGAAATCTTCGGGGCTGACCTGGCGCGGGTTACGCCGGAAAACCAGGCCGAATAAATCTTCCAGACCGCATGGCGCGATAATTTCAAGCGTATCATCCGGCAAGAGACGGACTGCCGTCGCTGTCGCGGTTTCGGGCCATGTGCCAATTCCATCAGCGCTGGATACCAGCGGCGGGACAGCTTTGCCATAGACGGCGCTGACCCAGAGATGCACTGCCGCCTGATTGACTGCCTCCCAGGGAACGCCGGGCAACCGCTCGTAAAGCTGGCGTTGGACTTCCTCATCGCGCTCTGGCCTCAAATCGGTGGGGTCGAAAAAAGCTAAATCTATATCCCGGCTGGGGGTTGGCTCGCTATAGCGGTGCAAATTATCCCAAACCAGCGTCCGAATGACCCCGCCTCCAATCAACCAATCAGGTGGATTACAATCGCGGGCAGCCCTTAATAAGCCCATAAACCAATCGTTGGCTCGGATTAAGTCGCGGAGCTTGTCATGATAGTTTTCCATTTTCAAACCCAAAACAGCCCGGTTATTTAAGCAGCGAGGCTAAGACGGTGCAAAAACGCTCGATTTCTTCTTCACTATTGTAATAATGAAGCGAGGCCCGCACCAGTGGGGGCAATCTGCGTTGCTCGGCATCGAGCAAGGTAGAAGAAGGAAAGGAAACTGAAACATTGATTTTGTGGGCGGCTAACTGCCGTTGGAGGTCGGTGGCTGCTACCCCAGGTAAGCTAAAGGTAACTATCCCACAACGGACTTCACCCAGGTCGCGTACTTCTATCCCCGGAATATCGTTCAGACGGGCGCGTAAGTCTTCCGCCAGAGCTACCACGCGGGCCTGAATATTGTCCAGCCCCCAGCCCATCGCGTAATCTATCGCCACGCCTAAACCGATTTTTCCGGCATAGTTGGCTTCCCAGTTCTCGAAGCGGCGGGCATCCGGCCTAATTTCAAAGCGGTCAGGGGCGACCCAATCCGCCGCATGTAAATCCAGAAAAGGCGGCTCTAGCTTTTCCAGGGCGCTATGCCGAACATATAGAAAGCCAGTTCCACGTGGGCCGCGCAGGAATTTGCGCCCGGTTGCCGACAGAAAGTCGCAGCCGATTTCCGCGACATTTAGCGGCATCTGCCCAACCGATTGGCAGGCATCCAGCAAATAAAGTATTCCGGCTTCGCGGGCAACTTTCCCGACTGCTGCCGCTGGATTGACCAGACCTCCGTTAGTCGGAATATGGGTGATGGCAATCAGCTTTACCTTATCATCTATCGCCTGCCGCAAGGCCTCGACTGAAATTTGTCCATATTGGTCGTTGGGAATTACCTCAACCTTTACCCCAGTTTTGCGGGCAATCTGCAAAAAGGCGATATAGTTGCTGGCGTATTCAGCCTGGGCGGTCAGAATACGGTCATCCGGGCCAAACGGAATTGAGTAAAAAGCCATGTCCCAGGCGCGAGTAGCGTTCTCGATAATCGCGATTTCGTCCCGACTACTGCCGAGCAATTGGGCGGTGGCATCATAGACCCGCTCTAGCTGGGCGTGAGCCTGGGCTGCTGCCTCGTAGCCGCCAATTTGGGCTTCCAGTTGCAGATGTCCAATGGTCGCATCCAGCACCGGGCGCGGCATCAGACTAGCCCCGGCATTATTGAAGTGTAGCACATTATCGCAACCCGGCGTATCGGCCCGCGCCTTCGGTAAATCAATCGTCATTGTAACTATCTTTCTATCAAGATTTACAAAACTATTCGGAGAAATTGCAAGTTCAGAATATATCAAATCTTCCGCAGATTGTCGAAACCAAGCGCCATTCCTGGAGAATAAAAGATAACGTCCGGGTACTTCGATTATATCTGTGCTTAATTTCTTTGCCAAAAATGGGTTACTGAAATATTTTGTAGACTTGTTTTGTCGTTAAACTCATGTTATTGTACGGCTGTATGTACATGGTAATAACTGGCGCTTTTCAAAATCGAGTGATAATAAGGAGGCAATTATGGAAACTAAGCTCACTATTCGGCTGCCAGTAGAACTGAGTCGTCGGGCCAAAGCCCGGGCCGCCCTGCAAGGTACGACCCTCTCTGAAATTATCCGCAAGCGCCTGGAAGATTTCGCCGATGGCCTGGACCAGGATTTTGACAAAACTAAACTTTATCGCAAGCTGACCCCGGAAGAAATAGCCGCTGACATGCTTATTTTGAAAGAGTTACAAGCAATTGGCGAGGAAATAAGTAAAACTTGGCCTCAAGATATTAGTGCGGCGGACGCAATTAAGGAGCAACGGCGCGAATTATGATGGTAATTGATGCCAGTGTATGGACAAGTTATATATTGACCAAAGATGTAAATCATCAAATTAGCTTTGCGTGGTTGAATACATATCTGGTAGGTGGCATGCTTCGGTTTGCTCCTACTTTGCTTTTGGCCGAAGTTGCGGGGGCAGTAAGGCGACGTTCTGGACAACTAGCTTTGGCCCAACAAGCCGTTGATAGGTTAGACCAATTGACAAGTTTTAACATGATTCCACTTAACTATAATCTTGGATTGAGTGCGGCTAGATTAGCATATGAGCTACAATTGAAGGGTGCGGATGCCGTCTACGTCGCAGTAGTACAAGATTTGAGAATGCCGTTGGTATCCTGGGATAATGAGCAACTGAACCGGGGTGCAAGCGTCGTGCCGACTTTTACCCCGGCGACTGCGCCTTAATATTAGAACCCCCAAATAGTTGTGGGACTTTCGCTTGGAACGATTGTCTGATTTGAAAATAATCGCCCCAAACTCCCAAACCGAGTTTGGTTATATCTGAAAACTTACGCAGTAAGTTTTCAGATATAACTCTTCCGGGTTTACCCCGATTTTCAAGCGAAAGTCCTATAGCTGGAAAGCTTAATTATTCATCGCGCCCGCACCGGGGGCAACCAGCGTGGCTTCGGTCAGGGGAATACGGATAATGACGCTAGTGCCGCGTCCGGGCTGGGAATGGAGGGTAGCTGTTCCACCGATCAGGGCGGCCCGTTCCTGCATGTTGGTCAGCCCCAGGCTACCGCGTGAGGCATAATTGCGAGTAACAGACTCCAGGTCAAAGCCTTTGCCATCGTCCTGGGACGAGGCCACCAAAAATCCATCCTTAGCTTCCAGATGTAGCCAGATATTTTTGGCCTGAGCGTGCTTGCGGGTATTATTTACCGCTTCCTGAATGATCGTAAAAACCGTAGTCTCCACCGCTGGGTTAAGCTGGTTACTAAAGTCCGTCCCGGCTGAGAAATGAACTTCCGGGTCAGTTGGGTTGGTCGGAAAGCGAGTGGCATATTGTTCCAGGGCGGCGTTTAGCCCTTGTGACTCCAGCACCAACGGGCGCAACTCGTAGAGCAGGGTGCGTATCTCTTTCGAGGTTTGCAAGGCCTGTTTACCCAGGTCGCTCAACTCTTTCATGGCCCGGTCCGGTTCGCTGCGGAAGAGGCGGCGGATAAACTCAATCTGCATCGAAAAAGCTGCTACCGCCTGGGCCGGGCCATCGTGCAGGTTGCGGGCCAGGGTATGCCGCACATCTTCTTCCGCCGTCAGCATCTTGTTGCGGTCTTCCAGCAAATTGCGATATAGGGTGGCGTTTTGCATGGCGACAATCGTATGCGCGGTCAAAGCCACCATCAATTCCAGGTCGGTTTCATTATAAGCGTTGGCCTGTTTGCTGGCGATTAATAAAAGACCATAAACCTCATAGCCGCCGCGCAAAGGCATGACCATCGCGTTATGGCAATCCTTGAGAGATGGAAAATGCTTGCGCCACTCATCCAACTCGTCTTCAGTTTTGACCAGGAGCGGGGCAGCCTGATTTAGAGCCTCTTTCATTATCCCATAGCGGGTATCAATCGTTCGGCCTTTTTCGGCATCGGTCAATCCAATCGCATCTTCTATTTTGATAGCATTCAGGGTGCTATCGAAAATCAAGACTGCTCCCACCGACAGTTTGAAAACCGAGTCCACCTCTACCAGAATATTACGAACTACTTTCTGATAATCCAGGGTGGCACTAAGAGTACTGGCGACGCGATAGACCGCCTTGACACGGGTCTGTAGCTCTTGCAGATTAGCCGAATTCGCGTTAGCGATGGCTTCTTCCAATAAATCTTGCTGCCCCTTGAGAATAGCAGTCCGGCTTTGAGTGATAATATAAATTGCGGCAGTCAGGCCCAGGGCGGTCAGGAAGACTGCCAGCATAATCAACCCTCTTTCCGACCTTAGTTCCAGGGCGGGGCTGCTTACGACAAAGATGATATTGATGAGACCGGTAGCGATAACTGCCGCCCCGCCCACGATAATGCCACTTACAAGTACCAATAAGAGGGCCGGCAGATAGGCCAGGGCGAAGACCGAAATATCTTTGCCAAACGACCACGAGATTGCCAGCATAAATACGACATCCAGCACCAGTGCGACTATCGGCAACCGCTGAAATTGCCGCCCAAAGGCCAGACTAACCACCCAGGCCAGCAAGCTATACCCGGCATAGCCGATTAACAGCAAATTGCCGGGGCTGTTAAGGTTTACGGGTTCGCCCCCAATCGTCTGCCCCAGGCCATAGATTGCGACTAGCGCGGCTACAAAAAGCCAGCGAGCGTGGGCAATCCGCTGATTGCGTTTTTGCTCCAGTCCGCGCATTTGTTCAGTTATAAGATTGCGGGAACGATTTGCTAAATCCACTTTTTAGCACTTTCGGAAATTATAACCCTGCTCCATATTCGGCAAGGTTTTACAGAATAAAGTTGCCGAAATAGTTATTTTTTCAACTGGTTATAATGTACCTTTTCGGTCAAAAGTTGTCAATGTGATTAATCACTTTGTCGCCAGCTAATAATAACCAGAAATGAATGACTGCTAAATAGGACAAGCCCGGTACCTTCAGGCTATTTTTGTACTATTATAGCATACCAGGGTGCTGACTCAGTCAATGTTATCGGGCGGCGATTATTGTGACCGGGGCGGTTAGGCGCAAGGCGGGTTGGGCGGTTTCTGGCTCGATTTTCTGGCCTTTTTGAGTTCCATAAACCGCCAGAGGGGATTGGGGCTGGTCTTTGGGGAAAACTGTTATTTCTAGCTGATATTGACCCGGTGGCACATGAATATAAAGGTCACGATAATCGCGGACGGCTTCACCTGTTTTCCAGCGTCCGGTTGGATAATAACCAAAATGGGGTTGGGCGGCATAGTTGGTGTTGGTATCCTGACCGGCGCTATCCAATAGCCGCACCTGCACCGTGTAATCGGTGGTATCAGGAATGAGTTTGCGCCAATACAGCGTCAGATGCAGATTAGAATCATAGCGGACTTGACCGGCGGGCAGATTGGTCGCCGCATCTGGCAAAATGTCATAGCCTTCTAATAATAGCGTATCACCAAATTTCAAGTTGGTGCGGGCATCCCGGCTGCGAGGGTAAAAATCGGCGTTAGTGCCGGGAAATTGCTTGAAGCTATAGCCGTAAATCGTCACCCCAAGAAAAACTTTGGGGTCCTGAAACATCCAGGTATTATAGTCAAACCAGGTCTTGCGTAAATATTGGGTCGGGTCTTCACTGGCGTAGCGTTCTGGCGAAACAATAATCCAGACTCGCTCCCGGTCACGTAAAATGCCGTTTTCGGCTAACAGATATGATTCCAGGTCGCGCAAGGCTTTGCCGTCCAGCAAATGTTGCGGGAAAGCAAAAACTGGAGTGTCTGTTCCTGGCTTGAGATAATAATCCACCGCACTTTGGGCGTAGCCGGGCAGCACAATTACTTCATCGCCGGGCCGAATCTGACCATCCAGCCAACGCATCGCCTCGCGCCAATCCTCTTTTTGAGGAGCTTCCGCGTAATTAAAGCTGAACAGCGCGATAATCGCAAAGGTCAGGGCCGCGCCACCCGCCACCAAGCCAACCGGCCAGGCGCGGCGGGCCAGCCAGACCAATCCCCACGCCGCCAGCAGATAATAGGCCG
>JBBRSG010000180.1:0-9394 GCA_038245615.1 Chloroflexia bacterium | reverse complement strand
TACCAACCGTGTAGCTGCAACCCATCGCGGGATGGAAACCAGACTTCTTCAAAGTCCATTTCCAAATCCTGGGGAGTGCGCTGACCTACTATCCTGGGGAAAAGCGCCAGTCGGGTAATCGCAGCCCGGCGAAGTTTTAAGAACATCCAGGCCGCGCCCGCGCTTCCCGCCAGCGCGAGGCTCGCCCCATAGTAAAGCTTCGCGCCAACCCATTGCTTTGTAGCCATAAACTCTTCCTGTCTCAGGTCATTTCCTAAATAACTTAGGGTTGTTTTACTATTCCCGAACAGGTTTGTCAATTCAAAAGGGCCTAAACCCAAGTCAGGCCCGTTTACGGAAAGGGTAGGCCAGTTGTTTGAGGTAGTTATGGGGAATGGGTTGGTTAATTCCATATTTTTCGGGCATCCGACCTTTGGGCAAATGCAGCGTCCCAAAGAGCAGGTCGAGCAAGGGTAGTTGCCCGGCAAAGTTTTTGTTATAAGCGGCGACTTCGTTGCTATGATGCCAATGATGAAATTCGGGCGTGCCAATCAGCCAGCGTAACGGCCCGAATTTAATTCGGACATTAGAATGAAGGAATATAGCCTGCAAAGTACCCAGCACCAGATAAAGTCCGAAAGTTTCGGCGGTGAAACCCATCAGATAGAGCGGAATCCCGACTGCAACTTTGGTAATAATCTGGTCTACCGGGTGCAACCGGGCCGAGGCCAGCCAGTCCATCTCCTCAATGCTGTGATGGACTGAGTGAAATTTCCAGAGCCAGGGCAGGGTATGAGCCAGTCGGTGCATCCAGTAGGCCACGATTTCGGCGATAAGTAAGGCTTCGATAAATTGCAGCCATTTCGGTTGCGCGGCTACCGAAGCTTGAAAACTGGAGTCAATCGCCTTGCGAAAGATGATAAGTAAAACAACTGCAATGATAAAGACCCCGGCTTGAATTAGAAACTGGTTTACAAAAAAGTGAATGACATCATTAAACCAGCCTTTTCGGAACACTCGCTGTTCTTTGTGCAGCGCAAAAAATCGCTCTAGCGGTATAAAAATAAGGGCTACAAAAATAAATCCAAAAATAAGATTTCCCATGTCCCAGTCCTTCCTTACTAATAGTAACGACTAACTCCGCGTTTCTATAGCTAAGACCCGACCTTATCACGAAATGTTTCAGCGGTTGTGCAATATTGCCAGACCTGATATAATTTACCCCGATTGGGGAATTGTCGGAACTGGCAGACGAGCATGACTTAGGATCATGTGCCGCAAGGCGTGTGGGTTCGACTCCCACATTCCCCACTACTCTAATATTAAGTAAAATAATCCTGAAATAACGCTGGGCGCTCGACTTTAGTCATTTATCCTGCTTAAACCAGTCTGCCCAACCCTCAGCCTTCAGGACTTTTCAAAGTAAAGGGCTTTACAACCGTGACTTTAGGAACGCTTAACATTATCCAATTTGTGCTGGGTATCTTCCTGGTAGGGCTGATTTTACTTCAGTCCAAAGGTAACAGCTTTAGTGGGGCTGCCGGAGGGGATAACAATTCTATCTTCCGCACCCGGCGCGGCTTTGAACTTCGGCTTTTCCAGTTGACCATCATCTTTGCGGTGGTTTTCGTGATAGTATGTCTGTGGGCCAGCTTCCTGAAATAATCCCCGGTCTTGCTTTCAGGTAATCTTAGAGGTATTTTCGATTGGTTAATCGGCTCAGACTTCAAGTCTTTGTAGCGGTAGTTGGACTTTTTGCGATTGCAGTAGCATTAGCTTATTTTTTGCTGGTAATCACTCCCACCAGCGAACCCGCCCCCGGCGGAACTTATGTCGAAGGGGTGGTGGTCGAGGCCTCCCGCGCCGTCCTTATCAATCCGCTCCTGTCCCCCGCCGATTCATTGAGCCAGGATGTAGCCTCGCTTTTATATAGTGGTCTGACTCGCAGTGTGCCTGGCACCAACTCCAATGAACCCGGTCAGGTAATCGTCCCCGATTTAGCGGAACGCTGGACTGCCAGCCCGGACGGAGCGAACTGGGAGTTTTTCTTGCGGCAGGATGCTCGCTGGCAGGATGGCACCCCGGTCACAGCCCGCGATGTGGTTTTCACAATAAATTTGCTCAAAAGCGATGAGTTTCCGGGAGGCCGCGACCTGACGACGCTTTGGAAGCAGGTTGAGGTCAGTCGGCTGGGGGATTACGCGGTGCGCTTTCGGCTGGCCCAACCCTGGCCGGCCTTTCTGAGCTATACCGGAGTTGGTTTGTTGCCCGCCCACAAGCTAGAAGGCAAAATAAAACCGGCGAATCTCGCCACCGACAGCTTTAATCAAGCCCCGGTAGGCAACGGCCCATTTATGCTGGCTCCCGGTGGGCTTGCCAATGATGGCGTAACCCTGATCGCTAACCCGCTTTATCACGCCAAAAAGCCTTATTTGGACAAAATCTGGTTTCGCTTTTATCCGAGTGCCAACGCTGCCCTGAGTGCCTTGCAAGCCAACCAGATAGATGGGGTATCGGAAGTGACCGCCGACGAAATTAAGCGGCTGGAGGTTTTTCGCAATGTGACCGAGGTCAACGCCCCCCGCGCCCGGAATACTTTTCTATTTTTGAACTTGCAGCGGACGGCGCTTTTTGGACAAAAAGAAGTCCGTCAGGCGCTGTCGTATGCCATTAGCAAGCCACAACTGATTGAAAAGGCCCTGTTAGGGCAGGCCGAGCCAAGCTCATCGCCAATTTTGAGCAGTTCGTGGGCCTACAAACGGGATATTAAAGCCTATGACTTTGACCGGGCGCGGGCCGAAAAGTTACTGGACGAAGCGGGCTGGAAAGTCAACCGGGAAGGCATTAGAGAGCGCAATGGACAGCCCCTAATCTTTCAGCTATTGATAGATGATACTGCCGACAAGCGGGCGGTTGCAGCCCAAATCGCCGAAAATTTGCGAAGTGTGCAAATTGTGGTCAAAATTGACGTAGCTACCAACTTGCGTGACCTGGATGTGGCGCTCAAGGCCGGAAGCTATGATGCTTTGCTTTTTACGGTGCTAGGGGCGTTGAACGACCCCGACCAGTATAGCAACTGGCATTCCAGCTATGCCGAGCCGGGGGAGAACCATTTTAATCTGGCAAATTGGCGCTTGGACCGGGCTGACCGGTTGCTGGAAGCCGCTCGCACCACGACCAATCAGGAAGAACGGGCCAAATTGTACCGCCAGTGGCAGGACATCTGGGCCGCGGAATTGCCCAGTATCCCGCTTTATTCCAGCACTTACAGCTATGTGGTCAGTAATCGGGTGGGTGGGGTGCAGCAAAATAATCTTAAAGTTGTGAATGTAGCCAGCGACCGATTTAAAGACATCGCCTCGCGCTATATCTTCACCAGTACCCGATTTGGCTCTTGACAGCGAGCCTTATCACTATTCTCCGGGACGAAAGAATGAAAGCCGAAATCCTTTCGATAGGCACTGAGCTATTGCTCGGACAAATCACCGATACCAACGCCGCATGGTTGGCCCAGCAATTGCCAGAGCTGGGGATTGACCTTTATTTTATTTCGCAGGTCGGAGATAACCGGGCGCGGTTGACCGATACCTTGAGCCGGGCCTACAGCCGCTCGGATTTGATTATTTGTACCGGCGGGATGGGGCCAACTGAGGACGATGTAACCCGCGAAGCTCTCAGCGATTTGCTAAATGAGCCGATGGAGTTGCAACCGGAACTGGAAGCCCCCTTGCGCGAGTTTTTCAAGCGGCGTGGGGTCGAGAATATGCCGGAGCGCAACCTGAAACAGGCCACTCTGATTGCTTCGGCCCAGGCGATTCTAAATCCGGTTGGGACTGCTCCCGGCTGGTGGGTGGAACACGACGGGCGTATATTTGTCTGTATGCCGGGCGTTCCGCACGAAATGAAGCAGATGTGGCAGCAACAGGCCGTCCCGCGCCTCAAGCCATTGTTGCCCCAGAGTATAATTCTTTCGCGCACTCTCAAGATTTTGGGTAAAGGTGAGTCGGCAGTCGAGGAGATGGTGCAGGATTTTATCCGCCAAACTAATCCGACCCTGGCGACTTACGCCAAAAACGATGGGATTCACCTGCGGATTACCGCTAAATCGGAAGATGAACACAAGGCCCGCGACCTTATTTTTGAGACTGAAATCAAGCTGCGGGAACGACTTGGGACGCTGGTCTACGGGCAGGATGATGAAACGGTTGAGGAGATAGTTGGTTCGATGTTGCAAGACCGTAGCCTGACCCTGGGTATAGTCGAAGCTGGGACGGGCGGCGCTCTAGCGGCGATGATGACCACCGCGCCCGACAGCCCCAGTTTTTTCCGGGGTGGGCTGGTCAGCCAGCAACGGGCGACCCTGGTAGGCTGGGGGATAGACCCGCAGCTAATCGAAGATAATACAATTATGAGCGCAGCAGTCGCTGAAGCAATGGCAACTGCCGCCCGCACTACTCTCGGCGCGGAAGTTGGGGTGGCGATTTGTGCCGTCGCTGGGCCGGAGGCTTTTGAAGGCCAAAGCGCCGGGCATATTTTTATGGCAGTAGACCTGTCGGGCAGTGTCCGCAGTGTAGACGCTTACTATCGCACCAACCCCAATGAAGTCAAGCGATTGGCGGCCCTTTTTGCCCTCAACCTGTTGCGGCGAGCTTTGCTGGTATAGCCATAAATTAACACATTCTTCATTCTTCATTGGCTTTGTTAAGGCTTAATTAACACATTATTAGTATATTATAGTAGGAGCATCACGGGCCGACCTTAACTAGCGGCCCGTAACTTGAATGCTCGTGGTTAAATTATATTGTGTGGATGATGGGATAAAGTTGTACCGAGTCAACAATGAAGTTACTCGGAGAAGGTGGTATGGGATGACAACTGAGCTTTTTCGGTCAGTGGATTTGGGTACGGGTTTGGAGGCGGTTGAAACCGTCCGCCGCCATTGGGCTAAAAAAAGTATTATCACGGCCTCGGCCTTGAGTGGGGTCTGCGCCGCCGGGGTTACGGCAGTTTCGGCGTTTGTAGGTTATAAAGTAGTCAAACCAGCCCGGCGGGTCTTGAACCACGCGGAAGCCCACGAAGCGACGGCGGATTTTGGGCAATTAGCCCCCGAAAAGGTGGTTTTCAAGAGCGCCCAGGGTGGCTTGCAGCTGACTGGCTATTTTTATCGCTCCAATGCTTCTAAAGCGGCGATTATTTTGTCTCACGGCTTTCACGGGGGGGCGGTAGATATTCACAAACCGGCCCTCTATGCCCAAGCTGCTGGCTACAACGCTTTCACCTTCGATTTTCGTGGTTGTGGCGAAAGCGACGGCAAGACTACTTCCGTCGGCTTTTATGAGGTTGAAGATTTACTGGGGGCGATTGAATATGTCAAGCAGCGCCCAGAGGTAGACCCGGAGCGTATTGCCCTTTATGGTATCTCGATGGGTGGGGCAGTCGCAATTATGGCGGCGGCGCGTTGCTCTTTGGTCAAGGCCCTGATTACAGATTGTGCTTTTAGTTCGCTTAATGGCTTACTTTCCGAGAATTTTCGCCACTTTTACCGTCTGCCCCATTTCCCTTTTCGACATACTGCCGTCTGGTGGAGTAGTTGGTTTAGCCATACTGTCGGTCAGACCAAACACATAGACCCGACCAAGGCGCTTAGAAGAATGGCTACCGAAGGGCGGCCTATGCCCCACCTGATTATTCACGGCTTGAACGACCAGGGTATTCCGGTTGCCAACGCCCATCAGCTTTATGAGAATTCGCCCGGTCCGAAACATCTGTGGGTCGTACCGGAAGCCGGACACGTAGTGGCCCGCTTCTACGACTCGGAGCGCTACATGGCCCGAATTAATGCCTTTATCTATCCGTTACTACGCGGCTAAATATCGGCTCAAATTTACGATTTACGATTGAAAGTGGTCAGTAGTCAGTGGTCAGTGGTCAGTAAGATAGTTTTGAGTTTTGAGTTAAAATGCTAATCACTAGCCGTATTGACTCAGTACTCAATCCTGAATTTCTCTGACCCCTGACCCCTGACTACTGACCACTTTTTACACATGAGGAAATAATGACTACATCAACCGAGCGTGAAAAAACGGCTTTACTTCAATCGCTGGGTAGCTGGTTTGCCCAAAAGCAGCCCGAAATGGTGGATGAACTGGGCTGGCTGGTATCCCAGGAAACCCCTAGTGGGGAAACCGAGGCGATTGACCGGACTCAGCACCAACTGGGCGAGCGGTTTAGTCAGGCCGGGGCGCAGGTCGAGCTAGTTGCCGGGCGGGATGGGTCGCATTTGCTGGTTCGGTTAGGGGCATCATCGGCGACCAAACAATTACTGGCGGTAGGTCATACCGATACGGTTTGGCCGATGGGGACATTGGCTCGCAAGCCTTTTCGGGTCGAAGATGGTCTGGCCTACGGGCCGGGGGTCTACGATATGAAGGCCGGGATAATTATGGTGCTATTCGCCTTACGCGCTTTTAAGGTTCTGGAGATTGTTCCGGCCCGCCCGATTACTCTGCTTTTGACCGCCGATGAAGAAGTAGGCAGCAAAACCTCGCGGGATTTAATCGAGCAGGAGGCCCATAAAGCGGCCTGTTGCCTGGTACTTGAGCCGCCCTTGCAAAGCGGGGCACTCAAGACTGCCCGCAAAGGGGTCGGGCGCTTTACGCTCAAGGTGCAAGGTCGCTCGGCCCATGCCGGGGTTGAGCCGGAAAAAGGGGTTAATGCCCTGGTCGAGTTGGCCCATCAGCTTATTGCTATTCACGCCCTGAACGACTATGAGCGTGGCACAACTCTGAATGTAGGAGTGGCGCATGGCGGCACTCGCTCGAATGTCGTTCCCGCCGCTGCCCAGGTCGAAATTGATATGCGGGTCAGAACTCTCGCAGAGGCCGAGCGAATTACCGCCGCTCTGCATAATCTGCGCCCGGTCCTGCCCGAAGCCGTCCTGACCCTGGAAGGTGGCCTCAATCGCCCACCTTTCGAGCGCACCCCCGCAATAGTCGAGTTATTCCAGACTGCCACCGCTATCGCCCAAAACATCCAAATCGGCGAAGATTTAGCCGAAGGCTCAACTGGCGGTGGCAGCGACGGCAACTTCACCGCCGCCCTCGGTATCCCGACCCTCGATGGGCTAGGGGCTATCGGCAAAGGCGCACACGCCGAACACGAGCAAGTAATAGTCGCCAGCCTTCCCCGCCGCGCCCACTTATTAGCGGGCCTCCTGGCATCACTTTAACTTTATAACTCGTTTATTTTATGTCTTGACAAGAAGGAATGTTATCTCCCTATCCTCCTGTTTCTATTTGACAGTGGTGCCATTATCTACTACACTTTCTATACTACGCCTTAGATTAATTAAGTAATATGAGCTAACTCAAAATTTCCAGCTATTAAAAACATAAGCGAACTTTACAAAAGCATAATTAAGAACAAACACCTGTATGACTAAACTTCAATCTGGCACTCTCATTACTAATACTTACCGTTTGGAAAAAATGTTGGGACAAGGTGGCATGGGACAAGTTTGGCTGGCGACTCATACCCTCCTAAACGAACCTCGTGCTATTAAATTTTTCCACACCAGTTTGCAAAATGACCCCCAATTAATTCAACGCTTTATACACGGCGAAGCCCGCAATAGTTTAAAGCTGCCAGTTCATCCTAATTTAGTGCGGGTATTTGAACTTGGACAAACTGAAGATAGTCCCTATATTGTAATGGAGTATATAGAAGGTAATTCCGCCGGGGCTAATCTCAAAGATTATTTAGCCAACTTAAAATTGTTAGACCCTCCCACTGTTGCTAAAATTTTAGAGCAACTAGCCGAAGGCCTCAGTGTGGCCCACGCTTATAGCATGATACACCGCGATATTAAGCCAGCTAACATTTTAATAACCCCTCAAGGAAACCTAAAAATAACTGATTTTGGCATTGTAAAAAATTTAGAGAGTGCCCCTAATCTGACGCTTGGTGGCTACAGCATGGGTACGCCCGCTTATATGTCACCGGAGCAAGCCGAGGGCAAAGCTACTCAGCAAAGCGATATTTATTCTTTAGGGATAGTAGTATATGAGCTACTTTCGGGGCGAGTACCTTTTAGCGGTACAGCCGCCGCCATTTTGATTCAGCATGCTACTAGCGAGCCGCCCCCATTAGCTCATTTTGGCGAGGCCCTTAATGCGGTAGTCCTCAAAGCTTTAGCCAAAACTCCAGGTGAACGCTATGCCAGTGTTTTTGAGTTTTCTAAAGCTTTTAACCAGGCCCTTGCCAGTTTAGAGCCTCTTCCAGCTATGGAACAAACCGTCGCTATTCAAACTAGCGAGCCAATGCCTCTCCCAAATACCCCGACCCCTTCGGTTGTAGCTACTACCGGAAGTACTCCAAACAACCTGTTCTCGACCTCAAACGAACTACTTGGCCGGGAAAAAGAAGTTGAACAAATTACAGCTTTGCTTGAGCAGGATAAGACGCGGTTGGTAACCCTAACCGGGGTAGGTGGTACGGGTAAAACCCGACTTTCACTGGCGGTTGCTAGACAGCTTTTAAGTCATTTCAAGGATGGGGTTTATTTCATTCCTTTAGAGGAAATAAGCCAGCGTGAAGCCCTGCTATCTGCAATTGCTCATACACTTGAGGCAAGGCAAATTCCCGGTCAAACTTTGGCTACTAGCCTTAAAATGATTTTAGCCGATAAAAAAATGCTACTGGTACTGGATAATTTTGAGCAATTAGTCCAAGCCGCCCCAGTTCTCAGTGATTTGTTAAAAGGCTTACCGGATATTAAGTTATTAGTGACCAGTCGGGAAACTTTACAGATTTCTTTGGAACGGGAATACCCGGTTGAGCCGCTCAGTTTACCAAATTTAGCGAATTTGCCGGAAAACATTGAGGAATATCAGCAATTTACGGCGATACTCTTGTTTGTGGAAAGAGCCAAATCAGTTAAACCCGATTTTGAATTAACAGTCGAAAATGCTCCCTTAATTGCCCAAATGTGCCTGGCTTTGGATGGTTTACCTCTGGCAATAGAATTGGCGGCGGCCCGTGTCAAAATTCTACCGCCCGATAAACTATTGGAACGTTTAGCCAATCGGCTAAAAGTATTGACCGGTGGCGCACGCGATTTGCCGGGTCGTCAACAAACTCTACGAGGGGCAATTGATTGGAGTTACGATTTACTTACCCCGGAAGAACGCCAATTTTTTAATCGTTTGGCGGTTTTTGCTAACGGTTGTACTTTCGAGACTGCCGAGCAAATTTGTAACCCAGACACCGAACTCGGTATATAGTATCAAAGGTCATAAAGTGAGTTTTATGGTAGAATAGCTGCAACGAATAAGAAGGAGGTTAAAGTTGTTACAGCTAAAGTTTAATGAGACTGACCTTAAAGAAATTGAGTACCAACGCTACCATCATCCTCACC
>JBBRSG010000179.1:0-9425 GCA_038245615.1 Chloroflexia bacterium | reverse complement strand
CTCGTTAGAGGATACTTTAATTATTCTTTGTAGAAGAGTTTCTGGCTTTTGAGTGCCATAGCCAGTCACTTCAGCGGCTTGAGATTGAACTGGTTGAATGTCAGTCCATAGGTCTTGAAGTGGTACGCCGGGCATTTCGTCAAGATAACGCTTTTGTCGTGGGACAGAACCAGCAGTAGTTTGAACAATTTTCCCCTGCTCGTAAAGCTCTTGCATACGCTGTTTTGAAAAACGCCAATAGCGAGTAATACCTAAAAATTCATAATATGGGTTGCCTTTAGAAGCTTTACCAGGTGCAGTTATGTCGCTAAGCTGATACTTGCGACTGTCCTTATCTGAATAGCGATAAAAATTATCAATGTAGCTCTGATCGTAGGGGGTGTATTGCATATTCCAGGTGTATTCTTCGCCTTTAGTGTAAAGGAAGATTGATTCATGAATACGACCCATATGCTGTGAACCTTGCCCTACATCGCTTTTAGCAGTTTGGCGTTTCCAAACAATCTCATTTACAAATCTTTCTGAACCGAAGATCTCATCTAAAACAGCTTTGACGTAGAAGCTAACGTGAAAATCAACGTGCACGTAAAGGCTACCGTTCTCGGCCAACAGATCGCGCAGGAGGACGGCGGTTTCATAGAACCATTGGAGGTAGCTATCAAGGCCACGGCCCCAGGTATCGCGGTAAGCTTTTTGTTCGATAATGGAGGGTTCTTTGGTGAAAGACTCGCCCCCGATTTCCATCTGAAAGGAGAAATCCGCCCCGGTGTCAAAGGGCGGGTCAATATAGATGAGGTTGACCTGACCGGCGAACTCACGCACAAGCGAGGGCAGGACATATTTTTTATCGCCCCAAATCAGGCGATTGCGCCAATCGGTCTGCCGACCCGCCGCAAATAGGTCAAGGGTCAATTGACGCTGCTGGGCCGACTCATTGACGGTTTCAACCGTCTGAAAGGGCAGGCTAAGGCGAACCGGGCCGACCTTCTTGCCGTCCTTATACTTGCCGTCCCACGAAAGTTCTACAGGCATACCAGGCTATACTCCGAATGATTATGATTTTCCGATTATGTTTTCGATTACAATTACGATTACAATTACAAAGAGGTAAAGCCGAATTATTATAACAAGTGGAATTGAAAATGTATAGAGATAGAATGACAATCGCCCCTAAATACCGCGCATCATCAAAGAGGGGTGGATTTCGTAGGGGCAATCCGTACCCTTGCAGCGACGTGAGATACTAGACCTCGAATTTTACCCGGTCGTACAGATTTGCGAGGCTAATTTCAATATCCAGGGCGGTCAAGTACAAGGTTTGGTTCAGGTCAGTGAGAATTTGCATCGTCCACATATCTGGGCCAGTTTTTTGATGATATTCGACATATACCCGCGCCTGGTCAATTATCAGGTAGGTTTGCAGGTCGGGCATGGCCCGGTAAAGCTCAAATTTCTGGCTGCGGTCATATTTTTCAGTCGAGGGCGAGGCTACCTCGACAATCAGCACCGGGTTGGTAATCACATCGGTGCGCCCTTCGATATACTGGGGTTCGCCACAGATTACACTTACATCGGGGTAGGTTTCAAGGCCGTTGGCTTTAGCTTTGATCCGCATATCACTATTATAGGCGCGGCACGGGTTTCCGCGCAAAAGAAAGCCTATCTCAACCAGAGTATTAGTAGAAATCAGGCTATGTGGCTCAGAGCCACCCGCCATCGAATATATCCGGCCTTGGAAGTACTCGTGCTTTACGTCCGAGTCTTCTTCCATCCGCCAGTATTCTTCTTCGGTAAAATAGGGCCGGGCAAATTTATGCATTTTCTCACCTTATCTTCACTGGATTAATCGAGTAATTCAGCCTATTATAACAAAAGAAAGCGGAAGACGGAAGAGATTAGAGGCGGAGGATGCGCTTGAGGCTGAGTAATTGACTAAAGTGAAACAATCGTCCGGGTTCAGGAGTCATGTGTAAGGAAGACAGAAGGCGGAAAAGATTAAAACGGAGGATGCTTTTACCTTCCGCCCAGTTATAGAGAAAAGAGACTTTTTCGCCTTAGAATCTTCCGTCTTGCATTTTCTGACCACTGACCACTGACCACTGCTAAAGGAGCAACGCTTGAAACGGCTGGATTTTTACTTTAAGTACGCCTGGCGCTCGATTTTGCGGGGCGGACAGCGCACCTTTTTTGCGCTGCTGTGCGTGGCAATCGGAGTGGCGGCTTTGGTCGCGCTGCAATCGCTGGCGGTCAGTATCCGCGAAACCCTGATAGGCGATATTCAGTCCCGCGCCGGAGGCGATGTAGTTGCCAGCGTTAATTCACCTACTTCCAGCGCCGGGGGCGGCTTTCGGCTGGTTTCGCCGGAAGCTGAACAATACCTCGAAAAGCTCAAGGCCGATGGCAAGCTCCAGGAATGGACGGCCCTAGTGACCGATGGCATGCAAATCAAGGGCTATTTCAGTCTGCCGCCCTCGCTCTATATCGTAGACCCGGCCCACTTTCCGCTCTACGGCAACCCGGTAATGGAAGAACCAAAGGGCGGCAACTTTCGGCAATTGCTGGCCCAACCGAATAGTATTATCCTCAGCAAATACTTGTGGGACAAGAACGATTACAAGCTGGGCCAGGAAATCGAAGTGACCGGCCTGGGCGGGGGCAATAGTGGCAGCGCCGTCCGCCTCAAGATTGTCGGGATGGTCAAACCGGATGTGCCGGGGGTGCCGTTTGATACCGGCTTTATTTTCGGCTTTGGGATGGTTTCCCCACCAACCGCCGCCACTTTTCTGGATGTCTCCAACCAGACCGGAGGCAATAATTCGGTCTATCTGAAAACCCCACCCGATAGCGACAATAAGGCCCTGGTCAACGAAATAAAACGGGCCAATTCCACCCAACCTGATAACTTGAGCCGGGTTGACTCAGGTCTGTTTTACAACGTCCGCACCGCCGCCGAAATCCAGACCCAGGTTAGCAAGCAGCTGGACACCGTAGACGATTTGCTGTCATATATCGGGTTGCTGGCAATCCTGATTGGCGGAATCGGGGTGGTGAATACCATGCTGGTGGTCATCGGGCGACGCACCACCGAAATTGCGACGGTCAAAGCTTTGGGCCTCAAAAGCCGCCAGACTATCACGATTTTCACCCTGGAAGCCCTGATACTGGGGACGCTGGGCAGTTTGTTGGGGGTTGTGCTGGGGGTGGCGTTGGGCTTTGGTATTAAAGGAGTCGCCGAGGGTTTCTTCTTCCGACCGCTCAACTGGGGCTTTTACCCCGGCCCGCTGATTGTCGGCATGGTTGTCGGGATACTGACTTCCGGGGTGTTTGGCTTTTTGCCATCGTATGCCGCCGGACGGGTGCGGCCCGCCATCGTGTTGCGCCAGCAAAGCAGCGCCTTGCCCCGGATCGGCGGGTTCGCCACTTTTCTGATAATTATCCTGATGACCCTGGCACTGGGAATTATCGCCGGGATATTGCTCAAAGATATAGTGGTTGGCATCATCGTGGCCTTTGTGACCCTGATAGTCTGCCTCTTGATGACCGCCGGGATGTACCTGATAGTCTGGCTGGTTGGGAAATTGCCTGCTCCCTTTGGGCCAAGCTTCAAGATGGCCTTGCGGAGCTTTAGCCGCCACCGAGGGCGCACCGCCACGACCTTACTGGTGATGACCATCGGGCTGTTTTTTATCACCTTCATCGTAATTATCGCCGATAGCCTCAAAAGCTCGATAAAAGAGGCTTTTGATGTCAACTTGGGCTATAATGTGGTCGGCCTGAATTTACTGAGCGCCCAGACCGAGCGGATTCAGTCCAGTTTGGAAACCGAAGTGCCGGGCCTCAAAAAGGTTTTCGCCGGAAATAACTCCAATGTCGAGCTGGTTTCGATTAATGGCACCCGGCCCGCCCAACCTACTACCCCACCTCGCCTAACTCCTGGCCCGAATAATAACCAGAACAATCCGAATAATTCAAACAATTCGGAGCAACGCGACGGGGTGTATATCAATATTAGCGGGCGCAGTCTGGCGAATGGCGAAAGTATCAGCCCTAACGGGACGCAAACCCTGGTTGCCGGGCGGAATTTCACCCCCGCCGATATGGATAAAAAAGTGCTGTTGCTGCTGGACGATGAAGCCGCCCGCTATAAAGTGAAGGTCGGCGATAAGGTCAGCTTACAATTCAGTGCCAGTCGCACCGGGTTTGGCAACAACCAGGCGGTACGCCCGGCCCAAGTCGGCTCGCCCACTGAATTCGAGGTCATCGGGATTCTGGGTAAAGGCGGCTCGCAGGTGCAGTTCGAGCGCAACTGGGTCGCGCCGTATCGGGCGGTAGCCGAGGGGGGCAATCAATTCAGTATTTTCTATATGCTGGTAGACCG
This sequence comes from Chloroflexia bacterium, assembly GCA_038245615.1. Taxonomy (GTDB): domain Bacteria; phylum Chloroflexota; class Chloroflexia; order Chloroheliales; family Chloroheliaceae; genus 54-19. The sequence goes on along the minus strand of JBBRSG010000179.1, from coordinate 5,047 downwards.
CGCCCAGATAAAACCAGCCCTGACCAAAGTCCAGGCCTTGCTGCTGGGAGGCTTTGTCTTCGACCTGGGCGACCTGATTGACACCTTTAATCGGATACTGGATCAAGTGCTGGCATTCCCTTTGCTACTAAGTCTGTTGAGCCTGTTCAGTGGCGCGATTCTGGTGGCAAATAATGTGGCTTTGGCGGTATTGGAGCGGCGCACCGAAATCGGGGTACTAAAAGCTATCGGCGCGAAACGCCGTCGGGTGTTCAATATATTATTGTGGGAAAGCGGTTTGGTCGGCTTTCTGGGCGGGTTCATCGGAGTCGGAACGGGGATAGTTCTGGCCTTGCTCGTCCCAGTTTTGGTCAATGCTACCAGTCGCAACGGTGGTGGCAACTCGATCCCGATAAGCTGGTCGCCCCTCACCGCCGCCCTGTTATTGGCCCTGGGCATCGGGCTGGCAATTATCGCCACCCTCGTCAGCGCCTGGGGCGCAGTCCAGGAAAAACCATTGGTAGTTTTGAGGTATGAGTAAGAGAAAGGAAGCATTACTGTGCAATCGCCGATTTATCCGAACCAACCGCCGCAGCCGACTTATGAAGGGCCGCCGCCTGCTCCTGCCCCGATTTTGCAGGTCAGCAATCTGGTTAAGGAGCTACCGATGGGCCGTGAGCGGCTGGCAATTCTCAAGGGCGTGAATATGGCGGTCATGCCGGGTGAAATCGTGGCGATTGTCGGGCCGAGCGGGTCGGGCAAAACCACTCTGCTGGGGTTAATCGGCGGGCTGGATACCCCTACTTCGGGCAGTATTATGCTCGCTGGTCAGGAAATTAGCCGCCTGAGTGAGGATAAGCTGGCGGATGTCCGCAACCGCACAATCGGCTTTGTGTTCCAGTTTTTTAATCTAGTGCCAACCCTTTCGGCTCTTGAAAATGTGATGCTGCCGATCCAATTCGATGACAAAAGCCGCTTTAGCCCCGAAAAACGAGCCAAAGAACTTTTGAATATGATTGGGTTGAGCCATCGCCTGAACCACAAACCGAAAGAGCTTTCGGGCGGCGAGCAGCAACGAGTGGCAATTGCCCGCGCTCTGGCAAACCAACCCGCCCTTTTGCTGGGTGACGAACCAACCGGCAACCTCGACAGTGAGCGCGGCGAGGAAATCCTGAATCTTATTCAGCAACTTCGCCGCGACTTGGGCCTGACCGTCATCCTCGTGACCCACGACCCCAAAGTTGCCAGCCGCTCCGACCGGATACTTACCATGAAGGACGGGAGTTTTGTTTAGGGATTTACGATTTACGATTATAAATCTCAGTCCTCAGTCCTCAATCCTGCTTTTCAGGCCGGTAAGCCGAGCGCTTTCTTCCCAGAGGCGCTGGCGGATTGCCGGGTCGTATGAGACAGTCGAAGATTGTTTCGGTTGCTTTTTGGAAAAATATTTCCCGGAAACGCCTTCGACTTCCGGCGAGGAGGCCAGATAAATCGAGGTTTCAGCCCCTTTCTCCGGGCTAATCTCGAAAGGCCGGGCCAGCCGCAACATCATCCCAAAAAAGCCGGTACTACCCTGGGCAAAATTGGTTTTGACCGCACCGGGGTGCAAACAATTAGCCGTTACTCCCGTATCCTGTAACCGCCGGGCTAACTCGTAGGTAAACAAAACATTCGCCAGTTTCGATTGCGAATAGGCTTGCATCTGGCTGTATTTCTTCTCGGCTTGTAAATCATCAAAAGCAATCTTGCCGCTGGACTGAGCCTCGGAGCTTACGTTCACAATTCGGGCCGGGGCGCTGGCCTTGAGAGTATCCAGCAATAATTCGGTCAAAAGAAAATAGGCCAGATGGTTGACCGCAAAAGTCGCCTCCAAACCGTCCGGGGTAAGCGTCCGGTTGCTGAGAGCTATCCCGGCATTATTGACCAAAACATGCAGTCGGTCATAGTGAGCCTTGAAATCCTTTGCAAACTGACTAATAGCGGCCTGCGAAGCCAAATCAACCGTCATTAAGTCTACCTGCGGATTGGCGGTTGCAGCTGTTATTTCAGCTTTAGCTTCCTCCCCGCGCCGCTTATCCCGGCAAACCATAATAACCTGCGCTCCCATCCGGGCTAATTCCTGGGCGGTCACTTTTCCAATTCCCGAATTTGCGCCAGTCACGAGACACACCTTGCCTTTCATCAAGCCGTTTATTTCTGGCATTCCAAGCAACTCCTTTGAATCGAAAATCTGAAATCGAAAATCGAAAATCTCTTGACCTTAAATTTCAGATTTTAGACCTTAGATTTCAGTTTTTCGACGATGCGGCTTCGGCCTCAAGCGCCAGGTACTGATGAACGAAGGCAATCGCAATACTACCTTCTCCCACGCCACTGGCGACCCGCTTGATTGACCCGTGCCGTACATCTCCGGCGGCAAAGATACCTGGCACACTGGTTTCAAGCAAATAGGGGTCGCGTTCCAACGACCACTTGCGCGACCCTGGAGCAGCATCAGGGGCGGGTTGTTGTACTCCCATCCCCGTCAAAATGTACCCACCTTTATCGCGGGCAATTTCTGATGGTAGCCACCCGGTTTCGGCCTCTGCCCCGATAAAAACGAACAACGAGTCGGTCTCGTAGCGAGTAGTAGTCCCTGCCGCCGAGTTCTGGACGGTGATGGCTTCTAAAAGACCTTTCTCTTGACTGTGAACCGCCACGACTTGCGAGCTTAGTTCAATGGACACATTTTGTTTGGTGCGGAGTTGGTGGATGAGGTATTGCGACATCCCTTGTTCGATGGTAGCAGCGCGAATGAGTAAAGTTACCCGCCGGGCATAGCTGGCGAAAAACATGGCGGCTTGCCCCGCCGAATTGCCACCACCGATTAAATACACCTCTTTGTCGCGCACCCTGGGAGCTTCGGTGCGGGCCGCCCCATAATAAATACCGCGCCCGACCAGTTTATCCGCGCCCTCTACCGCCAGTGACCGCCACGCCACCCCAGTTGCCAGAATGATAGTGTGGGCCACCAACTCTTCTTCGTCATTTAGAACCAACCCTTTGGACCCGTCAGGATTGAGGCGCATGGCACTCACCTCACGGGCTACCAGGATTTCAGTACCAAACCGTTTGGCTTGCTGGATAGCGCGGGCTGCTAGGTCGTCCCCCGAAAGCCCAGTGGGGAAACCCAGATAATTTTCGATGCGCGAGGAAGTCCCGGCCTGACCGCCGGGGGCTTCCCGCTCAATCATTAGAGTTTGAAGACCTTCAGATGCGCCGTAAACCGCCGCTGCCAGACCCGCAGGCCCCCCGCCGATGATTACGACATCGTAGTTTGTCAGGTTCGGCGAGGTTTGCAGACCCAGGCGCTCGGCGACCTGCCGATTGGTGGGCGATTTCAGCACCGAACCATCCGCCAACACCACCGCCGGATAACTATCTTCACTGACACCGGGCGGTATTAGCGCCGCCTCAGCTGGGTTGGTGGGGTCAAGCCATCGAAAACTCAGTTGATTGTTTGAAAAAAACTCTCTTAAATCGTGACATTCCAGGTCTGAACTATCGCCAACAATCAGATTGGTTTCCATCGCCGTCTCAAGCGACAAACGTTGTAAATTGTTTACGCGCTGCGCCATTTTCCGCATAATGGTCGCGGCAACTTTTTCCGAAAGGGAGAGCAAGTCGTGAAACTCGCTGGCTTCCAGGCGCATTACCCGTATTTCAGTCATTGCCCGCAGGTTGGCTATGATGGTCGAACCCAGAATCAGAGGTACTTCCCCAAAGAACTCGCCGGGGTAATAATGGTCCAGAAACTGCTCAACGCCGCCTACGGTTTTCGTGACCTCGATTTCACCTGAAAGTAGAACAAAGAAAGCTGGTATTTCACCTTCGTGTACCAACCATTCGTCGGCTTGTAGCCAAATATCTGCCGCTATCATCGCTACCGATTGTAAATCAGCCTCGTTAAGCTCGGCTAAGAGCGGCACGGTGCGCAGAAGCTCCGGTGTTATCATAAATAATATCCTTCTAGATAAGAAATTGTGGGTATTTAGAACCTGTTTTATAAACCAAAGTTAAGTTAGTACCGACTGATAGCCTATTATGCCATATTTGCTTCAAAACAGTCTAGCTATTCGTCCTATAGCCAGGCCTGGCGTGAAATCATTCAAGGTATTTTTGATATGTTTTCGATATACTGACTGCCGCGACCACTTCCCGTTTATCCTTGTCAATCCTACTTCCAAAAGCGTATAATTCAAAAACTGAATAGGAGTATTTCGGCTTGAGGATGGCCTAAGAGGAGGAGTAACGCTTTAACATGGCGGATACCATAAGTAATGAAAATGTCGGACTAAATTCCCGCGAAAAATTAATTCTGGCCCTGGTAGACCAATCCGCCGGGACTTTGCGCGATACGGTTTGGGGCGATATTCCACTCTCCCGCGAAGTGATGCTGATTCTCGATAGTGTCCCTTTTCAGCGTTTGCGGCGGGTGCAACAACTCGGCTTCACTAGCTGGACTTTTCCGGGGGCGCATCATAGCCGCTTCGAGCATAGCCTGGGGGTTTTTCACTTGACCCGACTGGTACTACTCCATCTTTTGCGGCGGGGTGGGATTAATTTTACCCAGGAGGAGGTCAATACCACTTTGGCGGCGGCCCTGCTCCACGACATCGGGCATTATCCCTATAGCCACACCGTCGAGGAACTGGATTTGGAGATAGTGCGTAGTCACGAAACTATCGGGCTGGAAATCGTGACCGGGCCGGAGGTCGCCCCGATATTGCGGCAGGCCTGGGGCGTTGACCCGGCGAAGGTCGCGGCCTTTATCACCAAAGGCCATGAAGTAATCCTCAATCGGCGCGAACTGGCCTTGCGGCAGATTATCAGTGGGGCGCTTGATACCGACAAGTTGGATTATCTAACCCGCGACTCGCGCTATTGCAATGTCCCTTATGGCATGGTAGATGTTCAACGCTTGATAGACTCGCTGCGAATCTGGCCGGAGGTCGAACCGGCAGACCCCGCCATCCTCTTGCAACTGGCGATTGACGAAAAGGGAGTCGGGGCGCTGCAATCGCTGATT
>JBBRSG010000178.1:0-9537 GCA_038245615.1 Chloroflexia bacterium | reverse complement strand
TGTATTTGAGGTTTAGCTACCGATAGCAGCCCAACTCTAATAAAGGCTCTGCCGTTTCTAAATTCGGAATTTAGAAACGGCAGAAGCTGATTACAATTTGGAATAACTATTGCTGACGGCTACCGAATGGGTAGCTGGGTTAATAGATAAGCTTTCAAGCCTAGCCGGAAAGCGTCATCTGCCGGAGAAGTGGCTTCTTGCAAATAAGCATTAAACCAGGCCAGGGCAAAAGTAGTCGGGCCATTGCTACTGCCGCCACCATTACTCGCGCTAATTTCCGCTAACCAGCTTTGCGGCTGTACCTTTGCGCTAAATGCAGATGAGGCGGAAGGCAAAATGGTTGCGCGTTTAATAACAAAAGGCAAGCTGGAAAAATTGCTGGGCAGGTTGTTCTTATGGCCTCGCTTTGGTAGAGCGGTTGACTGGTTGGAATTGGCGGTAGCCGACTGAGCAGGAAGATAACGGCGCTGAAGTTCTTCCAGCCCTCGATGCAGATAAGCCGATACGCTGCGCTCATCCAGGTCTAAAATTGCGGCAATCTCTCGGTTACGCAATTCGCCAAAGAACTTGAGTTTAAGCACTTCTTGCTGACGAGGAGCCAAACTTTCCAACATATGCCGCACCAACCTGATTTGTTCCTGCTTTAGCAATTGCTCTTCGGGAAGCTGGTTTTGAGGCGCGGGTAAATCTTCCGCCACTTCGAGCGGAAGAGTAGCTGCTACGGTCTGCCAGTGCTGTTTATCGCGCTGAAAACTAACCAGGGTATTGTGGGCAATCCGAAAGAGCCAGGCGGCAAACGAATGTTGGTGTTGAGCCTTGAAAGTGGGCAATCCTTTAACTACCTTTATGAAAGTTTCAGCCACCAGGTCTTCGGCATCCTGTGTGCTATCCACCCGGTAACTGAGATAGGAATAGAGGCGGGGAAAATATTGCTCATACAATTCATCAAAGGTAGGCAAAAGTTCTCCCGAAACCGTTTCCAGATTTGGTGCTGATTGCAAAAGCGGGGTCAGCTTTTTGTGTTCTTGCGCTATTTCCAGGTGCATAAAATCCTTTCTCATTTCTCTTAATTAATAGCTGTTACCCTGGCTTTTCCAACCTTTTTCAATCCTTTAAACCAGTTTTGCCTAAAGATACCATACCAATAGTTAGAATTACCTTTGCATCAAAAAATTCTAACCAACAAAACCTGTCTCTACTAGTAATAACGCTCCTACTCATCAAAATACTGTAACAGAATAAAATTTTGACTCTGGTTTTAAGGCTTTAATTTTTGAATTTGAAGCGGTCAATAATATATTGATTACCCAAAAGGCCCAGTTGTACCTCGTAGGCAGTGCCTTTGTTTTCGGGATGATATTCAAAGCGAGCGCGCTCGAAATATTGCACCACATAAAATTTACCGTCCGCCGGATTTATTTCGCCGAACTCTTCGCTGATAGGGAAGCCAAAGATGGGCAAGCCGCCGCGCTTATCCCAATAGCCTTTGAACGCGCCGCGCAGGTTATGCCCGGTCTCCTGAAAGTAATACCCTTCGGTTGACCCGGTAGGGAAAAGCGGTTTTGAGCGCTCAAAGCTGCGGCAAGCCCCTGAAATCAGTTCATTTCCGAGTAACCCCAGCAAAACCTCATAGCGGCTTCCGGCGTTTTCGGGATGGTATTCAAAACGTTCACGCTCGAACCACTGCACCATATAAATTTGACCGCTACCGGAGTCTAGTTCCTGATAGGGTTCGGTTAAGGGATAGCCAAACAAATCCAGGCCACCGTATTTGAGCCAGTAATTCAAAAATACCCCACTCAAACTATGCCCGGTCTGTGGAAAATAATAAGGCGCATTGCGGTTGGTGGGCGACCACTGTATCGCCGGAGCGGGGATGGCGGCAGTTGGCAAGGTTGGGGCAGCCAGACTTTGATACGCCTGATAAGCTGGTTTATAACGAACCACCTTACCGTAATGAGGATTGTAGTTGTTAGAATTATTAGGACTGGAAAGATGTACTACCCCAAAGGGCAATATTTGTGAACCATCGTAAAAATCTTCGTACTTAAACCAGAAGATATTGGCAATTTCACCCTGTTTGAGAGCGGCCTGAGTATAAAGTACCCGCAAAAACTGGGCTTGCTCATCATCACCGCGCCCACTCGACGGGGTGTTGCAGTTGCTATAGTTAAACGAGCCGTAGACCCCCGTTTCGGTTATCCAGATTTTATTGCTGCTATCGCCCGCCTGTCGCATTACCCCAATGGCCTGGTCAACCGTGTAGAGCGAAATCCAGGGGTCGGCAAAATAGGGATGCCATGCCACGCCGTCAAAAGGAAAAGGATTATTGTTGAAATGCGCTCCGTTTTGTTTGAAGGTTTGCACCGCTTTGGATTGATAAATTCCCCGCAAGTAGCCGACGTGGTCAAGTTCTGGCTTGCCAGTAGCGGCAATCGCTCCCAGGATAAAGCCTACCGTAGGATGGGCGGGTTTAGCGGCGGCATAGCTCAAGGTCATTAACGTGGCAACTTTTTCTGGTTCAGCCTTAAAGCCAAGCCAGAAATTAGGCTCGTTAAGCAATTCGTAAGCGCCGATTTTATCGCCATAGTGGTCGGCAATTTCCTTGCCCCGGCCCACAAAGAAGCGAATGTAGGGGTTAGAACCGTCGGGCTGGTCGGCTAGGTCGTTGATATGCTGGTAGTTCAAATTGCTATCGGCGGCAGTTTGGGCCAGGGTCGCCCCCGAACCAAGCAGAGCCAGCACCTTCAGGTTGTAACGCGGGGCAATCTCGTTAATAAAAGCATCGTATTTGGTATAATCAATTAGCCCGCCTTTCACCGTACTTTTTTCATCGGCGTGAAATTCAATCCGAATCCAACGCGCCCCCATCAAACTTAGTTGCTGGGCCATATTTTCCTCGAAAACGAGGTTAGGGCGGTTCGGGTGGGCCGGGTCGGTATTGAAATCGTACCAGGGGTCTCTGCCAACCACCCCGAAAAAATCGGGTGGGGCAATGGCGGTACTGGCACTATTTTGGACTGAATTAGCATTATAAAAGCCTGAATTGGAATTATCGAGTAACGGTTCCGCCTGGGTGGTTGGAACAGCCGCAAAATCAAGTAAAAAGATACCAAAAAGTAACCAGACAGCCGATAACAAAGCCGTTTGGCGACTGAGCAAAGCAAGCCGAAAGCGCAACAAATTAAACTCCCTCTAGCCTGATTGATTAGCATTAGCAGCTAAAATATTTAGCATTATACATAAAAACGATTGCACTACCAAAAAGTTCCATTTATGCTGTCAGGTATAAAAAACGGGAGTGCCGAAAACAGTATAGGTAGGGGCGAATCGCATACGCCCTTGAACACTAGGCCGGGTCAAAACGGGCATATGCGATTCGCCCCTACGAAATGACCTCTGCAAAAATAGGCACTCCCCAGAAAACAAACTTCTTGACAATTCCAGAGTGTTAAGCGACAATAAATCCAATTCCGGGGAAAGCTGGTTCCCGGTAGATTTTTTGTCTTCGGTTTTTCTCGGTTATTAGATTAAAACTTTACTGCGCCCTGGCGCTGGATTGGTGACAAAATAAAATATGAGTGCTTCATTACCACCGTTGGTAGATGAACATGCCTTGCGAAATTATCTGGCGGAACACCTGCCCGGTGACGACGATACCGCGCCAGTAGTGGCTGAACGAGTCAATTCTGGACATTCCAATTTGACCTTTACAATTACTCGTGGCAAGCAGCAATGGATTTTACGCCGCCCGCCCTATGGCCCTTTGCTACCGACTGCTCACGACGTTATCCGCGAGTTCCGCTTTATTGATGCGCTGAAAAATACGCCCGTGCCAGTGCCGCAACCCGTATTGGCTTGCGAAGATACTGCGGTAATCGGCGCACCTTTTTATTTGATGGAAAAATTGCCGGGTGTAGTCATTCGCAGCGAATTGCCACCCCAATTTCAGAATGAAGAAAGCGGACGGGCGATTGCCGAAGATTTGATTCAGACGCTGGTCAAATTGCACGCGGTGGATTATCAAAATACCTCGGTTGCCAATATCGGCAAGGCGGAAGGATACATCGCTCGGCAACTCAAGCGCTGGACGGGTCAGCTTGAAGGAGCATACACCCGGCCTATTCCTGATTTAATCGAGGTGGGCGACTGGCTGAAGGCACACTTACCCGAATCGCCACCAGGCGCAATTGTGCATGGCGATTTTCGGATTGATAATTGCATGTACAGTGCCGATGCGCCGCCACGAGTTATTGGCGTACTGGATTGGGAAATGGCGACACTGGGCGACCCGTTGGCTGATTTAGGCTATTTGCTTTCGTACTGGCGTGACCAGGGTGAGGTAGAAGCCTCGTTCCCGCGTGATATGGGCCTGATTACGATTTTGCCGGGCTTCCCGACCCGCCAGGAAGTCGCCGAACGTTATGCCGAGTTGAGCGGGCGCAAAGTTGGCGAAATGAGTTTTTATATCGCGCTGGCAATCTGGAAACTGGCGATTTTATTGGAAGGCAGTTACAAGCGCCACTTGTCCGGCACCACTGACGACCCGTTCTTCGCCACCCTGACCGACGGCGTTCCGGCCCTGGCCCGTCGAGCGTTAAATGTGTGCAAGGGGTTTTGAGTTATCAGTTATCAGTTGTCAGTCGTGTATCTATCCTTTTTAACTGAAAACTGACGACTGATAACTGAAACCTGATAACTGATAACTTTACTAAAGGGAGTAGATGAACACAACCACAACCGAAGAAGGCTTTAATCCTTTCTTGAACCGCAAGAGTGGGGCGGCGGAATTGTTTTTAATCCGGCATGGCGATGCTTTGCCCGGCCCGGAAGTGGTGCTATCCGATAATAATTACGACGGGCGGGGCTTGAGCGAGTTGGGCAAAGCTCAGGCGGAGGCACTGGCTAAAGAATTGGTAGGGCTGGAATTTCACGCTATTTATAGTAGTCCGCTCCTGCGTACCCGCGAAACCGCCGCACCTCTGGCAAAGGTCAAGGGGCTGGAAGTGCTGGTGGAAACCGATTTGCGCGAGGTAGAGCTGGGTACTGCCGCCGAAGAATTGCGAATGCCAAACGGAGTAGACCCCGCGGATACTGCCGCAGCGATGCGGGCCAGACAGTATTATATCGCCAGCACTGCCGGGCGTACCGGCTACTGGTCGAGTATTCCCGGTTCTGAGCCGAGCGAACAATTCCGGCGGCGGGTGGTGAACATCACCGATAGCATTGCCGCTAAACATTCGGGCCAGCGCGTAGCAATTTTTTCGCACGGCGGCGTAATTAACGTTTATCTGGCGGAGTTGCTGGGGATAAAGCGCGATTTCTTCTTTCCCATTCTCAACACCTCGGTCAATGTGGTGCGGGTAGCCGGAAAGCAGCGCGTCTTACGTAGCATCAACGATGTTTGCCATCTGCGGGCCGCAAATCTGTCAGCAGATATATAAACAAGGGATATTGAGGGGCTGATTCAAGAGTTGGAGTATTAAGGAAATGCACAAGCATAAATCTAGTCTATTTCTGGTTATAGCGATACTGATAGCGGGCTTGCTGGCGGCGTGCGGCGATGAAGCCAGCCCTGTTCCGGCATTAGATACGGGACAGGGCGGCAGCCTGATTCGGATTTACAGCAGTTTGCCGCTTACTGGCAGCAACAAGAAACAGAGCGAGACAATGGTCAACGCCATGAAGATGGCTATCGCCGATTTTACCAACGGTACTAACAAAATTGGCGGGTTTACGATTGATTATCAATCGCTGGACGACTCGAACCCGGCGCTGGGGCAGTGGGACGGACAGCAGGAAGCCTCGAACGCGACAAAGGCGGTAGCTGACCCCGACGCGATGATTTACCTGGGTACTTTTAATAGCGGCGCGGCCAAGATTGCCCTGCCGATTACTAACCGGGCGGCGATGGCGATGATTAGCCCCGCCAATGGCTATCCCGGTCTGACCCGTGCCGCCGAGGGCATTACGGCGGCGGGCGAACCGACGATTTATTACCCCGGCGGCGGGCGCAGTTTCTTCCGGGTAGTCACGCCCGACGATGTACAAGCTCCGGCGGCGGCAGCGTTCGTCGCTGACCGCCTCAAACCCAAAAGCGTTTTCATCATAGATGACTCGCAGCTTTACGGTAAAGGTCTGGCGGACGCTTTTGCGATTACCGTTAAAAATACCAACATTACTATTGCAGGCCGGGCTTCGATTAGCGGCAAGGAAAGCGAGTACAAAGCGCTGGTCAGCACCGTAAAAGAGAAAAAGCCCGACCTGATTTATTTCGGCGGCATCACCCAGCAGCAAGCCGGGAAACTTTTGACCGAAATTCGGGCGGCGGGTATTCAAGCCCCGTTTATGGGCGGCGACGGTATACAGGACGATGTCTTTATCAAAGATGGCGGGAAAGCCGCCGAAGGCAGTTACGCCACTATTAGCGGCGTGGACGAAACCCAATTACCGCCAAAAGGCAAGGATTTCGCCGCCCGTTTCAAGGCTAAATATGGCGACCTCGAACCCTTCACCATTTACGCCTACGAATCTATGAACGTGGCTCTGAATGCGATTAAATCCGCTAACAAAAAAGACCGATTGGCAGTATTGCAGGCGGTTGCCAATACCAAAAACTTCGATGGCGTGCTGGGCAAATGGAGTTTCGACCAACTCGGCGACATCAGCATCACTGAATTTAAGGTGTTGCAGGTCAAAGATGGCAAGTGGGTCTATGTAACCCAGGCCCGCCCCGGCCCAAAGGTGTAAATATATAGTTGTACTCACTGAAAGGATTTTGTCACAGGTGACAGAGATTGTACGGCTGGATGCTGCCCAGGCCCAAAAAATCCTGCCTTCTTTGGTGGAATTGTTGCAGGATGCCGTCGAGAGCGGAGCTTCGATTGGCTTTTGGTCGCCGTTAAGCCAAGAGGAAGCGCTGGCCTACTGGCAAAAAGTAATCGCCGATTTGCCGGAGGGCTACCGAATATTGCTGGTTGCCCTGGAAAACGATAGCGTACTCGGTAGCATTCAACTCGAACTTTCGCCCAAGCAAAATGGGTCGCATCGAGCCGAAGTCCAAAAACTAATGGTACACCAAGCCGCCCGGCGGCGGGGACTGGGTCAGGCATTGCTAAACTCGATTGAGGAAGAAGCGCGGCAGGCGGGTCGCTCTGTCCTGGTTCTCGATACTCGCCGAGGTGATGATGCCTCACGCCTTTATGCTAAACACGGCTACATCCAATCTGGTATCATCCCGCGTTATGTGCTGGAGGCGGATGGTTCATTTTCCGATACGGTAGTTTTCTATCGCTGGCTTTAAGCGGGAAAACCACCCTATCAGGAAAAAATAATCCAGCCGCAAATTGATTTGATGCCCGAACGGGGCAGCTTGGTTAAGCCTGATAGGGCATGAAAATAGTATGGCGCATTGGTAGGGGCGAATTGCATACGCCCTTTTAACCTGTCTCAGCGTTCAAGGGCGTATGCGATTCGCCCCTACCACTATACCCGGTTTATTTTGTTAAACTTCATTATTCCAGGGCGAACTTCATTGGCGTACCAACTCTAATATCACCCCTTACAGCAGATTACTGAGCGTTAGCCCTTAACACTTGACCTGTCGGACGTTCGCTGGCGGTTTCGGGGCTGATTTTGCCTTCGTCTACTAGCGGTTGCCCGTTGACCAGAGTGTAGAGGATGCCCTGCGCGTCGCGGGTCAGGCGCGGTTCGCCGCCCGGCAAATCTCGAATGAGCCGTTTCGGGCCGTCCATGATGGTGTTGGGATCATAGACAACTACATCAGCCCAATAGCCCGTTTTTAGCTGACCGCGCCCTTTGATACCGTAAACATGGGCCGGGGCAGTGGTGAGCGAAGCGACTGCTTTTTCAAGTTCCAGTAAACCTTTGTCGCGCACCCAGTAGCCGAGCATCCGGGCGGTGTAGCCAGCATCGCACAGCAAGGTGAGGTGCGCGCCCGCGTCGGAGGCGGCAATCAGGGTGGCGGGGTTGCTAATCAGTTCGTGAACCATGCCCTCGTCGGTATTGAGCAGCGCCACATTAAACATGGTCTGCAAGTTTTCTTCCACTGCTAAATCAAAGAAGAAATCTACCGGGTTAGTCCCACGTTCGCGGGCCAGTTCGACCATATTTTTGCCACGCCAATTTTCGTGGCTGGCCTGGGCCGGTTCGAGTACCTCGACGAAATTCCAATCGCCGGGGAAAAGGCGGGTCGGATAAGTGGTGGCTTCCTGCTGGAAAGTGGCACGGAAAGCCGGGTCTTTGAAAATGCCGGGCCATTCGGTGCGGGGTGCATTAAAGACGCGCTGCCAGACAGGTAAGCCTTCAAAAGGATAGGCGCTTTCCAGGCTAAAATCCATGGTTAGAGGGAAGCAGCCAGTTTGGGGATAAAGCTCGACCCCCTGCCTTTGCAATTCTTCGGTGTGGCGCAAAATTTTGCGATGGCGGTCAGGACTGAGCGGCGAGGACATTAGTAACGCCCAGGTGACGGGTCGCCCCGAACGGCGGGCAAAATCGGCCATCCAATCAGATTTACCGTCCTGCGTCGGTGTCACCTCGAACGTACCGCGCCCAAAATGGCGGAAAACCTCTATAATATCGTCAAATTCTTCCTGCGAAGCCAGCCGACTGGGAACGGGTCGCCCGTTGCCGTCCATGTGGACAGTTGAGGTGGAAGTACCCAGCCCAAACGCGCCCGCGTCCATCGCTTCATGAAAAAGTTGTTTAATCGTGCGGCGCTCGGTTTCGTCGGCGGCGCGTTCGCTGGCCGCCGCGCCCATTGCGTACACTCGCAACGGACTATGCCCAATCAGCGAGGCTACATTGACCGCCGGACGGTGGCGCTCGATGGTCTGCAAAAATTCGGGGTAAGTCTCAAATTCCCAGGGGATGCCGCGCTGCAAAGCCTTGAGCGACATGCCTTCGACCTTGACTAATGCCTGCATGGTCATTTCGCGGTCTTCCGGCTTGCAAGGAGCAATCGCAAAGCCGCAATTGCCGATTACCAGGCTGGTGATGCCAAAAGCCGAACTGGGCGAAGCCAGATTATCCCAAAGCAATTGAGCGTCGTAATGGGTATGCGGGTCAATAAAGCCGGGCGTAACGACCAAGCCGGACGCATCAATCACGCGCGCCGCATCCCGGCCCAGGTTCGGGCCGATTGCGCTAATCCGTTTGTCCTTAATACCCAAATCGGCGGTGTAAGCCGGGTCGCCCGTGCCGTCTACAATGAGGCCACCTTTAATAAGTATGTCGTACTCCATCGTAAAACTCCTCCTTCTAAGCAATATTTACTTTCACAAAGCCAAAAGTTGAATCGGTGTAGTATATTGTAGCACACAAAGAAATTTTGAGTTTTGAATTTTGAGTTTTGAATTAGAGAAGGAACACAGATGAACACAGAGAGCCACAGATGAACACAGATTTTTTATAGTTTTGAGTTTTGCATTTTGAGTGTTGAGTTCACAAAAAGAAACTTCTATTTACAGTCCTCTGCGTCCATCTGTGGTTCTCTGTGTTAATCTGTGTTCCTTGATT
>JBBRSG010000177.1:0-9545 GCA_038245615.1 Chloroflexia bacterium | reverse complement strand
CTCAACCCGCTCGACAATTTCATCCAACACCGGGAAATAATTATCTACCAGAGTATCTAAAATCGAATAAACTAATAGCCCGATGTCGTTTTCCATTATGGAGCTATTTTTCTCCCAGCGATGCCCGGCTTCCTTCAAGGCTGGTATCTCCTTATTGTGAACGGTAACTAAATAATTCTGCCCCATGAACATATCCAGTTCATGGTTGATAACCCCGCCCCCATCAGGGTTTAACTGTAAACTGTAAAAGACTACAAAGTAAAAATCGTCGTATTCGTCCACTTTGGGGCGCTGATGCTCACTGTGGGCATCTTCCACTGCCAGATGATGGAAATTGAATTCTTCGGCAATATTTTGAAGTTCCTGGTCAGTCGGATCAAGCAGGTCAATCCACAATAGATTCTTTTTGTTCGTTACCAGCTCGCTGATGTCCTGAATATCATCTACTTTAAGGGTTTTATGTTCACGGTCACAATAATACACCGGATTTATCATTTAGGTTTTACCTCTACCCCGCTTGGCTAAACATAAACTTTACTGAATTTCAAGATAATCTTTGACCGCCCAACCGGTACTGCCCTTATATGCGATCTTGTACCAGCTTCGCCCATCGGCTTCTTTCGGGCCATCCAGAATCGAAACCTGTTCGCCTTCTTTTATAGTCGTCACCAGCTTACCTTTAAGGCTGGCTTCTTCCCGCAAATTTAAGGGAACAGCATCCGTACCTCGAACCAGAGCCGATTTACCCGGCACTCTGGTTGGGGTAGGGGGCGGAGTAGGCGTGGGGGTAGGCGCGAGGGCCGTCAAGGTAGCTTGGCTGTTGGCCCGGACTGAGGCGGCGGCCTGGGTTACGGCGGCAACACTGGCGAGAGCGTCCTGCTCGGCGGATTTCCCGGCATTACCGATAATCATTACCAACAACAATAAAATTACTATTCCCGCCAATCCCACAAAGGTCAGCATTCGCGGCGTGAAATTCAGGTTTTCGAGCGGCCAGGTTTGGGTAAAAGGGGCTTTTTCCCGTAAAAAGGCCCGCCAATCCTTGCCCGGCCCAATCCCCGGTGGCAACGGCTCATCCTGCCCTGGCTCAAGCAGCCTATAGGAAGCTTCGAGCGGCTTGGGTGGCTCAGGGCGGAGGGGCGGCACAGCTTTCATTACCAGCGGGGGACGCAATTCGGGTGCAGGTTTTTCTGCCGGGGGCGACTTAAAGCGTTGCAACAACGGCATCTGAGCGGCGGACGAAACTTCGGGACTGGCTTGCGTCTCTGGTAAAGCCTCCCAATAAATTCGAGAACGAAAACCACCTTCGCAGTCTATCGTAGTAGCATCTACCAGATGATTGGCGTGGGGTGGATAGAGTTTTGGATTGCGACACCAGCCCTTGCGCCAGAGCGGAGCGGGTTCGTAAAAACGACAGTTTCCACACTTGCGATTACGCGGCGCACTACGAGGTTCAGGAGGTTCTACTCCCATTGTGCTAAATCCCCTTGCTGTACAAAAAATCTACTTATGAATATACACAGAAATTATTAATAATTTGCTTATCCTCAAACTGAGAAATGCGTACTTTTATAAAGTGTATAAAGCTAAGTAACCATCAAATATTAGTAATTACGGTGATACAGTCCGCCTTGAATTGCGTGGAGACAAGTTTACTCTATCCTGTTGGCCTAGTCAATCAGAAAGAGCCGCAAAAAGGCTGGTTAGTTTGACTCCCGCCCTGGTTTGACCTAAATTATAGGTTACAAAAAGGTTTTACTTTGGCTCGAATGAAGTTTTATTTAGCGGAACTATAAAATTAGGAAGATTAGGCTATGCAGTGTGAGAAAGCCGGGATGCTCTAATGACCCAGAGTGCAAGCGAAACTACTGCCGTTCGGGAAGATTGGCAAGTAATCCTATGGGCTTCATTTATCGCTCAAACCTTTAGTATTATCGGTTTTAGCGCCTCCTTGCCATTTATTCCGCTCTATTTGGTCAAAGATTTGGGAATTACCAACGTTTCGGAGGCGGGCCTTTGGGCCGGAGCAATGGCCGCCGGGAGTGCTTTGGTAATGGCCGGAGTTGCGCCCATTTGGGGAGTGTTGGGCGACCGCTACGGACGCAAAAGTATGGTGCTGCGGGCGATGATTGGCGGTTTCATCACGATTGGGCTGATGGCGATTTGCAATAACGTCTGGCTGTTGCTGCTATTACGGATTATTCAGGGAGCGTTGACTGGCACCGTCCCGGCAAATATTGCCCTGATAGCCTCGGTCACACCCAAAAGACGGTTGGGGTTTGCCCTGGGGGTAATCCAGACGGCGGTTTTTGCGGGAGCGAGCCTCGGCCCGCTGGTTGGTGGTACTTTAGCCGACTTGACCGACTATCGCTTTACCTTCGTGGTGACTTCGGTAGCGTTAGGGCTGGCGGCGTTGGTGGTAACTTTCTTCGTTCACGAAAATTTTGTGCCAGTACTTCCTGACCCACAGGCCCGCAAACCGGGCTGGAGCGAGCGGTTGCATCTGGCCTTCGGCGAGAAAATCTTTGTAGCCATGTTATTGATTCTCAGCTTGATTCAGTTTGCCAATAGCGTTATCCAGCCGGTCCTGGCCCTTTTCGTCAAAGAGCTAAATGGTACAGTTGAGGGGGCGGCGACCCTGGCGGGGCTTGAGTTGGGTATCACCGGCTTCACCAGTGCGATTTCCGCCGCGCTGCTCGGACAAATTAGTGACCGGCTGGGGCATCGGCGGATACTGGTTATTTGTGCGCTGGGGGCAGCTTTGCTCTATTTCCCCCAGACTTTTGTAACTAATATCTGGCAATTGCTGATTCTACGCGGCCTAATGGGGCTATTTTTCGGCGGGGTTATTCCGGCCTCAAACGCGATTATCGCCCAGCTTATCCCCGACGGACGCAAGGGCGCGGCTTATGGCTTGGTCAGTAGCTTTGGTTCGCTGGGCTTTGCGATAGGCCCGATTACCGGGGCGACCCTGGCGGCCCTCATCAATACTCGCGCCGTCTTTCTTCTGACCGGGGTTATCTTATTGATAACGGCCTGGTGGGTTTACCGGGTTCTGGGTTTCAGTTCACGTTCTTTATCCGACCTTGAGCCGGTGAAAAGCAGCGAGCCGGTAGAAATGCAGCCTAAACCCTGAAGTATTAGCTTCGTTGGGCGAATAACGCTTCAAGCGCGGTCTTTACCTCTTCCGGGTCGGAAGTATAAGCATAAAATTGCTGAACGCTGGACGGGCCGGAAACCATCAGCCGCAAACCGGCTTCGATGATAGTGGCTTTGAGGCTTATCCCACTGCCTTTGCGGGGCTTGATAATCCCGATTACGATTTTAGTCACCCGACTATCGTCGCGAAGTAATTCTATCATGGCATGGGCCGGGGCAATCAGGGTGCTATGCTTGCCATTAAATTTTGGGCCGCGCAGCAAACCGCGAGGTTTATCCGCCATTTCAAAAACCTCTTCTTATCTTCCCATCTTCTCATATTCCTTTTCCCACTAGCCACTGCTTTATTATACCAGCCAAACCGCCATTATTAGGGTCGGACTTTCGCCTGAGCCAATTTTGTCAGACTTGTGCCAGCTTGAGAATAGTTTAGAATCTAGGCCGGGTCGCTGCTAAAAACCGGGGCGCGGTAAGTCAGATATACCACATATTCCCCATACCCTCGTTTGCCAATTTCGATGACATCGCCATCTTCCAGAATACGCTCGGTGAAACTGCGGCCTTTATAATAAAGCTGGTTACGGCTCTGATTATCCACCAGCCGATATTTCATGCCCGGCCCAACCGGGCCAAGCCGATGAAGGGTGGCATGGTGGCGCGAGACAATTGCCAGGGGTAGTTGCAAAGTATTAGTTAGTTCCCGACCCAGAGTTATCACCTCATCACTCAGATTAAAACTCAACTTTACGTGCTGGTCAGGCTCCGTGCTGACGGTGAGGCGGGCGGACTGCACCATTTTGGGAGATTTTTGGCGAGCGATAGCCGGATTATCTGGGATGGTAGGCGCTTCGCCATCTACCACTGGCGGCGGAGTCGGAATTGGAGGCGAAGTCGGATGCGGAGTAGTAACCTGGCGGGGTGGTGGCCCAGCCGGGATAGTTGAAAACGCGGTAGGGATGACTTGATTTGGGTCACGGGCAGTAATTTCGTCGTTTGGCGGCTCTTTTGTTCCGGCTGAAGGAGAGCGGCTTTGGATAGCAGTGCAATAGGCCTGATACAAAGCGGTACAATCGGGAAAGCGGGCGGCAGGAGATTTACTTAGCACCCGGCTAATAAGCTGGTCGAGCCGGGCGATAATCTCCGGTTTGATTTCGCGCATGCTCGGCTGATTTGCCAGGCGACCCGGATTTTGATTGAGATGACCCAAAATTATTTGTTTGGGAATCCCGGTAAAAGGCAAGGCCGTCGAAATTAATTGATAGAGCAGCACCCCCAGCGAATACTGGTCGGTAGCCGCGCTGACCATCCCCTGAAACTGTTCGGGAGCCATGTAATGCACCGTTCCCAGCACCATTGTCTTGGCCTCGATATTGACATTTGCCAGCCGCTTGGCAAACCCAAAATCGGTCAGTACCGCCCGACCATCCTGGCGCAATAAGACATTCTGAGGCTTGACATCGCGGTGAACGATATTATTGCGGTGAGCATAATCCAGGGCCGAGCTGAGTTGTTCCAGATAGCCCGCTACTTCGTTCAGGCTGGGACGGCTTTGGTGAAGGCGGGCGGAAAGTGGCCCCCCCGCTACAAACGGCATGACGATATAGGCGCTACCTTCCAGCAGCCCAAAATCGTGAATCGTCAGAATGTTGGGATGGTCGAGAATGGCGACGGCCTGGGCCTCACGCTGAAAGCGTTCCAGAAAATCGGGATTGCCCTCCAAAGACCCGTCCAGCACCTTAACCGCAATCGGACGACCCAACAGCAGGTCACGGGCCTGGTAGACATTGGAAAATCCGCCCTCGCCAATTTTCTTTTCGAGCTTGTAGCGGTTGTTCAGAGTGGCCCCGGCTATAATCATATCGTTGCTCCGGCGAAAGCAGGTTTGGCTAAAGACTGCTTTGATTAGCTATAATCGAACGAATATGTACAATCATATTGCCCTGTAAAGCTATAGTAAAGCTATAATACTATATTATAAACTTTATACTTCGGTCTAGCAATAGTTGTCCGGCTTGACGTTGTAGGTGCATAAGCTATAATCAATAATCGGGAAAGCTTTAAAAGGTGTGGGCGACCATGCCGCTTCGCCGCCCGTGCAAAACGTTATCTGAAATACGATAGAAAGTGACCTGCTGAACTATGAGTATGACATCTACCCCAAACCTTGACGCTACCGTCAAACCGGATGCCGGTAAAAAAACCCTGGTGCTGGTTTCGCATACCCACTGGGACCGCGAATGGTATCTGACCTTCCAGCAATACCGGGTCAAGTTGGTGCGGCTGATTGACCGACTGCTAAACCTTTTGGATACCAACGACGAGTATGCCCATTTTATGCTGGATGGGCAGACGATTGTGCTGGAAGATTATCTGGAAATCCGCCCGGAGCGCCGGGCCGATTTGGAGCGCCACATCCGGGCCGGACGCTTGCTGGTTGGCCCCTGGTATATTCTAGCCGACCAGTTTTTGGTAAGTGGGGAAGCCCATATTCAAAATTTGCTGCGCGGCAGACAAATCGCTCAGGAATTTGGTAGCTCGATGTCAGTCGGTTATATTCCTGACCCTTTTGGGCATACCGGGCAGATGCCCCAAATTCTGCGCGGCTTTGGGATAGATAGCGCGGTCTTCTGGCGCGGAGTCGGGCTGGACATCTGGCAGACCGAATTTGTGTGGGCGGCTCCAGACGGCTCGGAAGTCAATGGAGTCCATTTGCGCGGGAGTGCTAATATCGGGGGCTATAGTTCGGCCCTGTCCTGGAATAGCGGGCCGGAAGCGGCCCTGGCCCAGTTCCCTGACATCAAGACCTTGATTCTAAACCATGTCAAAAGCGGGGTGGCCTTGCTGATGAATGGCAATGACCACGTTGAACCATCCGCCGATATACCCCAAACCATTCGGGCGGTCAAAGCGGGGCTGGAAAAGAAAGGCCAATCTTACGAAATTATTCACGGGACGCTGCCGATGTACCTCGAAATGGCCCGGCAAAGCGGTATATGGGAACATTCCGATACCCCCCGCCATGTCGGGGAGTTCCGCGACAGTCGGTTAGCCCACCTGTTGCCAGGGGTGTGGAGCGCCCGGATGCCCATCAAACAATGGAACGCCCGGATTGAACGGCTGCTGGAACGCGAAAGCGGCGCGGCGTTGGCCTGGGCTGCCAGTCTACCGGGTGGCTCGAATGACAGCTTTGACCCGGCTTCGTTGCGGGCCTTGTATCGCACCGCCTGGAAATATCTGTTGCAGAACCACCCTCACGACAGTATTTGCGGCTGTAGCATAGACCAGGTTCACGCCGAAATGGACACCCGTTTTGCCTGGGCCGAGCAACTTGGGGAGGAGCTTTTGAAAGAGAGCTGGCGAACCCTAGCTCAGGCCATCAATACGGCAGTCCCGGCCCTCGAAAATCAGGGAGTGTTGCCGGTAGTTATCTTTAATCCCGTGCCACTGCGCCGCACCGAAGTTGCCAGCCTTGCGATTTCGGCTACCGAAGGGCTTTCCGATATGGTATTGGCAAACGAAAAGGGCGAGATTTTACCCCACCGCATCAGTGACGTAGAGTTGGAGCTTTTCTTTAATATGGATATTCCGGCGGCATCGATGGCGGGGATGGCGGCTCAAGGCGGGGACGAAGGCCGAATCATGGACTACACCATGGCCTCGGTTGATTTTATCCCCGATGTGGACCCCAAAATAGTCGAGGCCCGCGTGCTGGCGGTCTATCAATCGGCGGCTCCCACTGCGTCCGGCATGATGAAAAAGGCCATGGACGAGGTTACAAAGTGTATCGCCAGAGGGGTTGAGACTATCCGGCTGGCGGTCTACAAACAGACTAATGCCCGGCTGGAATTTCTGGCAAACGAAGTCCCCGCCAATGGTCACAAAACCTTTTATCTGCGTCCTCGGCAGGCCACCGATGGGGTGCTGCGGGTCGAGAAAAAGACCGGGGCGGAGATGATTGAAAATGAGTTTTATGAGTTGACCGTCGATGCCAAGACCGGGCTGTTTTCGGTGCGGGATAAAGAGACTGAGATAGTTTACAGCGGCCTGCACCAGTTCCGGGACGGCTCAGACGCGGGCGATGAGTATAATTATTCTCCGGCTACCGAAGATTTGCTGATTGAGAATTATTTTACCGCCCCAGAAATCACGGTAGTTCGCAGCGCCCTGGAAAGCACCCTGACCCTGGATGCCGCCCTGGAATTGCCTTTTAGTCTGACCAATGACCGCAAGAGCCGGGGTGCTTATAATACGGTCTGCCCGATTCAGGTTAAGGCCCGGCTGGTAGCAGGCCAGCGCCGGATTGACTTCACCACTATTTTCCTGAATGGGGCGGAAGACCACCGTTTGCAGGTCTTGTTCCCCGCTCCCTTTACGGTCACGACTTGCCAGGCGGAGCAGGCTTTTGATGTGGTGGAACGCTCGACTGAGTTGCCCAAGTTCGACCAGAACTGGCGAGAAGACCCGGTGCCGACAGCCCCCCAGAAAACTTTCGTGTCAATTCACGACCCGGCTCAGGACATTGGGCTGACGGTTATGAACCAGGGCTTGCCGGAGTACGAGATTACCCAACTGGATGGAAAATCGGCGGTGGCTCTGACCCTGTTGCGTTGTGTCGGTTGGCTGTCGCGTAGTGACCTGAGTAGCCGCCGCGACCACGCCGGGCCGGGTCTGGCGACTCCTGCCGCTCAACTGCGCGGCGAGCAGGTTTTCCATTATGCGATTATGCCCCATAAAGGAAACTGGCTACAGGCTGGGGCGCAACAACAGGCCCAGGCCTTTAATCATCCTCTCACTGGCCTGACCGCCGCCATGCAGAGCGGACAGCCGCTGCCAGCCGAGAGTAGCTTTGTCCAGATTTTGCCCAGGGCGATTGCCCTCAGTACTATCAAGCCCAGCGAGGATGGACGGGGGCTTATTGTGCGGTTGTGGAATCCGGCGGAGCGCGACATCCCGGAAGCCAAAGTCCATTTCTATCGCCATCCGGCCCGCGCCGCTTTGGTCAATCTGGCGGAGGATACTATTTTGCAAGAGCTGACTATCGCCGAAGATGGCGGCATCAGCTTCCCGCTTGGACATAAACAGATCGCGACCATTCGGCTGGAATTCTAGGTTTGATAGAGGCTAAAGGCGAATATAATCTACCGCGTTATCATCGAGGTTAATTTTGCGCTTCTGATAACGCTCGGTAGTGCGGGGGTCGGCGTGACCGGCGGCATACTGCACCTGCTGAAGTTTTGCGCCGCCCTCTAAGGCCAGGGTGACAAAGCTGGCCCGTAGCCCATGCGGGCTGAGGCTTTCGATTTCAGCCGCCTTCGCGTAGGCCAGCACCGCTCGATATATCAGTTTATCGCTGATAGCTTTTTCTTCAGGGTGGTCGCCCTTGTTGAAGCCGACAAAGAGCGGGGCGGCGGCGGGTTTGTCCAGCCGCCCGGCGGCTTCCAGATAATCGGCGATAGCCCGTCGCACTTTGACCGGGACTTTAACTTTGCGGCGTTTGTCGCCTTTGCCGTGCTGTACCATCAGGACATGATGACCCTGTTCCAGTTGCAAATCGCCGATGGTCAGGGCCGCTGCTTCGGAACGCCGCAAACCCGTCCAGAGTAACAATAGCACCAAAGCATAATCGCGCTGGCCTTTTTTGGTGGTAATATCAATCGCCGCCAGTAGTTTCCGGGCTTCCGTGTCACTCATGGCGTGGTGCGGGGTTTCGTTGTCACCAACTTTGAAGCCTTTAATATCCGCCGCCGGATTATTTGGCAAGTCGCCGCGTTTGACCGCCTCGCCCAGCAAACGGCGGGCGACGGAAAGCATCCGGGCGGCAGTCGCTTTGGCATAAGTTTCAGCCAGATGACTGCGGTATTGAATCAGATGGCTACGGGTGGCAGTTTCCAGGCTTAAACCCAGCCCGTTCAACCAGGTAGCGAAATGACGGGCATCATTCTCATAGATAGCGCGAGAGCGAGGGGCTAACTGCCCGGCCAGGTCTTGCATCACCGGGCTATTCTTTAATTCCAGCGCCGGCGTAATCGGAACTAGCTGGATATTGCCAGCGCCCGCCGCTTGATGAGCAACTTCGCTCAAAGTCAGGTCTAATTCACTGCTCTTCACAACTCCTGCTTTCGCCAAACTCCATATTTCCACCTCCCAAAACTTTCTCTCATGCTTGTGTAATTGTACCACTCTTCCTGGAGAAAATGGAATAGAGTGGCACTAGGAGTGCATTATCTCAGCGTGCCTATAAAGAGCTGGACAATTTACGGCGTAAATTGTCCAGCTCTTTATAGGCACGCTGAGATAATGCACTCCTAGTGCCACTCTATTCCATTTTCTCCAGGAAGAGTGGTACAATTACACAAGCATGAGAGAAAGTTTTGGGAGGTGGAAAT
>JBBRSG010000176.1:0-9562 GCA_038245615.1 Chloroflexia bacterium | reverse complement strand
GCCGACCCGCGCAAATATATGTACTTCCCCAAGCACGATTGGCCTCGCGTCTTGAACCCGAAAGTCCGCTTTCCCCTAACCCCGGAAAATCTGGCAGCGGTTGAGCAGGCCGAGCGGGAGGCCGTCGCCGAGATGGAAGCCGCTTTCAGGGAACATAAAGACGATATTGCGGCGATTATTCTTGAGCCAATCCAGGCCGAGGGTGGTGATAATCATTTCCGGCCTGAATTTTTTGCCGAATTGCGGCGGCTGGCAGATGAAAACGAAGCTCTACTGATTTTCGATGAGATTCAGACCGGGGTCGGTCTGAGCGGGACTTTTTGGTGTTACCAGCAGACCGGAGTCCAACCCGATATTATTGTCTTTGGCAAAAAATTGCAGGTCTGCGGTTTGATTGTCGGCAAGCGGGTGGATGAGGTAGAGCGGAATGTATTTGTCGAACCAAGCCGGATTAATTCGACCTGGGGCGGCAACCTGATAGATATGGTGCGCGGCACCCGCTATCTGGAAGTGATTGAACAAGAAAATCTGGTGGAGAACGCCGGGCGGCAAGGCCAATATTTGATGCAGGAACTGGCGGCACTTCAGGCTAAGGGTGCAAAAATTGATAACCTGCGCGGCAAGGGGCTAATAATTGCCTTCGATTTGCCGGACAAAGCCACGCGGGACGGGCTTATTCACGCGGCCTTTGAGCGCGAAATGCTGTTGTTGCCCGCCGGAACGCATTCGATTCGGCTGCGTCCCCATCTGGACGTTTCCCACGAGGTGGTCAATGAGGCTTTGAGCCGTCTGGAAGGGCTATTATGCGAGTAGCGATTATCGGTGCGCCCCTAGCGCTGGGGCAATCAAAGGGCGGGGTCGGTCTCGCCCCGGAAGCCTTGCGAAAGGCCGGGCTGGTCGAGGCCATAGCCCAAATCGGGCATGAGGTGGTGGATACTGGCGACCTGGAATTCCCCAAAGCTAAAACCCGACAGGCCGATTTGGAACTGCCCGAAGCTGACTTCGATGGCCCGCGTCGCAATTTGTTTAGCGAGAACAGCTTGACCCAGACCACTATTTCGGCGGCGGTCACAAGGGTCAAGCACGCTGAAGAAGTCGGCGAAAGTTGCCGGATGCTGGCGGAGCGGGTCGAGGAACGGGCGCGGCTGGGCGATTTCTGTCTGACCCTGGGAGGCGACCACTCGATTGCGATGGGTTCGATACCAGGGATTCTGGCGGCCCGACCCAATACTGCCCTCATCTGGGTGGACGCGCACGGCGATTTTAACACCCCCGAAACCTCGCCCAGTGGCAATCTTCACGGGATGCCCCTGGCGATGATCTTATCGGCCTCGCGCCCGGCCTTGCGCGGATTTGAGTGGCTGCCGCCTAGCGTTCTTGCGCCGAATCGGGTGGCAGTCGTGGGGGTACGTAGCCTGGACCCGGTAGAGCGTCGCCAAATGCGCGAGGCTGGGCTGCACGTTTTCAGTATGAGCGAGATTGATCGCTATGGTATCGGGGCGGTGCTGGAAAAAGCGATGGCGGCGATTAATGCCGATGGTCGTTGCACCTTTCATATCAGCTTTGATGTAGACGCGATAGACCCCGCCGAAGCGCCCGGTACTGGCACCCTGGTCAAGGGCGGCTTGACTTATCGGGAGGCTCATACTATCCTTGAAATGGTAGCCGAAACCGGGCGTTTAACCTCGCTCGACCTGGCAGAGGTCAACCCCGAACTCGACCAGAATGGACAAACTACCGCTCTGGGGGTAGAGCTTATCGCCTCAGCCCTGGGGAAAGCGATTTTTTGAGCAGTGGTCAGTGGTCAGTGGTCAGAAAAATGGAAGACGGAAGACGGTTAGTGGTTACTATGTTTAACTCAAAACTCAAAACTAACCGACTGACCACTGACCACTGACCACTTTTCCAAAGGAGGCCCATTGGAGACGATAAAACCCATCCGAGTTGGAAGCGCCGAAAGCCGTCCGGGAGAACTGGTTTACGGCTGGTTTGAGGTCGCCGAATTGCCCACCGGACAGACCGAGCGGCTGCCAGTGATGATTGTCCAGGGGCGGGAGGCCGGGCCGGTTTTCTGGTTCACCGCCAATATTCACGGGGATGAATTGACCGGCATGGCGGCTCTGCACGATACTATCAAGCCGGAATTGGCCCAGCAATTGCGGGGGACGGTAGTGGCGATTCCCAGCCTGAACCCGGCGGGATTGCGGGTGGGTCAGCGCGAACCCTATATTGACCCTAACGACCCCAACCGCACCTTCCCCGGCTATATCCGGCCCAGCGACGACCCTGTCGATAAAGAGCGCGAAGCTGAAACCCCAACCATCTACGAGGCGGCGATGGCCCGACTGTTCGCAGTCATTAAAGATACCGCTGATTATCTGATTGATTTGCACTGCTACGGCCCGCAATCCACCTCGTTTACTATTCGTGACCGGGTGCTGTATCACTTTGAAGCTGAAAAAGCCGCCGCCGAAGAACTTTACCGCCGCACCGATGCCATGTGCCAGGCTTTTGGGCTGCCGGTGGTCAATGAAGGGACGGCCCAAAGCTATGTCGAGTCGAAGCTTCATCGCTCGACCAGTGGCGCGGCCTTGAACGAAGCCCGTATCCCTTCTTATACCGTTGAGCTAGGGCTGGACGTAGTAATTGACCCGGCGGCGCTAGAGGCGGCCCGCATCGGGATTATCAATGTGCTGAAGTGGGCCGAAATGTTGCCGGGTGAACCGGAAGCCATCACCAGCGTGCCGCAACCCCGCCCCGACTTTAGTACTCGCCGCGATAACCAGCCTCGCGCCCGCGCCAGTGGTTTTTTGCGCTATAACGTCCGGCTCGGTGATATTGTCCACAAAGGCGATTTACTGGCGACCCTGACCGATATTTACGGACGGCCTCTGCCGGAAGATAGCGAAGTGCGAGCCGAAAGCGATGGCTGGATTATGCGCCTTTCGCACGGGCTGGTTTGCTATCAGGGGCAGCCAGTCACAAATATGGCAGTCCGCGACGATGCCCCAATGGTTGAGCCTTTTCCGGTTTAGATGGTTTAATTGAGTTGCAGGAACTGAACACATGTGCTATTCTCTCACAAATTCAAAAGACAGGTGAGAGAATATGCTAGAAATTTCCAGACAAACCGCTCGGCGCTATGTGTTGGGCCGACAAGGAGCGTGGCCGGGTCGCCGTTGGCAGGGTCAGGCCGGGGTCGAGCAGGCTTTACGGGCGGTGCAGGCCATCCAGATTGACCCGATTAGCGTGGTGGCCCGCAATCACCAATTAGCTCTATGGAGTCGGGTCGCCGATTTCCAACCGGCTTGGCTCGATCATTTGCTATACACCGAGCGCAAGTTCTTCGAGTATGGCAATATTATGTTCATCTACCCGGTAGAAGAATGGCCCTACTGGTTGCCGCTGATGCAGCGCTCGTCGCGGTGGCGGGATTGGATCAATAGCGAAATGCCCACTGTGATAGAGCATGTCCGCGAGCGTATCGCCGCCGAAGGGCCGCTCTCGTCCCGCGACTTTAAGGACCGCACGAGAGTGGCGGGCGGTTTTAATACCGTCAAGGACACCAGTCACGGCCTCGATTATCTATGGACTACCGGGCAGATTTTAATCCACTCCCGGCGGGGCAGTGACCGGGTTTTTGAACTGACCGAGCGGATGCTGCAATTTGACCACGCCCCGGTAACGCTAGACGAGGCCAAAGATTTCTTTTTGGCGAAAGCTTTGCGCGATACCGGATTAGCTTCGGCCTCGGAACTGGCCCGCCGCACCGGGAATATCATAAAAATCGGGGCGGGAACGGTGGAAATGAAGGCCCGTTTAGCTAAAATGGAAGAAAACGGGACTGCCGCTCGCCTCACGGTGGAAGGTCGCCCGGACACACTCTTTTATCCGGCGGCGGAAACCCCGCTTTTGGAACAGCTGGAGCGGGGCGAAATTCCACCGGAATGGCAAGTTGTCGCCACGACCACCACCGAAGAAGTAAATTTGCTTGCGCCGCTGGACAATATTATCTGGGATAGAGCGCGGCTCAGAAGCCTGTTTGATTTTGATTATATCTGGGAAGTCTATAAACCTGCTCCAATCCGGCGGTGGGGCTACTATACCATGCCAATTTTATATGGCGATAGACTGGTAGCCAAGCTCGACCCCAAGCTAGACCGCAAAACCGGGCGGTTATTAGTCCAGGGTTTCTGGCTGGATGACCCGACCTTAGCCGAGGATGCCGCTTTCGGGCGAGCGCTGGCAACCGGCCTACGACGCTTTGCCAATTTCCATCAGGCCACCAGCCTTGATTGCTCGCTAATCAGCTATCCTCTCCTGAAACAGGCAGTTGAGAACTGGGAAATTTAACAGGAATAGACAAAATAAGAGTGGTCGGTGGTCAGTGGTCAGAGAACTTCAGGACTGAGGGCTAAGGAAATCCAGCTAGTAGTTGGGGCATTTTAACTTAAAACTAACCGACTGACCACTGCTAAAAGGAGCGCCTGCTATGCGGCAACATTATATCGCCGGGGGAAACGGCCTTAAACTATATGCCGAGGAAACCGGCAATCAGGCTGGGCCAGCTATTTTGTTTATTCACGGTTTTTCGAGTTGTCGGCTGGCCTGGTCAAAGCAGTTCGACGATGCCGAATTGCAAAAGGATTTTCGGCTGGTGCGGCTCGATATACGCGGACACGGCCTTTCCGAAAAGCCCACCGAAGCCGAGGCTTACACCGATAGCCAGCTTTGGGCCGACGATATTGCGGCGGTCATCGCTGAATTGCACCTGGAAAAGCCGGGACTGGTCGGTTGGTCGTATGGCGGCTATATTATTTGCGATTATATCCGGCACTATGGGCAGGCCGGGGTCGGTGGAATAAATTTCGTGGCGGCGGCGACCAAAATGGGCGGACGGGAGGCGGCTTCGCTGTTGGGTCAGGAATTTATCGGCCTGTTCTCGGCTTTCTTTTCCAACGACCTGACCGAAAGTGTCGCCACCTTCCAAAAATTTATAAGATTACTGACCTATCACGAGCCATCGCCCGCCGACTTTTACCAGATGTTAGGGTATAATCTGATTGTGCCGCCGGGAGTGCGCCAGGCTCTTTTCAGCCGCCGTCTGAACAATGACGACCTGTTGAGCGGGCTGAAACTGCCGATGTTATTGACGCACGGCACGGAAGATGGCATAATTTTACCGGCGGCCTCGGAGCATTGCGCCCGGCTTATCCCGCAGGCCCGGCTTTCGGTCTATCCTGAAATCGGTCACAATACATGTCTGGAAGACCCGGCCCGCTTTAATGCCGAATTAGCCGCATTTGTCCGAGAGTGGGCCGGGTAAAAGCTGGTCTTTAGAAAGCGAAGGGTCGTTTATTTATGGATTTTGATAACCAAATCTTTACCGACCCGCCCAAAGAGCCAGTGAACCGCGCCGAGCTACTTCACCGCATTGCTGCCGCCGGTAGCTCTGACAAACTGAATCTTGGGAATACCGACCTGGCGGGTGAGGACTTGAGCGGCTTAAACTTGCGGGGCATCAATCTTTATAATGCCGACTTGCGGGAAACCAATCTCCGCCACGCCAATTTAAGCCGGGCCAGTTTGATAGATGCTAATCTATCCTACGCCGACCTTTCGCACGCCGACCTGTCCCATGCTAACCTGCAAGGAGCTTTTATGCAGGAGGCTGACCTGTCGCACGCCAACCTGACCGGGGCAGACTTGCGTGAGGCTACCTTGACTAACGCCGACCTGACCAATGCTAATCTTACCGGCGCTCGCCTGCAACCTCCCTCTACTATCGAAAATACTGAACGTGAGACAGAGTTTTAAGGTCTTAGCTATCTACCGCCACCGCTTTTACTAACGGCGGAGTTACACTGGCTTGGCGAGTAGCCTGCCAGCGCATCAGCCCCAGACTGAGCAGGATTATCAGCCCGCCCAGCAGCTTGAATGGTCCAAAATCCTCGCCTAATAACCACCACGAAGTTATACCGCCAATCATCGGGACAAGATACATAAACACTGAAGTGCGGGCTACTCCGGCGCGGGCGCTGGCCCAACTCCAGACCGTCCAGGCGAAATAGACCGGGAAAATGCTTGACCAGACCAGGGCGCTCCACCCCGCCAGGCTAACCCTGCTCCAATCCTGAGCGATAACCGCCGGAATTGAGAAGAGCAGCACCGGCAGTGCGCCACAGGTCATAGTATAGGCGGTCAAGGCCGGGGCGGAATAGCGTCTGAGCATGGATTTATTGACCACACTGTAGGCTGCGAAAAAGAACGCCGCTACCAAACTCAGCAGGTCGCCCAGGCTGGCACTTTGTATCCCGATTTGAAGTTTATCCAGCAAGAAAATCATTACCCCAAACAGGGCCAAGCCGATTGCCAACCACTGCCCTGGGCGAATCCGTTCCAGCTTGAAGGCCAACAGCAATAGAGCCGTGAAAAGCGGCGCGGTAGCAATCAGCAATGCCCCCGAAAAAGCGGTAGTATAGTTCAGGCCAAAAGTCGAGAGTGGGATATAAAGGGTATATCCCAAAACCCCGGAAAGGATAATTTTCCATAAGTCGGCCCGGATAAAGCCCTTTCGAGCGGCTTTCGCGGCGACTTCGGAACTATCTTTGGCTTTCATGCGCCGATGCACATAAAAAATCAGCCAACCTAGTACCAGCATTCCGCTATAGCGCAAAAAAGTATACGAAAGCGGACTGAACTCCGCCAGAATCGCTTTTTGGAAAACAAAATTCGTTCCCCAGATTGTGACCACCAACAGGGCGGCGAGTTCCGCCCCGTATTGGTGGAGGAGGGTCGTTATGGATTTCATCCGACCCTCCTTTGTTGCAATTCGGCCTCCTGGTTGAGCAAGAATTGCTTGCGTTCGATGCCCCAGCGATAGCCGCCCATGCTGCCATCCTCGCGTACCACCCGGTGACAGGGTGTGACCAACGCCACCGGATTAGTCGCACAGGCCCGCGCCACCGCCCGCGCCGCTGTCGGTTGCCCGATGGCGACAGCTACCTGTCCGTAAGAACGGGTATTGCCGTAGGGAATCGTCCGCAACATTTCCCAGACCTGACGCTGAAAGGCGGTAGCCTGGACATCCAACGGCAAATCCAGCCGATAGCGTTGCCCATTCAAGTATTCGAGCAAAGCGGTCACGGTTTGGTTAAGTTCGCCGTCCCCTGACCGAATATCCGCCGCCGGATACTCTCGCCGGAGAGTGGCTTCCAGTTCCGCTGGATTTTCGCCCAACGTTACCGAGCATAGCCCTTTGTCGGTGGTCGCTACCAGCAACTTTCCTAACACGCAATCGGTGATAGTATAGGTAATCTGCAAGCCTTTGCCGCCGCGCCGATAGACCGCCGGGGTCATGCCCAGTTGTCCGGTAGCATTTTCGTAAAGGCGACTGCTGGAACTATACCCGGCGGCATTCTGGGCCTCGCTGACCGCCTGACCTTCGCGCAGCCCGGTTTTAAGCCGTTCTACTCGCAGACTTTCGGTATATTGCTTGGGCGTAATCCCCAGCACCCGCTTGAAGTTGCGGAGTAACTGGTTAGGGCTGAGGCTGACTTCCTGCCCCAAATCCGCCAACGTCAGATTGCTTTCCAGATTGGCCTCGATATAGCGACAGGCTTGCTCGACTACTTTTGCCCCTGGTTCGCTTTCCTGGGGCTGGCAGCGCCGACAGGCTCGGAATCCGGCCTGCTCTGCCGCAATCGGCAGTTCAAAAAAGCTGGCTTGCTCGCGGCGTGGGCGGCGGGACGGACAGGACGGACGACAATAAATCCCAGTTGAGCGCACCCCGTATACAAATGTGCCATCGGCCTGGACATCCCGGCTTAACACTTTTTGCCAGCAATCCTCGAAATCTAACGCCATGTTTATTCCTGAAATCCTGATTGGGGCTATCGCCCTGGTCTCAGTTTTTTCCTTTTCGGTTTCAAATTTAGACCCGGTTTCGCCTTCGTAGATGTCTTTTGCATCTTTGACTAATGTTAGCATAAAATTACCTCCTGGCCTATAGAATACCCTAATGCCAGCATTGAATATATCCGTTTCTTGCTATCAAAGTCGAAGGTTGGAAATCTAAAATCTAAAATCTGAAATCTAAAACCGAAAACCGGATATAGAACCCTTCGACCTTCGATTTCAGATTTCAGATTTGCATAGGAGGTCTGTATGTATAATCCGAGGCCGGGCGACCCGTTAGAGCAGCTTGATACTCCCGCCATGCTGGTAGATTTGGATTTGATGGAAGCCAATATCGGGCGGTTGTTCGAGCGGTTGCGACCCAGTGGTGTAAAGGTGCGTCCCCATCTCAAAACCGTCAAAAGCCCGGAACTGGCCCGCCGTCTGATTGCAGCGGGCGCAGTCGGCGGTTGTGTCGCCAAAATCAGTGAAGCCGAAGTGATGAGCGCGGCGGGTATCGCGGATTTACTGATTACTACTGAAATTGTCGGCCCACCCAAAGTCGCTCGGCTGGTGGAACTGGTTCGACGAAATCTGGCTATCAAAATCGTGATTGACCATCCCCAGACGGCGGAAGCGATTAATCTAGCTTTAGAGCAGGCCGCTATCTCAGAGCCGCTGCAATACTTGATAGATGTCAATGTCGGGCAGAACCGCACCGGAGTTCAGCCCGGCCCGGCGGCGGTGGAGTTGGCCTATCAAATTGCAGAATACAAGCATCTAAAGCTGATAGGAGTTCAAGGTTACGAAGGTCACTTGCAACATATCACTGACCGAGCCAAGCGGGAAGCGAGTTGCCAGCAAGCGATGGCCCTTTTGACCGATACCGCCCGGCAATTGCGCGAGGCCGGGTTTGCCATCGAAACTGTAACCACCGGCGGGACGGGGACTGCTGAATTCTGCGCGACTTATCCTGGTGTGACCGAAGTCCAGCCCGGCTCTTTTATTTTTATGGACACCGATTATCGCAATGCCCTCGGCCCTAGCTTTAGCAATGCCTTGACGATTCTGGCAACCGTCGTAAGTTGTCCGGCCCAACGCCAAGCCGTCACCGATGCCGGGCTGAAATCGCTCTCGACTGATAGCGGATTTGCCGAACCAAAAGGTTATCCTGGGGTGCGCTATCGGCCCGGTGGCGATGAACACGGCATTTTGGAATGGGATGAGGGTGCAATCGGCCCGCAACTCGGCGCAAGAATCGAGCTGATACCCAGCCACATTGATACTACCGTCAATCTGCACGATTATTATTACGCCTGGCGTAGGGGGAAAATAGTCGAAATCTGGGCAGTGGCGACGCGGGGGAAAGTGCAATAACAATAACTGGCTATAAATAACCGCCTATGGATTTTGGGTGGTTAAACCGGCATCGAGCATCGCCTGATTTAGCAATTCCGAAAGACCAAGCTGAGTGGCCCAATCGTTAAGATAAGTCAGGTTCAGGCTGGTTTTTCGGACTTTTAAGAGACCTAAAACGTATCGTTTCAATAAGTCGGGGCTTTTCTAAAAATAGATTAGCCGTTATAATGTTGCAATGCTAGAACACTTTGACCCTTCTCAAATCAAAGACGAGGCTTTGCGCCAGCAATTTATGGTGCTGGTTAAT
>JBBRSG010000175.1:0-9823 GCA_038245615.1 Chloroflexia bacterium | reverse complement strand
TTATATACAAATTTTTTTGAATGAATTCTACAAACCTATTTAAGCTTTAACAATAGGCTAAAGTTCTATTTATCAACATTACAAAGTTTGTGAATTTCTTACAAAGCGGACAGTCTTCCCGAAAAAGTGAATCCTAGCCAAGTACCAGGGTGGCCCAGGCTGAGGGTTTTGGAATGGAAACCGGCGCATTTTTGCAAACCCCCCCAGCGCTGGAATGCTACCCCGTACCAAATCAGGGTGGCGGGCCACTTGACGGTCTACCGCCGGTTTCAATCAACCCGGTGGATTGGATTGGTTGGGTGCTTGGACAGTTATGTAAAGCTGTCGCGACGGTGTTCTTCACCCTGACCAATCAGGTCATTAACTGGGGGACGGGCTGTAGTCAGGCTGGAATTAACTTTGTAACTCAAACCCCCAACTATATTCGGCTGGACGGGAGCAAGGCCGGTAACTGGCAACTCTTTTTCTGGGACGGCAGCTTTATCGGGGCCGCGCTACTCCTGCAATTCACCTGGACGGCCCTCACCATTATCTGGAACCGGCAATTGGGAAACGGCTACGCCGGAGCGCAGGAGGCCATTACTCGAGCGCTTTTAGGTGGATTGCTACTGCTTATCAGTGCAACGGTGCTGGAATGGGCAGTTAGTTTTTGCAATCTGTTAAACGGTCTTTTCGCCAGCCGTTTGAGCCTGTTCGATCCTAAATCTTTTCAGGTAGATCCCAACGGCAACATCTTTAACACCATTCTGGCGATGGCGGCCGCCCTTGCGTCCTTACTTTTAATAATGCAGATGGCAACCCGCTATATCTATCTGATTCTACTTCAGTTCATTTTTCCACTAGGCAGCATTTTGTGGATTAACCGAGGTACTCAGGGCTACGCTCGGCTACTCTTTACCAGCTTCGTGGCTACTTTGTTCGTTCAGCCTCTGCAACTGGCGGCTATATACATCACCTCTAACCTCAAAGATGGCACTCGTGACGATACTTCGCTCAGTATGCTTTTTGGGATTTGCGGTCTGTTTCTGGCCTTAGGGCTACCTCGGGTAATGGGTTCGGTGCTGGGTGGCGGAACCCCGGTGGGAGCCTGGGGCATCTTGGCGATCGGTCGAATGGCGGCCAGCGGTATCAGTGGGGCCGTTCGGGGTAGCAGTCGCGGCGGAAATTCTGGTGGTAGCGGTGGTAGCAACGGCAAGGGTAGTGGTAGACCATCTCCATCCGGTGGAAGCGGTGGCTCTGGCGGCGGTAGTGGCCGGGGCGGTTCTAACAGCCTGGGCACGAGTTACCCACCGGCATCAGCCACTCGTGCTGGAGGTAATTCTCAAAATGCTCCTGCCTCAAGTGCCACAGCAGCCAGTGATACCCCACCTGGGGCCGATGAAAGCTTGCGCTATGGTGGCGCTGGTCAAGCGGCTTTTAGAAATGCCAATGGCGGCAACAACTCGAACCGAAGTGGGCAACCAGGTCAAAATTATCAAGGGCCGGCTTCATCGCTATCTAATAGTTCGGCTGGAGAAGGGGTTGCGGCAACTTCGGAAGCTTCACCGACCAACACGAAACCATCTTCTGACAACGGAAATAATAGCGTAAGGCCACTACCGCTAACCAGCCAATCCAGTGCCAGTAGAAATTTAAGAGCAAATGAAGCCACAGATGTTCCAGCTGCAACATCGGGGTTAGGGCAAAATTTGAGCAACTCGGCTGATAGTAACTCCGCTGTTATACCCACCTCAATGCCAGGTAGCGCATTCTCTACCCCTCAAAGTTCAGGGAATAGTGGGGCCAATACTTCAGCAACGGCAGAACCAACTACCATTTACCGCAATAGGAATGGTCTGATGCCGCGTGGCGCATTGGGCACGGACAATTCAGGCTTCTCAGGACTGAATACGCCCAATCCAATCGAAAGCTCTAATTCTAATAACACCCCCCGCCCATCAACCTCGAAGGCTGTCCCTGCCACAACGCCTTTAATGGAATTAGGGCGGGAAGATTTGGCAGGAAGGCAATCCCTACCGAATGTTTCGCGTGGTCGTCCCGGTGGTTACAGACCAACTACTAGTCGGACACGCTCAGGTAAAAGAGAGAATAAAGGAGAGGAATCTTAACAATGATCTATAATAATGATCCCCACCCAGAATTTATTCGATTAGGCCAAGCGGTTACTTCCAAATTTGTAAGCTGGTTTTTCAAAGCGGCTTTAATTAGCCTGGTATGCATCTTCCTGGTAGCGATTGTTGTTACCGTTATCGGCCTGGATGTTTTCGGGGTGGCCCGTGACCCGCTCACGAACCGCCCACCGGGAGCAGTCGCCGGCTTACCACCGAGCAGTAATGATCTAGCGGAAATTCCAGGCGAGCAACTGAGCCTTATCCGCAGTGCCGCTTCTAACCGAAATATGCCTTCGGAAGTAGTGACCGCTATTATTCGGGTTGAAAGCCGTTTCGGGCGTAAAGGTCAAAATTACGCCGGATTGACTGCCGAACAATGGAACCGCTTTGCGCCCCAGGTGCTGAGGGACTGGCAACCAACTACCCAACCCGATTTGGCTAACCCCGAAAAGTCTATCAAGATTCTGGTAGCAGTGCTGGCCGATTTGGGAATGCGAAGTGGTAACGGTGCGGCTATCGAAGGAGCCGTTAAAGCTTACCAGCCTCAAAAGGGTGAAACTTATTTCTACCGGGTGTTACAGGTAGCAGGACGGTATGGCTTTATTTTGCCTGGTTCATTCGAGGAACGGCTGGTAGGACTGGCTATCGCCGAGGAAGGTAAACCTTATATCTGGGCGGCTACCGGACCAAATGCCTTCGACTGTTCCGGTTTAACTCTTTTCGTTCACGCCCAACTGGGAGTGAATCTACCCCGTAACTCCGAAGCTCAATATTTCGCGGCCGAGCCGATAACCAACGACCAGTTAATGCCAGGTGATATGTTCTTTCTACAAAATACCTACTCTGACCCATCCATCCGGGTAACCCACGTCGGCATCTATAAGGGTGGCGGGATTGTCATCCATGCTCCACAAGAAGGAGATGTCGTAAAAGAGGAAAGGGTGGATAATGCCTTTTTTCAAGAGCATTGGTATGGTTTTGCCCGCGCCAAAAGGCCGGGGATGCTACCACCTATCAACGGTTCCGACCCGGATGAATTAGGCGGTGAACCAATTAACGGGGACTGGCGCAGCTTTGATGTAACGAAAGGTGAGCCAAAGGCAGCAGCAATTGATAGTTGGCTTGCCACCTGTGGCGGGCAAGGCGTTCGCAGCCCGCAACTGGATGAAGCCCCGGCGGGTGAAACTATCGGACAGGTCTATCTTCGGATGGGGCGCAAGTATGGGATTAACCCGGCTTATGCGGCGGTGTTTTTCACAAAAGAATCAAGTTGTGGCAATTTTGGTGACAACTTGGCTGCCCACGATTTCGGCAACTTGCGCTGGTTTAAAGGCTGTGGCTGCCCAACGTTGGATGGAGTATGGCAGGCCTTCCCGACCTGGACGGACGGAATGGAAGCGTGGTTTCGCCTGATTAAGAATTACTACGTAGGTCGAGGTCTTGTCACGGTTGACCAAATTATCCCGGTTTACGCCCCCAGCTTTGAGAATGATACGGCTCAGTATATCCAACAGGTCAAGCAGCGGGTTTCGGTAATTATGAGTAGCTAAATAATACGAGGTTCAGAATAATTGGTATAAAACAGAACCTACACCATTTTAGGAAAGGGCCTTCAAAACATTTCTAACTTATCCGTAGTTCTATCATAAGCTTCTTCAATTTAGCGTAATCCAAATTTTATTCTCCTATTGAACTTCCCAACTTACCCTTCGACATCCGAAAAGCAGCTGTATTTTCGCCATTTCGCCAATTGGTAGTAATTGCTACTTGACTTAGTTTCAAAATATGATAACATTTTATTATTCTACTCGGATACAGTTCTCTACTTTCGTTCAACTACTATCCTACAATAATAACAAGGTTTGGGTGCTTGGGTTGGCAAACTTTGTTCCTGACAGCAGTTTCTCTAGTAGTAAAGTGAATATTTAATTTAATACACAAGAAAGCCGCTTGGCTTAGGTTTGAGCTTTAGTAGCGATGCCTGAATTTGTAACCTATTTGGGCCGGGTTGATTTCCAACCTAACCTAAATCAGGGGCTATTTGAGCTGACTTCGGGCTGATAACGTTATCTATCGGGCTATTTGCCAGGATAATTTAGGTCTATTAAGAAGGTAGGCAAGGGGTTTATGACCTTTCTTTGGGGCGGCTTGTAATTGGTTAAGGACGAGGAAAGTGATAGTCTGGTTATCATAAATAACCCTGAATTCGCCAGGTATCACTTCGACAACCTGTGCGGAAATTGAATAAATAATCCAAGTATTACGCTATAAATGTAATGACTAACTGGGGGTGGCAACCATAAACCATCGGTAAAATTTGGGTTTGAGAAGGCACCGTAAGAATAGAGCAATAGTAAAGCAAAGGCAAGTAAAGGCAGAGTAAGGGCAACTACATGAAAAAGCGAAGCAGCCTGGAAGTAAGGATGAGTTTTAATGGGATGAGGCAAAAGGCGACGATGATGACCAAAGCCAATCAGCCCAGCGCAGGTCGGCGGTGGCAGCCTCGCTTTGGACGGTCTCTTGGTCGGTTCAAGCTCACAAAGTTGCACCCCTGGCTCATTTTGCTGGTAGCCCTTAGCCTGGCGGTGAGTTTGTTGCCCCTTTCACCGGCGGCGGTGGGCTATGCCGCTCCGGCAACCGCAAGTAATGGTGCCGCGGCTTCGGATGATCCCCCCGCCCCCAAAGTTGTCACCGCCCCGCCCTGGGTAGACCCGCACCTGCCTAGCCTGACCCTCGATTTACACCTCTCAACCGAAGCCCCCGATACGATTACCGTCGGGCAGTCCATTACGGCAACTCTCAGCCTCAAAAATAGCGCCCCCGACCCGGCCAAAGCTGTGGTCATTACTATCGCCACCCCCAATGGAGCAATTGCCCTGCCAGGCGCAGGGATGGTAGCGCCTGACCAGGGCTGGCGCTGGTCGCAGGCTGAACTGGCCGCCAACAGCTCGACTACCCTGACTGCTCAATTGAAAGTTACTAGCCTGCCAGCGGGGGGTGCGCTATTGATGCGGGCTTCGGTCACGGCGCAGGGGTTGCCGGTGGCGCTCTACGGGAAAGCGGGGGTGCTGGTCGAAGGCGATAACGTTGGGATACTGCCTAAAGAGAAGGCTAACAGCTACATACCGGGAGCGGTCACGACCCTGACCAGTCAGGACGGTCAGTTGGAGGTTAAATTCGGAGCTAAAGCCTATCCCGAAGAGCTGACCCTCAAGCACCTCCCTCGTCAGATTAAGCTGCCCGACCTCAAGGCCCAAAACAAGCTCGTCCCGCCCCCCGCCCCACCCTTGCGACGGGGTTTGGGTACTTTCTTTTTGGAGGCAATCGATTCCAAAGGGGGAGAAGTTCACAAGTTCAACGAACCCTTGACCCTGACGGTCAAATACACTCCTCAACAACTTGAGGCTTTGGGGCTGCAAGAGGATAGCCTGACCCTGTATTGGTTCGATGAGAGCTATTCGGGTAAGCAAGCTGACGGCACGCCCTTCCAGGGTCTTTGGACGGCGATACCAACCCAACTCGACCCTAAACAGAAAACAGTTTCAGCCCAGGTAGACCATTTTAGCTCCTTTCAATTGAGCGATGGCTCTGCGCCGACTGTCAATTTTTTGCCAAGTTTGCAAGGGTTTCAAGAGAGTCTGTTTACCGGAGGAGCCAGCTACAACTACCCGATCGAGCTACCACCGGGGCCAGGTGGTCTCAAGCCCAGCCTGGCGCTGAGCTACTCTTCCAGTGGAATGGACGGGCAAGGCGGCATGAACCTTTCCCGCCCGGCGGAGTGGGTCGGGCGAGGCTGGAGTCTGGATACCGGCTCGGTGGCGGTCAACCGTTATGGCGACGAGCAAGTACCCTATTACAGTATCGTTTTGAACGGGCAATCTTTTGATGTGGTGGGTACTCCAACCGGCTGGCGGATTGCCAGCGAGTCCTTTTTGCGGGTCGAGCAGATTTACATCAGCGATCGCTACGGTAACTCGGCCTGGAAGCAGTACCGCTGGAAAGTCTGGGGCAAAGACGGCACAATCTATGAGTTCAACGAAGATGCGTGGTGGGCCTGGGATTGTAATGCCAGTGCCACTCACTGGGTCGAGCAAGAAGCCTATAAGTGGGTGCTGTCCAAAGTCACCGATGTACATGGCAACACCATCACCTACAACTATGGTCGAGTCAACCAGCCGATTTCTAGTATTCGGTCAGGGAGTAGCTGTGTTTATTACATCAACGGCACCCCTTACAGCTGGAACCCCACCACGGTAGACCGCGACATCTGGCCGACCAGCATTACCTGGGGCGGCAACCCTGGCACCGGGGCAACTGACCGCTTTAAGGTGGAGTTTAACAGTGGGACTAGAGCTTATGATATTCAAGGCGAAAACGCTTATGGGCAGTATGGGGCCGACCAAAAACCCCAGCAGCTTAATGGTGTTACCTTATACAGTAAGCAGGCCAGTAGCTGGGAAGTGGTCAGCCAATACCGCTTCACTTACGAAACTAATCCGGCTAATGCGGTGCTGTCGGACGGCCTCTCTACCTTGTGTCCGCCTTCGGGTTATTCGTATGGCCCGGTTACGTGTCTTCCCAAGTTGACCCTCAGATCGGTGCAACGGGTCGGCAAGGATGCCCTCCCCAACCTCACTGGCGGCACCGGCTTGCCCGCTACCACCTTCAGTTATGGGATATGGGTAGATACCGGCGAGCAGGGCTATCCCAACGGAGCCTTTAACCGCCTGACTAATATTAACAATGGGCAGGGCGGGACGATTGCGCTATCTTATGCCAACATCGGGCTGGTTTCAGGAGTTGGGGCGGTCGAAGGCGGCTGGACTTTGCGTAACTATCGGCGGTTGTCCAGTAAAGTAGTTAGCGATGGGCGGGGCAACAGCTATACCACCAGCTATAGCTACGGGACGGCGGCCACCAATTCTTTGGGCAGCAATGTCTATGGCTGGGTGGGGCCAAACAATTACCCCAACTCGGCGGCCTTGTGGTACAACGCGGGCAGCCAGTCGCACGGCGGGCCGGGAGTGTCCTGGCTGGCCCACCCCGGTTACAGCGAATTTAGGGGACATGCCTGGGTGACGGTCACTCAGCCGGATGGTTCGTGGCAAAAGCACTATTTCTATCAGGGCGACGCGGGCTGCATCCCGCAGGCCGATGACCCTAACCTCAATCCGCCCAATGTCCAGCCCTGGTTTATTGTCCAGGATGCCTGCTGGCTGGCGATGCGCGACCGCGAGTTTCTCAAGGGTCGGGAGTGGAAAACCGAGCGCTACAGTTCAGCCGCCACCGGGAACATCAAGTACGGTGAGACCGAGAATAGCTTTGCGGTCAGCTTGATTGACTATGGCAACTTACCAGCTTCGGGGCTGTGGCGGGCCTTCGCTTATCAATCCCAGACCGTCGAGCGGACTTACGAGGGAGCGGCTACTCCTTTAGTCAAGACCACCAAGTATTTTTATGACCCTAGCCTCCAAGTCGGCGGGGGCCAGTATGGCAACCTGACCCGCACTGAGGAGTACGACCAGACCAATGCCCTCTACCGCCAGAGTATCCAGCAATTTAGTACCAAAGATGATGCTTCGAGTTATATCGTAGACCGGGTGTATGCCGCCAGGGTCAAGGACGGGCAGGGCCGCTTTTTGACCGACACCCATAATTTCTATGACGGCAACAATACCAGCCTCAGCGCGATTGGCACCAAGGGTGAGCTAACTCGCAGCCTCAAATTTTATAATATGCCGCTAGTCACTGACCTGAGCAACATCGCTTTGCAAGGTACGGATAGCACCTTCGGCTACGATGTTTATGGCAATCGCACGACCGTGACCGGCTACGCGGGCTACGGGAGCGGCGGGCGCAATACCGCCGGAACCTGGACTTACAGCGCCCCTGGTAATGGGGCCGGAACGGGGGCGGTGGCCCGGACTACCACCACGACCTATGACAGCACCTTCCATCTCTATCCCATCACCGTCACCCCGCCAACGGTCAATGGAGTGACCTTAACGGAGAGTGCGACCTACGACTACCGGATGGGGCTGATTGCCAGCGTCACCGACCCCAACGCTCAAGTTACCTCGGCGCAATATGATGTCTTTGGCCGAATGATTTTATTGGTCAAGCCCGGCGACACCACTGCCGCTCCGAGTATGACCGCGATTTATGCCGATTGGGAGCAACCCTATCGTTATGTCTACTACCAGAAAGACCCCACCCCCGGCAGTCTGGGCAGCCGCTTTA
The DNA here is from genome assembly GCA_038245615.1 of Chloroflexia bacterium. Lineage (GTDB taxonomy): Bacteria > Chloroflexota > Chloroflexia > Chloroheliales > Chloroheliaceae > 54-19. The sequence goes on along the minus strand of JBBRSG010000175.1, from coordinate 1,472 downwards.
CCAGTTCGTACTACGATGGGCTAGGCCGCAAGCTCCAAAGCAAGATGAAGACCCGCTACACCGGCTATAACACGGTCGGGCAGACGATTGTCTCGGATACCCTCTATGATAATATGAGCCGGGCCGCCAAGGTGTCCCAGCCCCGCTATGTAGACGAGAATGTCGGCAATAATCCCAGCTGGGGGCCGTTCTTCTTCTACACGCCTCCCTCGACTGACCCGAATGTGATGCGCTGGACGACGACTAGCTATGATGGGCTGGGTCGCCCTCTCGCGGTTACACCCCCCGATAATCAGGCCACGACCTATTGGTATGCGGTGGGGACGGGCGACCTGAATGGGCGGGTTACGTCGCGGGTCAACACGATTGATGCCAATCATCATCGTACCCAGCGGCGCAGTGACGAATTCGGGCAGTTGTTGTATGTCTCAGAGTGGGCCGGGGATTGCGATGGCAGCACTTACCCCTGCACCGCCCCGTTTGGCACAATGTGGTCGGTCTATAGCACTACCAGCTATCAGTATACCCCTCTCAGCCAGCTCTCGAAGGTGATTGATACCGCCAATAACCAGACGACCCTCACTTATGACAGTCTGGGTCGCAAGCTGACCATGCAAGACCCCGATATGGGGAGTTGGGCTTATGGGTATGATGCCAACGGCAATCTAGTCCAGCAACTCGATGCCAAAAAGCAGCCGTTGTTCTTCGGCTATGACCCCCTCAACCGCCTGACCACCAAGACCGGGCCAAGTAGCAGTGCGCCCCTGGTCTCGTTTAGCGATGCCTTCAATACCTCCGGCAGTGGCTGGTACTTTAATGCTCCTCAGACCGTCCCCTACAACGATAGCGGCAATAACGTGGTCAAGAATGTCGGGACGGGCAGCGACTGGAATGCCAGCTATGTCCGCTCCAGCTACAGCCTCACCAGTGGTAAGCAGGTGCAGTACCGCTTCAAGCTGAGTAGTGTCACGGGCGGGGCGCTGGCCTATTTCAAGCTGGAAAATAACTCGACCACCAATCGCTATCTGGGAGTGGTCGCCAACAATAACCGGATTTATGTCCAGACCACTAACGATGGCGCGACTTATACCGATTCGCCCGATTTGATAACCAATGCTCAGGCCAACACCTGGTACGTCGTCCAAATCAGCCTGAGCGACACGGCGGGTTTGCGGCTCAAGTCTTTGCCGAGAGTACCCCCACCATTCGAGGGAGCTACACCGCGACGATGACGGCGGGCCAGACCTGGCGATTTGCTCAATCCAGCTTTAGCGGGACGGCCTACCTGGACGACTATCAGGAATATACGGTAGCGACCCAGAGTGACAGCTTCGACACCAAGAACGATAGCCTGTGGACTTACAATCCCACTTACCAGACCGTCCCCTACAACGATAGTGGCACTAATGTGGTCAGGAACGTCGGGACTGGCACCAACTCGAATGCGGCTTTCAGTCGGACAGGTTATAACC
>JBBRSG010000174.1:0-9836 GCA_038245615.1 Chloroflexia bacterium | reverse complement strand
GGAGCGTCCGGTAGTGCCGACCTGACCGAGGATTTGCCCCTTCTTGAGCCTATCGCCCGGTTTTACCAAAATATTATTGAGGTGATAATAGTAGCTGGTTACGCCGCCCCCATGGTCGAGGGCGACGGCTTTGCCACGAGCGCGGAGAGTGCCGGTATAAATTACTTTGCCATCGGCGGGCGCGGCTACCGGCGCTCCAAGCCCCTGAGCGATGTCCAACCCCCCATGAATACTGACATAGTTGGGATTATCGGCGTAAGTCCTGACATCGCCAAAGCCAGTGGTGATATTGCCAAAGGCCGGCCAGTTCCATAGCCCGCTCCATAGTAATTGGGGAGTGAAGGTGCGATAAACCTCGGCTAATTGGGCATTATCATAGTCGTCCGCCGATTGGTCGGCCAGATAAGATTTGTCGCCGGGTAGCCCCAAGACCTGAGTATCAAAGTCGAATTTTACCACTTTAATCGTCCGACTTAGCTCACGGTTGCGCCCGGCGGGGTCAAGGTACGTGACTTTCAGAGGATAGGCTTTAAGCGGGGCAGTTGGACCAAACGATTTGAAAGCCCGAAAAGCCGGGCCGACTTTTACAAACCGCAGAGCTTCCTCGCTCAGGTTGGCCTTGAGGTCTTGAATTTGCCAGCTAAACTCTGGCTCTAGCCGCAGTCCCAGAGTGCGCCCCTGATAAATCTCATCTTCTTCAATGTTTAGTTCAAGGGTCGGCAGGGTCGGACGCGGCCAACCCATTTCTTTTATCAAAGCCTCACCAGAATTCCCTACTTCTACCTGAGTACTGGAATTGGCCCGTAATTGCAGCAGACCGCGCTCAAAATACTGGACGGTGGTGCCGTCCTCGCTCATTTCGGGGCTGATCGGTAGACCTAGCAAGACCATCCCGTTATTCTTTTCCCAAAAAGCTTTAAAGCTGCCCGCAATCGTTTGCCCGGTTTCCTGAAAAAAAATACGGGTCGGACTGCTGACGGTATTAGCGGTTGGCTCAAAGCGCAAAGCGCGGGCATCCGCCAATTGACGGCCCAGGAAGGCCAGCTGAACCTGATTTTTGGGGTCGGTTTCTTCAGAGTGACCTTCGAGCAGAGCCTTTTCAAACAACTGGACGGCGCGTCCGTTCTGGATAAATTCCTCACTCAGGGGGTTGCCAATAACGCTAACTCCGCCGACTTTGCGCCAGTAATCCAAAAAGACTCCATTGATAAAATGGCCGGTATCCCCGGCATAATATTTGGTTTCTGGTAAAGAGTTAGTGGGTACGGGTAGCGAGGCGGTAGGCGGTAGTTCTGCGGCCTCGCGCTGCAAGAAGCGGGCGCTACCGTAGCTCAGGCGGGCTTCTGGTAAATCCTGCCGAGCTTGAGAATTATTCTCAAAAGCTTTGGCGGCAGCTACCCCGCCCGAAGCAAAACAGGCCGGAATAATCGAAAGCACAATCGCCACCAGCATAATAATCGTGATGATAGCGGTGATGCGCTGAAAACGGGTAGTTCGGCGGCGGTAGCTGTCGTCGGTATATTCTTTTTCGGCAGGGCGCACCGGAACACCCCCGCCTAACGGCTTATTGACCGCTTTGCGGCGGCGTTCTTCCTGGGTTGGGCCACGCGGTCTGGCAGGTTTCTTTTGAGGCATAAATAGTTATCTAAAGCAGTCAGAATTTACAGCCCTATTCGGAGCTAAAGTTATAGGCAAAGTTATCTAAGAACCGACCCAATTTTAGCCTATCTTATCGGCCTTTGCAACCGGGCAAACTCGCTGGCAGACTAAAAATTCTTGGTAAAGCTAAAAGATACACGAAAAGAGGGTGTTAGCATTAGCCTAACCCCTCTAAATCCCACATCGAGAAAGCTCTATTTACTCAGCAGCAGTTTGGGTGGAAAACTGAGCGTTATATTTTTTCATCAGGCGCGACTTGCGACGGGCTGCCTGGTTTTTGTGGATAATGCCTTTTTGGGCAGCTTTGTCCAGCTTGCTGACTGCCATTCGGACTGACTCCAGCGAGGTATCTTCCTCGCCAATCCGAATATCAGTGACCGCTTTCTTGACATAAGTTTTCAAGGAGCTGCGGACCGGGGTATTGCGCTGGGTTTTGCGGGCATCCGAGCGGATGGATTTAATGGCAGATTTGATATTAGCCAACCGAAGTAACCTCCTGGAAAGTGCCGGAACTTGCCGGGCTTTTTACCTGAATTATCTATAGCTATTCTTAGCTATCTTTCGACACAGGTGTTTATTATACCTTACCACCTTTCAAAGTGCAACCCGAATTTAACCAGTTTCGGGCGGTGGACATGTGGATGAGTCTGGATAAGTCGTGGAAAAAGTCGTGGAAAAGGGGGGTGACAATTCGGCGCTTTTGAGGTAGAATCTATTATAGTAAAATTGTTCTAAATTTAGATTTTTTGAATATAAGCTAAATAAATTGACAGGAAACGATGGAACTTAAAGAGCGCCTGACCCCCGCTACTTATCGCTGGGATGAAGAAGACCGGGACGAGGTGAACCCGGATTTTAATTTGCTGGATTTAGATAATCTCGATAATTCCCCGCTCGTAGCCCAGTTGCCGGGGATTGCGGTTGCGCCCGAATTCATGCCGGACGAAGTATATCTGGAACTCTACCAGAGCTATCAGAGCGAGCGGGAGGAAGCCCTGACCCGCGCTCGCGCTCAGGCTCAACAACAGGCTGCTAAAACTGCCCAGATGGTAAAAGCAGTCCCGCCGCCAGTTGCTCCCAAAGCCGTTAATGCTTCTGCCGGGGCGAATGGGAATGGCTCGCGCAATGCCGCAAAACCGGCTCGCCCCCGCAATGGCCTGGTCATTAGCCAGAATTTCAAAGGCGACCACTTCCCTGATTTTGAGATGACCGCGACCCCGCCGGTAAAGTACGAAGTCATCCGCGATAGCGAAGGGTTGGCAAGGGCAGTCGCGGCCCTTTCCCAGCATAAGGTACTTTCGGTAGATACCGAGACCAATGGAATTGACCCTTTTGAGTCGAAATTATTGCTGGTGCAGGTCGCCAGCCCCGAAATGTGCTATATCATTGACCCGCAACTGCCGCTTGAGCCGTTAAAACAGGTGCTGGAAAGCCCAGCTAGTATCAAGCTTTTGCAAAATGCCAAGTTCGACTACGAATTTTTGAAATATCATACCGGCATCGAGCTGACCAATATTTTTGATACTATGCTGGCAGAACGATTGTTGACTGCCGGGCTGGGTTTGCGGGTGCGCCTTCAGGATTTGACCGAGCGGTATCTCAAAGAGCATATGGACAAGTCGGTTCGCAAGACTTTCATAGGGATGAATTCGGCCCTGAACAGCATGTCCGCCGATCAGCTAAATTATGCCGCGAAAGATACTTTTGTCCTTTTCCCGATTTATTCGTTGCAACTAGCCCGGCTCAAACAAGAGCAACTATTGACGGTAGCCGACCTGGAATTTCAGTGCGTGGCGGCAGTCGGGGATATGGAATTGGCGGGGTGCAAGATAGATACGGTCAAATGGCGGGAAATCCTGAAAGGGGTGGAAGTCAAGCGCGACCTGGCCCGTGATGCCATGATGGAGATTTTGCCGGGGGGCAATGCCCGTCAGGTTTCGATGTTCGGCAGCGACGAATATATGATAAACCTGAATAGCGGGCCGCAGATTATTGCCGAATTCGCCCGGCTAGGCATCGAAATTCAGGATACTTCCGAAGCTACTCTGAGCAAGGTCAGCCACGCCGCCGCCAAAAAGTTGCTGGAATATCGCAGTCACGAAAAAACTCTCGGTTCTTTTGGCGAGGGCTTGCTGTCCTTGATTCGTAAAACTACCGGGCGGATTCATCCCGACTTTCAGCAATATGGAGCTGATACCGGGCGCTTTTCCTGCTCTAATCCCAATGTCCAGCAGATTCCGGCGACTTCCGATTTCCGCTCCTGTTTTATTGCGGAAGAGGGTTACAAGCTGGTCACAAGCGATTATTCCCAGGCTGAATTGCGAATTCTGGCGGAATTGAGCCAGGACCCGGCCTTTTTGGAAGCTTTCCGAACCGGCGGAGATTTGCATATTCTGGCCGCCAGTCAGATGTTCAATATTCCCCCCGCCCAAGTGACCAAAGTCCAGCGCGGTCAGGCCAAAGCCATCAATTTCGGGTTGGCCTACGGGATGGGGCCGCAAGGTCTGGCGGTGCGAATAGATAAAACGGTGGACGAAGCCCGCGAGTTGATTAGCGCCTATTTTAAAGCCTTTAGCGGGGTGCAGCGCTGGCTGGAAAAGGCCGGGAAAGATTCAATCCTAAAGGGTTTCAGCCCGACCCCGTTAGGGCGTAAACGCTATTATGACAAACCCTCGCCGGAAGATATGGACTATCGTAAAAAGTTGGGCGATATTGAGCGGCAGGGCAAAAATGCCCCGATTCAGGGGGCTAATGCCGATATGACCAAGATAGCCCTGGTTTTCTTGCGTGAGAAGTTGCGAAATTACGAGGCGCGATTGGTCAATACGGTTCACGATGAAATTGTGGTCGAGGTGCGGGAAGACCAGGCCAACGAGGTGTGTGATATTGTGGAACACGAGATGATTCGGGCGGCTCAGGAGATTTTGAAGGAAGTGCCGATTGTGGCGGATGCCAAAGTCGGCGATTACTGGGCCAAGTAAGTTTAGTTTAATTATACTTCTTCTGCTCTGCGGTTCACTTTAGCTTTTATAGCGGATGAAATTTATCGTTTGCCCTCCCTCCCGACACGAGAGTGGGTGACTCTCTTTCGTTTTGCCTTCCGGGTTCCTATCTAACCGGGTTGGAGATGGTGCTGCTGATGTTTGGCAGTGCCGTTTCTATTTTATACCCAATGTTATATACTAGCCCATGATAAAAGCTTTAGCGATAGGACTTTAGCTTGGGACGATTTTCTAATCTGAGGATAATTGTGCTAAACCTCAAATCGCGTTTGGTTATATTTGAAAAATTTACTGAGTAAATTTTTCAAATATAACTTTTCCGGGTTTACCCCGGTTTGCCAGTGAAAGTCCTAACTAAAAAACGGGCTAGACGGAGTTAGCATGATTGAAATGAATTTGAAGGTGAATCGAGAGCGCCAGTATTGGCAAGTCGCACCCGGCGAAACCTTGTTGGAAGCCCTGCGGCGGCATAATTATAAAGGCCCAAAACTGGTTTGTGGGACGGGTGATTGTTGCGCTTGTACCGTAATGCTGGGCGATAAATCGGTCTGTGCTTGCTGCTTACCGGCGCTCAAGGCCGATGGTCAGGAGGTCCTGACCGTCGAGGGTCTGGCGGACAATGAGCAATTGCACCCGCTTCAGGCCGCTTTCGCCGATGCTTCCGCCGCCCAATGCGGTTTCTGCACCCCCGGTTTTTTGATGCGGGCCTACGCCTTTCTGAATGAGCGCGATAATACCACCCTGCCGGACGAACTCGAAGTTCGCAAAGCCCTGGCGGGCAACATCTGCCGCTGCACCGGCTACGTCAAGCCCGTCGAAGCGGTCATCGCGGCGGCGGCGAATTGGGGGGCGGGGAAATAGGAGTGAGGAGTGAGGACTGAGGACTGAGTTTTGGAAGACGGAAGGCGGAAAAACCCCGGTTAGTGGTTGGCATTTAACTCAAAACTCAAAACTTTCCTACTGATCACTGATCACTGACCACTGACCACTTTCAATCGTAAATCGTAAATTGCCAGAGGTTCTTAATGAGCGAGTTAGAGATAATTGGGAAATCGCCCCGGCGAGTGGATGCTCGCGGGTTGATGACGGGTGCGCCGGTCTACGGGGTGGATTACGAGATGGCGGGGATGCTTTACGCTAAAGTGTTGCGCTCGCCTCACCCTCACGCCAGGGTTATTGCAGTCGAGACCGAGGCGGCTTTGGCACTGGAGGGAGTGCGGAGTGTGCTATGGTGGCGGAGCGTCCCCCAAATACCTCATGCTACCAGTGGCGTACCCCATCCCGAACCCGCGCCCTACGATACCTGCTTGCTGAACTCGACGGTGCGCTATGTCGGTGAGCCGGTGGCGCTGGTTGCCGCCGATAGCGAGCAACTGGCTGAAAAGGCTCTTAGCCTTATCAAGGTGGAATACGAAATCCTGCCCGCCGTCCTGGAAGCCGCCGAAGCTATTTTGCCGGGTGCGCCTCAGCTACATCAACAGGTCACAATCTCCGAGCCGGGCCTCAAGCTGATTCACGACCCGGAGCATAATATCGCGGCCCACGTAGATTACCGGTTTGGCGATATAACGGCGGCTTTTGCGGCGGCGGACATTATTTTGGAGCGGCAATACGAAACCCCGACCATGTGCCATTGCGCCCTCGAACCGCACAACAGCACCGCCTATCTGGATGCGGCTGACCGTCTGGTAATCGTCACCAGTACCCAAGTGCCGTTTCATGTGCGGCGGCAACTGGCGCGAGCTTTAGGGTTGCCGGTGCGCCGGATAAGAGTGATAAAGCCGCGAGTTGGGGGTGGATTTGGCGGCAAACAGGAAATGGTGCTAGAGCCGTTGGTCGCGGCCCTGGCCCTGGCGACCCGCCGCCCGGTGCGCCTGATAATGACCCGCGCCGAGGAATTTGCCGCTACAAGGGTGCGCCATGCCTCCTCGGTCAGGGTGCGGGGCGGAGTTACGCGGGACGGCAGATTAATCGCCCTCGAAATGTATGCACTCAGCAATACCGGGGCGTATGGCTCGCATAGTCTGACGGTTGCCGACGCAATTGGCAAAAAGACGATGGGGCTTTATCGGGCGCAAGCTTATCACTTCGTGGCGGATGCGGTCTATACTAATCGCCCGATTGCCGGGGCGTTCCGGGGCTACGGCGCAACCCAGGGTTATTTCGCGTTGGAGTCGTTTATAGATGAACTTGCCGCCGAATTGCAACTTGACCCGCTCGATTTCCGTCGTCGCAACCACAGCCAGCGCGGAGATTATGACGCGATGAGCTATAAGCATGGCCCGAATGGATTTGAACCGGGCCGGGCTTTCAATTCCTTTGGTTTGCCGGAATGTATCGAGCAAGGCCAAAAACTGATCGGTTGGTACGACCCGCGCCCAAAAGATGAAGGCCCGGTCAAACGAGGATTGGGGATGGCGATTTGTATGCAAGGGAGCGGCGTTCCCAAAATGGAATTGGGCGGCGCGACCCTCAAGCTCAACGACGATGGCTCGTTTAATCTTTTGACCGGGGCAACCGACATCGGGCAGGGCAGCGATACGGTATTATCCCAGATTGCCGCCGAAGTCCTGGGAGTGGCCCTCGAAGATATTATTATTACCTCGTCGGACACCGACCTGACGGTGATGGACTACGGGGCGTATGCCTCTTCGACCACCTATGTCACCGGGATGGGGGTCAAGCTGGCGGCGGAGGATGCCCGGCGGCAGCTTTTGGCGATGGCGGCGGATATGTGCGAAACCGACCCAGCGACCTTGAGCATCAAGCAAGGCCAGATTCTTAGCCCGCATGGGCCAACCGGCCTTTCGCTGGCGGACATCGCCCAGGAAACCCTGTACGGCGGGCATCGCACCCAGATTGTCGGTAAAGGCGACTGGACTAATCCCGAATCACCTCCCCCGTTTTATGCTCAGTTCGTAGAAGTAGCGGTAGATACCGAAACTGGGCTGGTTCAGGTCTTGCGGGCGGTCAATGTGATAGATTTGGGTAAGGCGGTGCATCCGGCTCTGGCGAGCGGACAGGTAGAGGGGTCGGTGACGATGGGCCTGGGCTTTGCCCTGACCGAAGAATTGCTGTTTGATGCCAACGGCAAGCCTCGCAATCCGGCTTTTGTGGATTACAAGGTCTTTTCGCCCCTCGATATGCCCCAAATGCAGACGATATTGGTGGAAGACCCCGAACCAACCGGGCCATTTGGGGTCAAATCGGTGGGCGAAGTGGCGATAAACGGCCCGGCCCCGGCTATTGCCAACGCGATTTATGCCGCAACCGGGGTGCGCCTGCGTAAACTACCCTTCACCCCCTCGCGGGTTCTGGAAGCCCTTGAAGCGGGGGTCGGGGTTAGGGGTCGGAGAATTCAGGACTGAGGACTGAGGACTGAGGTTTGCAACACGGAAGACGGAAAAAATACAGTGATTGGTTAGCATTTTAACTCAGAACTCAAACTCAAAACTGCTCTACTGACCACTTTCAATCGTAAATCGTAAATCGTAAATCGTAAATATCTCAGTCCTCAGTCCTCAGTCCTCAGTCCTCTTTCCCCGACCCCATATTACGAGCCGATTTTGAGCAGCACCCAGGGTCGGACTTTGCCATCCAGTTCGGTCATGATTTTGCCCGACGTTGCATCCAGCCGTAGCACTTTGCCAGTGTCCAGGTTGCTGACAAAAAGCTGGTTGCCTTCCGGCTCGACTGCGATGCTGCTAAAGGCCCATTTGGTGGTTATTTGCCCACTCACTTTGAGGCTGCTGGTATCAATCACGGTCAGGCCGGTACTATTGACCACAAACAGCTTTTTATCATCGGCAGAGACGGCGCTAGTGGCCCAGCCCGCCGGAACAGTACGAGCTTGCGGTTGGGTCGTCGGCGTAATCGAACTCTTGCGCTGAATTTCAGGCCAGCCGTCCGCATGTATTTCTACGACCTGCCCCAATATCAGGTTGACCGCGTACAATTTACCTTCCCGATTATTCAGGGCCAATGTCCAATTCATCTGAGCGGCCTCATTTTCTTTGCCGGTAGTCGGCAAATCAAGGCAAGCCGCCGTTCTGAGGTTGGTATTAAGGGCGTGGACAAACGGCCCGTGGTCGCTATCACGGTAGAGCGTAAAAACCCACTCGCCGCCATTGCCTGTCACTTGCGCCCCGCCATAGCCCTGCATCACTGCATCGGGCGGGTCGCCTTTTTCCACCACGGCCTCTTTTTGCAGGGTGTTCAGATAGGTATCGTAGACCCGCACCCGGTATTTCCCAGCTTCGTAGGGAGTTAGGGCTTCAATCAGAAAGATACCTTTGCCCTCGGCTGAAATAGTGTCATAGCTAAAATTGCCCGGCAGTTCGAGTATGCGCGGTGGAGTCTGCAAGCTAGTATCCAGGACGGCAAAGCGGCTGACCTTGCGCTCGTCTTTTGATTTTTGGGCCGGAATATCGCCCGTCCCTTCCACCAGCACCAACGTTTTGCCATCGTAAGACAGCCCGCCCAGCCGAGTACCGCTATCAATCGGTGGCAGGCTGTATTTTCCGTCCAGAACCAATCTGGCGATGCCCGCTCCAGTGGTCAGGTCAGTTGCCAAAACCGTCGTTTTTTCGCCGCTGGATGTGGCGCTATACAGGGTTTTCCAATCGGTGCTGGCTACCCCTAGCGGAAATTTGCGCTCGATAGTGCCTTCCGGCAACTTAAGTTGTACCAGTTGGTCGCTCATCGTCCCCGTCCCATCCCGCACTAGCAACCGGGTGGCGCTTGTCTCAGCCTTTGCCGTCGAGATGGGAGCAGCGCTCTGAGCTACCGTCGAAGTAGAAGCACTACTCTGAGTAGTAGCCGCCGAGGTCGTAGCTACCGTTTGAGTAGTCGCGGTCTGAGTAGTAATCTGGACGGCGGTGGTCGGCTGGCTCGCCGGAACAGTATTCTCGCCACATGCGGCTAATAATAGCCCCACTAACGCCATCACCATAAAACCGCTAATATATTTTCGCTTCATGCAAATTCCTCCTCCTTAACATCAGTCACTAACCGTATTTTTTCCGTTTTCCGCCTTCCAAACCTCAGTCCTCAGTCCTGAATTCCCCAGAGCCGGACAAAACCATCCGCGCTGCCGGAGGCCAGGGTTTTGCCATCGGGCGACCAGGCCAGCTTTAAGACGGCCTGATTCTGGTTGTTCAAAGTGGCGATAAGATT
>JBBRSG010000173.1:0-9932 GCA_038245615.1 Chloroflexia bacterium | reverse complement strand
TCGCCCGGCTTCCTTCTTCCAACCTGCTTATCAAAATAGCGGTGGACTAGGGGCTGAGGATTAACAGCCATGAGGACTGAGCCATGAGGACTGAGCAATAACTACAAGGTCAGAGGACTTTCTGTAGGATATTGCGCCAACTGGTTGCCGCCAATAGATTTCCCAAGAGGCAATCTACAAGGACAGAGGAGAATTTCTGTGGGAAGCCGCTCTGTCGGCTGATTGGTGGACTGAGCAAAATCTACAAGAGCGGTGGTAAGGGTTTAATCCATTGGTGGAGCAATGTCCCACAGAAATTCTCCTATATCGTCAGAATTCTGATGAACCTAAGAAGTTAGAAGTTAGCTGGTTTTGATAAGTGTAGGGGTAGATACTGTTACCGGAACACTGGTTTTATAATCGGACTGACCAACAGATGAGCTATTGACTTCAACGCTCCCTTGTGTGGAAATGTCTGGCCAGAAAATGCCAGCCGAAAATTCTTTCGGTTGAGTTCCTATAAGCTCTTGTTTTTCGGATAAATCAAAATTGAGCGTGATTGTCTCCCCCAACTGTGACACCTGCCTACTAGCAGGCAGGTGTCCAGTTTCAAAAATAGTAAATGTTACCTCACTAGGGTGGGGCAGAGGTATAGGTATATTCATTTTCATTAAGGCTTTAATATAATCAGCTTTGGCCTCTTCAATATCAGCTTTTGCTTCTTCAATAGTTCCTCCCGTGCCAATTAACCCTATTAACTCAGGAATACGAGCAATATAATAGATTTCATTATCTTCTTCATCAGTCTCGATAGTAAGAGCATATTGCAGATTGATAAATTGTTTTAGCTTAATTTGATTAAGGGGCTGTTTTCTTGCGCTTGGATTTTTGGTTTTTAGAAGCGGGCTTATTTTCTGATTTTTCCGGGTCATATAAGCTTCCTTTTTGTATTTGATTACTAGCTTCTAGCTGTTGTAACTCTTTGAGTTGAGCTATAACTTTTACTGCCTCTTTAGCATAAACCCTTTTCACCGGGTTATGTCTTGGAATACTAGCCCTGAGACTCTGAAATTTTTTATGGATATAAATATCGTGATTAGTCCCGCTTCTCTTAAATCCAAATCCGGTATAAAGCCTTACAAAATCTTCTTGTCTCCACCCATTCGGGGTATTTTTCATCCTCTCCAATAAATCTTCGGCATTACTCAATTTGAACCTTCTTGATTAAGCTAGGTCAATAAGTTCTGCTGCATATTAAAGGAATGTGATACAAAAAATGGAATCGTTTTAATAATAGCTCCATCTATAATGAGTTCAAAGAAGTATAATCCATACTCTGCCACTTGAAGATTAGCCACTCTAGTCAGTAGATTTATCATCGGATAATTATAGTCTTTCTGGGGTTGAACCATAAAAACACTTGTGCCGACTTGAGTGGTTATTTCCTGATTTGCGTTTCTGAAATGAATCTCAAGTTGATGAGAACCTCCAAGTTCTACCTCAGTAAGGGTAAGCGTAACAGCAATATAAAAAAGGGGTATAGTAACGGGTAACGTTGGGGCAAGGAAATTGCGAAAAACACCTATTATATTAATTTTACCTTCTACCGTGACATTAGCTGCATCCGCCAGTACTGCTAAGTCAATCTCCATAAATCTCCTAAACTGTTTAGTATCCTAAATTTGGCTTAAGTGGCCCGATCCTAAAATGACGCAAAATATTCTAAGATTTATATTATAGCATAAAGCCTATAAGGGTAATATTACGATTATTACCGATTTACTAAAATTGAGTAGCTCTATATTGAACCTGGATAGTAGGAAAAGACCGAAGGCCGAAATTAAGGCTCCGCCCCTCCGGGTGGGCGGAGCTAGCCAGGAGAAGGGGTCGGAAGACAATAGAGGAATGCACAATGATTTTCCCACCTTACACGTTGTCCCCAGCCCCTAACCTGCTCTCATGGCTAGCTGCCTCAGCCCACCCTGAAGGGTGCATTCCTCATGGCTTTTCCCCTACCGAGGTGGAAGCTGATAGCCGCCCGGTTTGCCGCCGTTTGCCTTCGGAGGGATTGCCGGGGGTGGGAAAGAAGACTGAATATTGCCATTATTGCCATTGTTACCGTTACCGTTGCCATTTCCGCTACCCTCGGTAGTTGGGGTAGGTTGGGCGGCAAGCTGGGCCATGGCCGCGAAAGGGAGGGCCATACTGCTCATCTCTAGCGGGACAATCCATTTAGCGGAAGGACTCTGGCCCAACGACTTGAGGGTTTCCAAGTATTGCAAACTCATCGTATGGTTGCCGATTTCGCGGGCCACCTGATTTACCCGGTCCAGGGCGTTGGCATAACCTTCGGCCTGCAAGATTGCGGCCTCTCGCCCGGCCTGAGCCTGCAAGATGGTGGCCTGCCGCAAACCCTCGGCCTGTAAAATAGAGGCTTGCTTCTGACCTTCAGCCCGCGTAATCGAAGCTTCGCGCTGTCCATCGGCTTCCAGCACCAGAGCGCGGCGAGTACGTTCCGCCGACATTTGCTTGGTCATAGATTCCAAAATATCGCGGGGCGGGATAACCTCTTTGATTTCGACCGCCGTCACCTTGATACCCCAACGGTGGGTAGCATCATCCAGTTTGGTTCGCATCGTTTCATTAATATGATCGCGTTTGGCTAACACATCATCCAGCATCATATCACCCACGATAGCTCGCAGGGTCGTAATAGCGATACCCCGCGCTGCGGTGGTGAAATCTACCACCTGCACTACGCTAGGTACGGCATCTACCACTTTCATATAAATCAGGAAATCAATCGAAACGGTGGCGTTATCTTTGGTGATACAGGTCTGGGGCTGTACCTCAAAGACGCTTTCGCGCAGGTCGGCCCGGACTCCTCTGTCAACCATCGGCAACAGAAAGATAATCCCTGGCCCTTTCGCCCCGATGCAGCGCCCCAGCCGAAAGACTACCAGCCGTTGATAATCCGGCACTATTCGGATAGCTGAAAAGACGATGCTTAGTAAAAATACCAGAACTACTGCGCCGCCAGCTAACACTATCAGACTTCCATTCATTTTGAACCTCCTCTAAAAAGTGGTCAGTAGTCAGAAAAGTAGAGAGATGAATGCTGAGTAAGTTCAGCTAGAACGTGGCATTTTAACCAACACTCAAACCTATCTTACTGACTACTGACCACTGACCACTGTTTTCAATTCCAGCCAGAGCTTTCCCAGCTTTCGGCTTGTATTTCTATCGGCAGAGGCCGAACTTTGAGGACGACTCCTTCTACGCCGGTCACTTCTACTGACTGCCCGGCCTCGACTGTTTCTGCTCCATCGGTCAAAGCCTCGGTGATTACACCCGGTATATCGAGTTCTGCCGTCCAGATTTCTCCATCGAGGCGCACTTTGCCACGCGGATTGAGGCGGGTAACAACCAGTGCCTGACGCTGACGCAAAGCCTCCTGCCCCATAGTAATCGGGATACGCCGAGAACGACGCACGCTGCCGACCACCAACAGGAAGAAAGCCGACATCAGCCCAGCCATAAGGCCAATCAGCCAGGGGCTAACCGCAACTGCCGCCGCCCCTTCGGGAGCCTGATACAAAAAGATAGACCCCAGGACAAAGGCGATTACCGCCCCGACGCTCACAAACCCGCCAGTTGAAGTATGCAACTCGAAAGCGAATAGCCCCGATGCCAACATCAGCAAAATCAGCCCGGCCCAGCTAAAGGGTAATTGACCCAGCCCGACTACTCCTAGTATCAGGGCAATTGCGCCACCCACCCCTGGAATAGTTACGCCGGGCGCAAGTAGCTCGACTAACAAACCGAGCGTTCCCAACGTCAGCAGCAGATAGGCAATATTTGGGTCACTTAGAAATTGGAGAAAAGCGTCCATAGTAGTATTACCCCGTAACATAGCGCCTGTTATTTTTGAGCAAAAACAGGCTACCTATATTATACGTTACGGGTCAAAGAAAGTTCGTTTCTGGGGAAATTTCGCAGATAATAAAAAAGGCGACCTTGAATGGTCGCCCTCAACCTGGCGCTATTGGCTAGACCAGCTATTTTCGGGGATACCCCCAACCGGGGCTTGCACAAAGCTAAAGCTATTACCGTAAGGGTCCTCAAATTCGGCGGTGATACCGAAAAAATATTCGACCGGGGGGCCATGAAACTTGACCCCTTTGGCCTTCAACTCCTCATAGGTCTGCTGACAGTCGTCGGTCCCAAACCACCACGGAGCAGTACGGCCTAGCAGGTCGGTCATCTTTTGCGCCCCTTCTGCGCCTTGCAGTTCGGCATTGGGCTTCATCAGGTTGATTTCGGGCAATTCTTGCCCCTTGACCCCGACTGTGAGCCACCGAGCATCCGGCCCCATCGGAACATCCGACCGTACCTCCAAACCCAGAATTTCGGTGTAAAACTTGAGGGCTTCGTCATAATCCGACACTACTAGGCTGATTATATTCAATTTGCTTATCATAAAGCTTCCTCCTTGAAAGGGTTTTTAACCGGTTAAAATCTATCCATATTGGTTCAAGGGGCTAACTGCACTTTGAATATATCACATTTTGAAGAGCTAGTCAAACTTTTGTTCTGATAATTTATTCACATGATTTGCCGATTAGACCGGGACTTGCTCATGGGCGTGATAGCTACTACGAACCAGTGGCCCGCTCTCGACGTGCTTGAAGCCCAACCCAACCGCGATAGCTTTCAAGTCGGCAAATTCTTGGGGCGTATAATAGCGGTCAACCTTCAGATGCTTGGGGGAAGGGCGCATATACTGGCCTATAGTTAGCACGTCGCAATCTACCTGACGTAAGTCTTTCATCACTTCCACCAATTCTTCTTTGGTTTCGCCCAGCCCGACCATTACCCCCGACTTGGTAACGACCTCATACTGGCGCTGGTGGCTCATCCGGCGAGCCTGTTGCAGCACTTCCAGGGTGCGCTCATAGCGGGCTTTATGGCGCACCCCGCGATACAGGCGCGGGACGGTTTCGGTATTGTGGTTCAAGACATCGGGTCGGGAGTCCATCACTACCGCCAGATTTTCCCACTTGCCTACAAAATCAGGAATCAGCAACTCTATTTTGATGTCGGGGTTTTCCGAGCGAATTAGCTCCACCATTTCGGCAAAAATGTGCGAACCGCCGTCCTCCAAGTCATCGCGATTAACCGAGGTAATGACAATGTGGCGTAGTCCCATCACCCGCACTGCCTCAGCAACCTTGCGCGGCTCATCCTGGTCTAGCGGCAGGGGTTTGCCGCTGGTCACATCACAGTAGCCACAGGCGCGGGTACAGATTTCACCCAGAATTAAAAAGGTCGCGGTGCGGTTCGACCAGCATTCGGTAATATTAGGGCAACTGGCCTCCTCACAAACCGTGTGCAACCCGCGCTCGCGCATAATCCGCTTGAGTTCAAAATAATTAGGGTCGCTGGGCAGTTTGGTCTTGAGCCAGGCCGGTTTCGGTTCGCGGATAATCTCGACCTTGCTGACTGTCGTCTGTCGGCGGGCCATTACATCTATCGTTCGTTTTTCCATCTTTTCTTTTCCACTATTTCTATTGTAGCTGGTCAATAGTTTAGACCACCCTGGCAGAATTATATACACTGAGGCGGCTAATAGCAAAGTCGGTGGAAGAATCCATCGGAGGGCGACCAAACAGGGCTGCCCCTACCACCAATCCCGGTGGTGGCGGCCCTGCGTAGCCGCCCTTGAACGCTGAGTCCTCATTTCAGGTCTGCATAATTACAAATTGAAACAATAATTTACGGTCTAGCGTCTTACTGCTTGTAACTTGCAGTGTAAGGTTAATAAGCTACAATCAGCACAGGCTTTTTTTATTTTTGTGAGATATAAACAAGGAGTATTCCCCCAATGCAATTGCGAGATTCTGAGGAGCGCGAGGAAAATAAAACCGTCGCCGAAGCCAACCAAAAATCGGGACAGCTCAAACCTGACCAAAAAAGCGCCAAGCTGCCTGCCACCGTCCGGGTGGCGATGTGGAGCGCCCATCATCGCTGGCTGGTCTTCGGGTTGTGGTTCGCGGTCTGCCTGGGGCTGTTCAGTATCAACCTAATCGCGGGGACTCGCTTTAGCGATGCGACTGGCAATAGCAGTTCCGGCATCTCCAAAATCGAGGCTTATCGGGCCGGGGATGTCTTTAATGCCGGAGGCGGGGCGGAAGCTTCCGATACTTTTGTGGTAGTAGTTAGCCACCCGACCCTGAAAACCAGCGATGCCAACTTCAAGGCCGTCGCTACCAAAATCTCGCAGAGTCTCGCTAACCAAACCTATAGCGAAAATGGACAGAGCTTGCCGGTTTTCTCGCAAGTAGTGGACATGTATTCGGTGCCGATTGCCAACGCGCAACTCGCTTCCAAAGATGGCACAACCCTGCGGGTGGTCGCCACCGTCAAGGGTGATACGGATGTCCGCAAAAAGAAGCTAGAGCCGGTCAAGCCACTGGTGAAAACATGGCAAGAGCAAAGCCCCGGCTTTTTGATTTACCCCTACAATGGCACGTTGCTAAATCAGGAGGTTAATAGTTTTGTTGCTCATGAACTCGATGGTAGCCTCAAGCTGACCTTACCATTAACCTTTATCATTCTGTTGCTGGCTTTTGGGGCGTTGGCGGCAGCGGTCATCCCGCTAATTCTGGCGATTACCTCGCTATTGGCGGCTTTCGGACTACTGGCGCTTTATAGCCAACTTGTTTCGGAAGTGGACTCGAATTCCACTCAGGTGGTAGTCCTGATTGGGCTGGCAGTCGGGATAGATTACTCCCTGTTTATGATTACCCGCTATCGCACCGAGCGCCGTCACGGACGCGAGAAAATGGCAGCGATTCAGGTCGCCAGCAGCACCGCCGGGCGAGCGGTCTTTTTTAGCGGCCTGACCGTTATGATTTCGCTGGCAGGGCTGTATCTGGTCGGGGACGAAGTTTTTAGCTCTATGGCAACCGGCACAATCGGGGTGGTGCTGGTGTCAGTCATCGGCAGTCTGACCTTTCTGCCCGCGACCCTGGCAATTCTTGGCAACGGAATTAATTGGGGACGCATCCCCTATTTTGGGCGTGACCGCGAGGAGGGTAGCGGGCTATGGGCCAGTCTGGTCAAAGTGGTCATGGGTCGTCCGGTTATCTTCGCAGTGCTGACCGCCGCTTTGCTGATAGGGCTGGCAGCCCCGATTTTGCACCTCAAGCTCGGTACTAACGGCCTGGACGGGTTGCCCGACTCGCTGGAAGGAGTCAAAGCTCTGCGGCTCATGAACGATAAATGGGCGCAAGGCACGACCCTACGAATGAATCTGATTATCACCGGCTATGAGCGGGAGGATACCAAAGCCGCCATCGAGCAATTCAAAGAGGCTGCGCTTAAAGTCAATGGTCTGAGCGGGCCGGTTGAAACTAGCGCCTCCCGCAATGGCAAGGTGGTTTCGGTTTCGCTCTATATGGCGGGGTCGCGCAATAGCCAACTCAACCAGGATATTGTTCGGCAGACCCGTAGTCAGCTTGTGCCGACTTATTTTGGCAAACTGAGCGGAGTGGAAACCTATGTCAGTGGGAGTGCCGCCGCGACCCTCGATATAGTCAATTACTATCTGAGCGCCATGCCTGCGGTCTTTGGTTTTGTGCTGGGCCTTAGCTTTCTGTTGCTGTTGGTGGCTTTTCATTCGTTGGTTATTCCCATCAAGGCCATTCTCTTAAACTTGCTTTCAACTGGGGCAGCTTATGGAGTGATGGTGTTGGTCTTCCAGGACGGCTATTTCAGCGAGCAAATCGGCTTCAAGCCCACCGGGGTCATCGAGAACTTCGCCCCGCTGTTTATGTTCACCATTATGTTTGGCCTCTCGATGGACTATCACCTTTTTATCCTGACCCGCATCAAGGAATACAAGGATAAAGGCGCTAGTTCGGTTGAGGCAGTTGCCAAAGGCATCAGTGTTACCAGTGGAGTCATCACCAGCGCGGCGGCGATTATGGTGGTAGTCTTTGCGGTCTTTATCACCCTCCAAATGATAATCATTCGGCAATTGGGGCTAGGTTTGGCGGTGGCCGTCTTTGTGGATGCCACCCTGATACGCTGTGTGCTACTACCCGCAACCATGCGCTTACTGGGCGACTGGAACTGGTGGATGCCCAAATTCCTTGACTGGATACCCCAAGTCACGATTGAAGGCGAACCGGAGGAGCAGGGGTCGGGAGTCGGGATTTAGGGGACGGGAGAAAGGCCGGGCTGAGGCTAAGGAATCCTTAGCTTGCGGTGGTAGCCTGAACGGAGTTACATTGGTAGACCGTAACACTCTGGTTCGGATGGGTACTTCTTCTTCCGCCAGCAGCCTTGACCGGATGTTGCTAGTTCCCAGCCGAATTGCTTTAGGCTATTTTAAAGCAGTGGATAACCGGCGGCTCACCCCATATGTTCCTAACAATAGCTTGCTTATAGCCGAAGAAGCCTTCGGGCATCCTGGAGCGGGTGGCTCAGTTGGCTTCGCTGACCCAATGGCAAAAATGTCGTTTGGCTATACTATGAACCGCATGGGAGACGGTGTAGCCCTGAACGAACGCGGTCAGGCCCTGGTGGATGCCGCCTACTTGTCGCAAGGCTACACCACTAACGCTCCGGGCAGTTGGATAAAGTAAAATTTAAGACTTTGGCCTGCAAATGCGCCAAAGCTTGCTTCAAACCTCAATTTATTACTCAGCGTTCAAGGGCGGCCCGGCCGGGCCGCCTTTCGAGGGTTGGTTGAACTGTTCCAATCGTAACTCGTAAATTTCCCCTGCCCCCTATTACTCAGCCCTCAGTCCTGAATTTTCCCTGATCCACGTCCCCTGACCCCCAAGTTTTACAACCTCTTAACCTCACCTTAAAAAGCTGTTAAAGAGGGCGGTCTATACTGGCAAGGCTGCTCTACGATAACAAGCTGGATTCAATTTGCACAAATCCGAGCGGATTGATACAATATAGGTAATAATTTACTATCAAGCAAGCGCGACCTATTAAATATTCGGGGTCGTACCGATTTTTGGCAAAGTCAGGAACGGCGCGTAGAGCTAGACGATTATTTTGGCAAGTAGCATTTTGCACATATTCTCGAATAGCTCATTTTAGTGTGTCAAAAGCCTGTATCGGTATTTAGAGAGGTAGCAATGGCAACTGTAGCCGCCAAACCGACCGAAAGCTCACCACCCGGCGAATTGCTTGAGCCACCCCCTCGGCCCAAATACAGCAAGATGCTGAAATCGTCGTTCAAGGCCTATCTGTTTATCGCTCCGGCCATTCTCATTCTCTTTATCTTCCACTTTTTCCCGATAGTCTACGCCTTCTTTTTGAGCCTCTACAAGCGCATTTCGGTGGTCAAGGGGCTGGTACCACCTTCCGAGAATTTCGCCGGATTTGATAATTATGCCAACCTGATGCAAGACCCCGAATGGTGGAACGCTCTCTTTAATACTCTGACCTTTGCGGCGGGAGTAGTAGTTATCGGGTTGTCGGTGTCACTAGGAATTTCGCTATTGCTGGATAAAGTGGTCAAGGGCAAAGAGTTTTACCGCATCGGCTTCTTTCTGCCCTATGTGACCTCGCTGTATGCGGTTGGGGTCGTCTGGTACATCATCTTTTCGCCCTACGCCTCGAATGCCCTGGTCAAGCCCAACCCTGACCGACCCGGTGGCCTGATAAACTGGATATTTGCCTGGCTGGGCATCCCCATGCAGCGCTGGCTGATTGATGATAGCGGCGTTTTCAAGATTATGTTCGACAATGGGCAGAACGTAGATTGGGTCTCCGCCGCCGTCCGACTGGTGATAATTGCCGGACTGATAGCCGGAGGGATGGCCATGGGACGGCGGGTAGCCAGTAGTGCCGGAGTGTGGCTGGGCGGCCTGTTATTTGGGATAGCGACGGTCTTGGGGTGGAGCGTCTTGGTCGAACTGATGCACGTC
>JBBRSG010000172.1:0-10034 GCA_038245615.1 Chloroflexia bacterium | reverse complement strand
GAGTCCGCACTTATCAAGCTTTAGCCCAAACTGACCGCCATCATCGCCACTTGCACCAGGATCGGGTGGCCGCGGTCAGTGGGTTAATTAATCGTCAAATTGAGAGCCGCCTATTGGCTTATCGGCTAGTCGCCTAGCCCGCTTGCTACTCGGCCCGATTTGATTTACCTAATTTCTTTTTGTGAATGTTATCTACTGGATTATCAATTGGGACTTGAGAGGACAAGCGCCGTATGTGTCCGAAAACCTGCCGCATCCCTGTGTCCATCTGGTCTTTGCCAAAGATAAATCGGCGGTATTTGGGGTGGTAAAGGGGAAATTCTCGTATCGGCTGGAAGGCCAGGGCCGGATTTTTGGGGTAGCCTTTCGGCCCGGCGCTTTTTACCCATTTGTAAACATGCCGGTATCTCGCTTTACCGATGCCACCCTCAGTTTGCAAAATGTTTTTGGGCTGGATTGTCAGGCACTCGAAGATAATCTACTGGCGCTAACCGACGAAAGCGATATGATTAGCCTGTTTGAAGACTTCTTGCGTGGGAGATTGCCTGAGCCGGACGACACGATTGAGGTGATTAACCGGGCGATTGACCGGATTATTACTGAGCGCGACATTCGGCAGGTAGACGACCTGGTGCGGCGGCTTGGTATAAATAAAAGAACCTTGCAGCGTATTTTCAGCCAATATGTCGGGGTAAGTCCCAAGTGGGTCATCAACCGCTATCGGCTGCACGAAGCCGCCGAACAGCTATCTCAGGGCGCAACGATGGTGGATTGGCGAAAGCTGGCCCTCGAACTGGGCTACTTCGATCAGGCTCACTTTATCAAAGACTTTAAGGCTATCGTGGGCCAAACCCCGGCGGATTACGCTAAAAATATTAGCCAGGATAATTACTAGCTATAATTACTACGCTACCTGTATTTCGTCCAGACCGATTTCGGGTTGGTAGAGCCGCCCGGCAATCAGCAATTGGGTGAGGGCCAGGGGCAGGCTCTGGTGGGACGACTGATTTTCGGTGGTGCTGGCATATATACCCAGCTCTTTGAGGGGCTGACCGCGCTTGAGAGCGGCGGCATAGGCCGGATAGGTCAGCGGCCCAAAACTGTGGGCCAGTCTTTCGGCGGCGGGTTGGTCTATCCGCCCCGAAATTTCGAGCGCCCCGCCCGGCGGAATAGTCAGCCAGCGTTCCGTACCATCCGGCTGGAGACGCGGCCAATACCATCCGGCGCGAGGCGAAAGGCTTACATCCAACCCGGTATTATAGAGTAGCGAGATAGGTCGTCGGAAACTCACCGTCAGGTCGGCGGCTTGCTTCTGGGGACAGATATAGGCGGAGGCATCGGCCCGGCGCTCTTCTATCTGGTGCAAGACTTCTTCCAGACTGTAGCCGCGCCGGTGGGTATCACGGGCAATCTTCCATTGCACTCGCAGAGCTTCTTCGGGGTCAAGATAGACGCTCAGGTCAAAAAGTTCTGCCAGTTCGGGGTTAAAGAGGGTAAAGAGGCCGTGAACTACTACAATAGGACGCGGAGTAATTGCTTCGGGATGGGCAAACCGCCCGGTGGAATGGTCGTAGACCGGCTTGACTACCCGCTGACCCTGGCCCAATTTGAGCAGGTCATCCAACATCAAATCCATTTTATTGGCGGCAGGGTCGAGGGCGCTAATTTGGCGGCGAGTGCGCTCGGCCCGGTCATAGCGGTGATAATCGTCCAGGCAAATTTCGGTCACGTGCTGTTTGCCAAAAAGATTTTTGAGCCCGCGCACCAAAGTGGTTTTGCCACAGCCGCTATCGCCGACGACCCCTAGCATCAAAGGCCGGGGGGCAGCTTTGGATTTACTACTGGTTTTTTCCCCATTCGCCCTTGAATGGGGAGGTAACTGTTTTCTGGAAAACAGCTTCATTGCTATTTTCGCCATAATCTCACCTTCATTCCTATCCTCGCTCACCATAAACGACAGTAAGACGTAATATAACTTATTGTAACAGGCTAAACCGGACCTGTACATAGTTTCGCAAGCCAACGGTATTTTCCGGCGGGTGAAATGCCAGCTTTGACCGGCGAACCGTTGAACCCAATTTGCAAGGTTATTTCCATCAAGGTCGGCTAGGATACCAGTCCTTTTTTTACTATCCGGCGGGTCTGGTAGACGATCCAAGTCCCCAATAAGAGCATCCCGACCCCGGCGATTACAAAGGCCGGGACATAACCAGGGCCGTCTACGATGAGACCGAGGGCCGCTGTCCCGATACCTTGCCCCAAAAAGAGGCTAAAAGCGAAGAGCGAAACCGCCGTCCCTCGCATCCCAGGGGACATTTCGGTAGCCCTGGTCTGGAGGGTACTGTGCAGCATATAATAGCTAACCCCCAGGATAATATTCAGAGGGATGAACAGCACCCAGATTTCGAGTAGCGCAATCGCCAGATAGCAAGCGAAAGTCAGGGCCCCACCCCAGAAAATCAGGCCGTCCTCGCCGCCCAATCGGGCTAAGAGCCAGCGCACCGAGCGCCCATAGACCAGATTGCCCAACCCGAAGCCGGTCAGCATAAAACCGATGGCGATATAGGCCAGTCCGTATTTATCGCGCAAAAACGCTCCCAAAAAGGTAAAGCCGCCAAAAAAGAAAAGGCCTTCGATAAAGACCGCGATAATCAGGGTGCGAGGGCCAGGTTTTGCCAACAGCCGTCCGTAGGGCTTGTAGGCTGCCCAGCCGCGCTGAATATCGGGGTTGACTTTGGCGGGCGAACGGCGCGAGGCCCGAAACAATATCCCGAAAACCACCAGCGAAATCAGACCATAGAACCCAAAAATTAATCGCCAGTTCAGAAAATCGCCGACAATTCCGCCCAGACTGGCGCTTAGAATCTGGCCCAGGGCCACCGCCGTCAGAAATTTGCCGATTGCCGCCTGACGCTGGTCATACGGAAAAGTATCCCCGATGTAGGCCAGGGACATGGGTATCATGGCTGCCGCCGCCACCCCGGTCAGAAAGCGCAACAGGCTCAAAGTGAAGAGGTCGGGAGCCAGCCCACAGGCCGCTGTCCCAATCGCAAACAGGGCCATCGCCCAGGCCATAATTTTGAGTTTGCCCAACCTGTCGCCCAACGGCCCGTAAACCAGTTGAAACAGACCGTAAGGAATGGTGTAGGCCGTCACGATAATCCCGGTGGCCCCGACTTCGGCCCGGTAATCGTTGGCGATAATATGCAAAAGCGGATTGACCACCCGCACATCGGCAGTGACGATAAATGCCGCCGACCCCAGCACTGCCACCGATACCGGCTTAACCACCTCGGCAATAATATTAGAGGTAGCCTCGGCTTTCAGGCTCGACTCGCTCATTAAATCTTAACTCCTATCCCGCGCATAGACTCAACTATCTTTAGGACTTTCGCTTGAAACGATGGACTGATTTGAAAATAATTGCCCCAAAACCCAAACCCTGGTTTACCCCGATTTACAAGCGAAAGTTTACTTTTATTAGAAATTTCGCTTATAGATGGGGTAAACCCGGTTAAGCGAAGTCCTATCCTTGAATTAAGTATAAGGCTGTTTGCCGCAATGGTCTAGCCCTTGCAAGATGAAGAAACCGTGCTATTATGACAACCGAGGAGAAATTTATGTACCAGAAAAACTCGCACTGCTCTTATTGCGGGCAGGCTTTTGAGCCAGCCCAGCCCTGGCCGCGCCGTTGTCCAAATTGTCAGCGTACTAGCTATCTCAACCCCATGCCGGTGGCAGTTGTGCTGGTCCCGGTAGACAACGGCCTTTTGATGGTGCGGCGCGGGATAGAACCCCGTAAAGGCTGGCTGGCCTTGCCGGGAGGCTTCATTAATCTCGGTGAGTCGTGGCAAGCAGCGGGCGCACGTGAAGTCGGGGAAGAAACTGGCTTGCAACTTGACCCCCTCGAAATCCGGGATTTTCGGGTGTTGAGCGCCCCGGACGGCACAGTTTTGATTTTTGGGCTGGCGAACCCCAAAACTGCCGCCGACTTGCCAATTTTTGAGGCAAACCCCGAAACCAGCGAAGTAGTGATTCTTACCTCCCCGGCAGAACTAGCCTTTCCGCTTCATTCTCAGGTGGTACAAGAATTCTTCGCCCGCAAAGGTGTAAATTAAGACCGAATATGCTAAAATGTTGAGGTCAGGGGTCAAGGGCGAAGGTCGAAAATCTAAGGTCAGAAGATACAGGACTAAGGACTGCGCCATTCACGATATTCAATTTTAGATAGATTGGGACTTCAAAACTAACCTACTGACCACTGACCACTGACCACTTTTCAGAAACGAGGTAATCATGGGAGCTTTGGGAAATTTATTCGATGTTTTGGCGGATAGCAGCTACCGCGAAATTGAAGAAGAAGCCGCCCGCGAGGTGGTAATTGCCCTGGCTGGCAACAGCGGCGAGGTGCGCGACAAATTGCACCGGGCGCTATCTACCCGTCTGGAAAGCCTATGGACTTCTTCCCCTTTCCGGCTACTCGAACCCAACGAGCGTCCCAACGTTCAGGCCGACGAAACTGAAAGCGGTTTATTGCTCTATGCCCTCTATAAAGAGGATCGAATTTCTGCCGATAACCGACGCTGGCTGTTGGAACTGGCCCAAAGCAGTAGCGGAGTTGCGATTATTCTGGTGATGCTCAGTCGCCAAGCGGAAGAGCCTTTTAACGTGTCGCGCTCCGTCGCTAACAGCTTACGGACGATTAATCCCTTGCGACTGGTCGGCGGCAAAGAAGCCACCCCCGGCGGGAATGCTGCCGCCGACGGCGCAGGTTTCAGCCCGCCCGAACCCGATAACCGCCCGGTCTGGCAACGTGAACTGGATGAACTGACCCAGGATGCCCCCACCAAAATTACGGTGGTGGAACTAAGCGGGCTGGAACTCTCTCGGCTACAGGCCAAATTGCTACCCATCATGGTTTCAAAATTGCAAGGCCGGGAACTGGCTTTGGCCCGTCGCGCCCCGATTTTCCGCAATACCGTCGCCAGCCATTTGATTCAGGCTACCGCCCGTTCCAACGCCCAACTGGTGCTAATCGCCAATCTTACTTCCGCAATACCCCTGATTGGCGAGATTATTAGTGGCGGGGCAGACTTTGTAATATTGACCAAGAACCAGTTTGAAATGAGCCATCGTCTAGCTGGAGTCTATGGACAAAAGCGGGATAGTCGGGTAGAGGTTTATTTGGAAATCGCCCCGATTCTGGGAATGGCTTTTCTGTGGAAAGGACTGGCAGTACTGGCGGGCAAAAAACTTCCGGCTCTGGCGGGGCTGTTGACCAAACCGGCGATTTCCTACGGCGGGACGATGTTGGTCGGGCGAGTGGCCCAGTATTATTACGCCAGTGGGCGCAAAGGCCCGGCCCAATTAGCCGCAATGGTGCGTGGACTGGTCGAGCAATTTCTCAATCGTAGCGCAAAAGACGATGACTCCGGCCCGACTCCCCGCCAGTTGAGGACCAGTTAATGCCGTTTGACGAGTCGCCGCCGCCGCTTTTTGGGCAGGCGGTGGCCCAATTTAACGCCCGTCAATTCTTCGAGTGCCACGAAACATTAGAGGACTTGTGGAACGCGGAGCGGCGGGAGTTGCGGCGATTTTACCAGGGGCTTTTGCAAGTTGGGGTCGGCTACTATAAAATTATCACCAAACCGAACTACCGCGGGGCGCTTTCGTTACTCCAAAGCGGCACTGATTATCTGCGGGCTTTCGTCCCATCTCAATTTGGCATAAACGTGCAAAACTTGATTGCTGCCGCCGAACAAGCTTCCCAAGAATTAGAGCGCCTCGGCCCGACCCGCCTCGCGGACTTTGACCCAACCCTGATTCCGAAAATATGATGATGTGGGTCAGGGGAAAGGCAGGACTGAGGACTGAGTTTAGTAAGACACAAGACGGAGGAAAAATCCGGTTAGTGGTTGGTATTTTAACTCAAAACTCAAAACTCAAAACTAGCCTACTGACCCCCGACCACCGACCCCTGATTGGAGGTTCTGATGCCAGACTTTGATTATATGCAGGTGCGAAACGCTGCGGTAAATCTCACCCCGCAAGGGCTGGAAGTGGGCGGGCGCATCCTCAATGCTTTTGTACCGCTGGATTGTGGCGAACTCGGTCAAGTCTCAGTTGAGCAACTGGCCCAGGCCGCTCGCTATTATCAGGAATTTTCGGAAGGGAGTTGCCGACCCCAATTGGCGGCGCTGGTTTTTGATATTACCGGCGACTTTCGGGCGCTCGACTTTTACTTTCCTATCACCAATGGATTACACGGCAATCCGCAAGCTCGCCAGGATTTTTATGAAGCGATTAAATATATCGCCAATCATCCCAACCTTGATTTAGTGATAATGGGCCGCAACCGGGCTAATTTGAACGAGCAAGCTCCGCCCGCTATTCGCCACCTGGTAGCGGGGCATATCGCCGAGGTTTTCTATTATCGCAAGGACCTGGTAGACCGACTCCTGACCACTCCCCGCCATTTCCGGGTGTATACTAGCCGGGTTTCGTTTGAGCAAGATGGTGGGATTGCCGGAGGCGATTACCGCTTTGACCACGAAGCGATTCAACTGGAACTATCGCGGCTATTCGAGGGATTTTATGGCAAGACTCCGGGGGTCGCGCCTTTCCTGCACGAATTTGGGCATATGCTCGACCATTTTGATGCGGGGACGGGGCGCATGGGGAATTGCGAGGGGACGCTACCGGGCATGAACCCCGCCGATGGCCCGCTTTTTAATCCGCAGTCCCGCCAGCTTTTTAGTGCGGGCAAACGGCTGGAACAAGAGCGGTATCAACGCTATCAGGATGGACAGGCCGGGCCGAATGACCCCGTACCGGTGGGACATCCCTATGTCCATCAGACCGACGGCGAATTCATCGCCGGGACGCTGGAAATGTTCTTCCGTAACCCCAATTATTTTGCGGCCCAAAACCCGACCCTATATCAGGCTTTTGCCACCCTTTTGGGGCAAGACCCCCGCCGCGACTGGAAAGAGGACTTTGGTTTTTACGTCACCGAAAACCGCAAGGCCTACCTCGGCGGGCAGCGCCCCAGTCCTCAGCACATTACCATTCCGCAATAGGGTAAGCAGTGTGAGCGAGGTTGCCGGATATTCAAACCGACCATTGCAAGAAAAGTTGGGTATTCACCCCAGCGCAAAAGTGCTATTTCTCAATGCACCGGACAACTATCGAACCTTGCTGGGGGATTTGCCGCCGGGAATAAGGGTAGTCGAGAAGCTGGAGAGCGGCCTGGATTTTATCCATTTCTTTACCAAAAGCCGGGCTGAATTAGAGGAAAGATTTCCTGAACTTAAGCAAGCTCTGGATTTTAATGGTATGTTGTGGGTTTCGTGGCCCAAACGTGCCTCTAAAGTTGGTACAGATTTGAATGATAATATTGTCCGTGAAATTGGATTAGCGGGCGGTCTGGTGGATGTAAAGGTCAGCGCGATTGACCAAATCTGGTCAGGCCTGAAATTCGTCTATCGGCTGCAAGACCGCCCTAAAAGATAATCTCGTAATAATAATCCTACTATCCCCTTAAATCTAAATCAGCCGTTGCCGATGCGGTGCAGTTCGCGCAACCGCTCGATGCGCTGCTCATCTACTTCCAGCGTGACCATCGAGTATACCTGCCGCTCGCGGTGATTTTGCATTGAGATACGGTGAGCAATCCAACCCGCGCTCCAACTCAACAAAATCAGGGCCGGGATAGTGGCCCAATATGGTAAGGCCAGAAAAGCCACCAGCCCGATTAAGGCCACTAAAATGACCATCATAAAGCGGGTACTGGGGCTTGCCATCACAATTTCTTCGTGTCGCGTCTTGTTCATCATAGGGATATGTACCTCCCACCAAATAATAATTGTTGATTAGTCCGGTAGAACCGAATAATTAAAAGTAAAGAAATAAATTACTCTATAAGTATTATGGCAGGCAAACATTAAGAACAACATTAAGAACAACATTAAATTTTTTTCTGATTCGGCAGACTTATAAAGAAAATTGTGCCACGCCCGACCTGGCTATTTAGCCAGACCCGGCCCTGTTGGGCTTCGGCTAAATCTTTGACCAAAGCCAATCCCAACCCGGTCCCACCGGTATCACGGACCCGGCTACGGTCTACCCGATAGAAGCGTTCAAACAAATGAGGCCAGTGTTCGGGGGCAATCCCGCAACCCGTATCGGCAACCGCAATCGTTAGCCGCTGAGGATTGGCCTGACCCGGTCTTTCGCCGTCACCGGGCCAGGCCAGTAGCCGAATTTGTCCGCCCGCCGGAGTATAGCGCAGAGCGTTATCCAGCAAGTTCGAGAGAATATGGCGCAAGGCATTGCGGTCAACCAGCACCAACCCGGTATGGCGCTCCACCTGAACTTCCAACTGCACCTGGGCAGTTTCAGCGCGAGGTCGAAACCGCTCGGCCAGATAAGAAAATTCGGCCTGTACGTCTAGGGGCTTTATTTCCAGATTCTCAACCGTACCCTGGGCCGAAAGCCAGGTTCGCAGCGAAGTTACCATGCGGTTTAGCTCTTGAACATCTTCCAGCACAATCTGGTAAATCGCTTCCGGGTTAGCGCGGGCGCGCGGCAAATTGTCAGACAAGGCTTCGATATGGCCTTGAATCGAGGCCAGTGGAGTTTTTAGCTCGTGCGCCACATCGCTCAAAAGCTGGCGGCGCTGGGCTTCTGCACCCTGGAGTTGGGCCGCCATCAGGTTAAAGCTTTGCGTTACCTGCCCGACTTCATCCGATTTTTCGACTGGAACTCGCGGGCTAAAATCTCCGGCGGCAACCTGACGGCTGGCCTGCCGCAACCGCTCCAATGGCCCAACTATTCGGCGAGTCAGCAGCCACCCCAGCCCGAAGGCCAATAACGATGCTCCTAAAGCTACCAAAATCACCACCCAGATAGAATTGTCGAGGGCTTGCTCGACTAAAGGACGCGGGTTGGTTACGGTTTTCCGCGAATCCAGGGCCTCTTTGACTTGCTCGATGGTGCGGGCTGGCAGGCGGGAGTTTTCCAAACGCACCAGCAAATTGCTGGTTATCTCTTCGCGGTTGCGCTGGTCAAGCTTGGTAATAGTTTCCGAAACCCGTATCTGGTAAAGAACACCGCCTATAATTGCGCTCAAGAAGCCTACCCCTATCATTGCCAGAATAATCCGGCTGCTCAGGCTGGTAAGGCGACTCTGCCGAGGGAATGGCAAACTTCGATAAGGCGGAAACTGGTTTGAACTAGCCCCCGATTGGGTGGGGACGGACGAAAATGAGGCCATAGCTGGTCTTTCTTTCTTAATAGCGGCGCAATCAGCCTTCTTTTCTAAGCTTATAGCCAATCCCGTGAACCGTATCAATCAAATCGGGCGCACCGGATTTTATCAGCTTGGCCCGCAGATTAGAAACATGGGCCGCGATAGCTCGGCTGCCCACCAGCGAGTCTACATTGTAGAGGGCTTCTTCCAACTCGGTGCGGGAATAGACCCGGCCCGGTTGTCGGGCCAACGTCATCAACAATTCAAATTCCTTGCCGGTCAGCTCTTCGACCAATTTACCGGCGTAGCGCACCTCGCGGCTGGCGGGGGCAACCCGAAGCGCCCCAATCTCCAACGTCGCGGGTAAGGCCTCCGGCGAGCGAGCCTGGTCTATCCGGCGCATAATCGCTCGCATCCGGGCGACCACTTCGCGTGGGCTGAAAGGCTTGACTACATAATCGTCTGCTCCGACTTCCAGCCCTAACAGCCGGTCAATTTCTTCGCCTCGCGCTGTAATCATAATTACTGGCACGGTGCTACCCGCCCGAATTCGACGACAGATTTCCAGTCCGTCCAGACCGGGGAGCATCAAATCCAGCAACACAAAATCGGGTTTTTCACGCCCAAAAGTCCGCCACCCTTCCAGCCCATCCCGGCAGACCAGGGTTTCCCAGCCCTCAGCCTCGCAATACATTGTAAGGTAATTAACGATTTTGCGGTCATCCTCGATAATCAGCACTCGACGATTCATCAGTTGCTCAAACTCCTTTTACCATAAATTATT
>JBBRSG010000171.1:0-10138 GCA_038245615.1 Chloroflexia bacterium | reverse complement strand
GTTTCCAGACCGGAGTATACGGCACGCATCGTCGTGAAATTTCCATTACTCACACCTTTCGTGGGATTAAAAACAGCCGTCACTCGCGCTGTTGGGCAGAGCTGACGGCTGAATTCGGATAGCTCTTGAGACTACAGCTGACGCAGAACCTCAAAGAGGTCTTCATTGTCGGGTTGCTTGGCGATGTCGTGGACATCAATAAATGCCAGTTTGCCCTCTTTATCTATGATAAAAAGCGCCCGCTCGGAGCGACCAGCTTTTTCGTCAAAAACTCCATAAGCTTTGGCGACCTCGCCGTGCTGCCAAAAATCGGACAACAGCGGATAATCGAGACCACCCAGGCTTTTGGCCCAGGCCGAATTGGTGTGAATACTGTCAATCGAGATACCCAGAACCTGGGCATCATACCCCTCGAACTTCGCTAAATCAGCGTTGTAAGCGGGCATTTGGACGGTTCAAACTGCGGTAAAGGCAAACGGGTAGAAGGCGATTACTACATTCTTTTTCCCCCGGAAATCACTCAAAGTCACGCTGGCGCTATCCCAGGTTCCTTTGGCTGCCGGAAGAGTAAAATCGGGAGCCATATCGCCCACTTTGAGCGTTTTGGTTTCCGATGCAATGCTATCTTTAGTCATTGCTGCTCCTTTCAAACACTTTTTATTATTACGTTTTGGTAATATCTAGCATTACACAAAAATTAACTATTTAGTATGATAAATTTATCACAATGTAATTTACCACTATTCTCTACCCAAGTCAAATCAAATATCTTATAACATCTATAACTAACCGCAATTGACACGCAATCAATACCCATTCTTTAATCACCTTACCCCCACCACCGAATTTGTCGGCAGGAGTGGTCTGGATTATAATAGCTGTAGATAGCAATGAAGGCCGCAACGACTGGCGGAGCTATCGGCCTAATGCCAGGCGGCATGTATCAACTTTCTATCAGGCCGCTATACCCTAAGCGGATAGCAGGCTGGAAAGGAATTCAACGATGAAGAAAACTGTACCCGAAATCGCGGGGCGCAAGGCTTTGTCCGGCGCACCTGCCAAAAAAATTGCGATGGTGACGGCCTATGATTATCCAACCGCACAACTAGCAGACCGGGCCGAAATGGACATGATTTTGGTCGGCGACTCACTGGGAATGGTGGTGCTGGGCTACGATAGCACCGTTTCGGTCACAATGGAGGAAATGCTGCACCACTGTAAGGCGGTACGGCGGGGGGCAAAGGACGCGGTATTGGTCGGCGATATGCCCTTTGGCTCTTTTCAGGAAGGGCCACAGCAGGCTATCCACAATGCAGTGCGCTTTCTGAAAGAGGCTGGGATGGATGCGGTCAAGCTGGAAGGCGGCATCAATCAGGCTGAGGTAGCGCGGGCGCTAGTGCAGAGCGGCATTCCGGTGGTAGGCCATATCGGGCTATTGCCCCAACTGGTTTCAGCCAGCGGCGGCTTCAAGGTGCAAGGCCGCGATGCCCAAAGCGCCCAACGCTTGATTGATGATGCCAAAGCTCTGGAAGAAGCCGGGTGTTTTTGTCTGGTAATCGAGGCCGTCCCTGACCGATTAGCCGGTCTAATCACCCGTAGCATCAGCATCCCCACGATTGGGATTGGGGCTGGGCCGGAGTGCGATGGACAGGTTCTGGTTATGCACGACCTGATTGGCCTGTTTGACCGCTTCACTCCCCGCTTTGTCAAAAAGTATGCCAATAGCGCCAGTTTGATTGAGGAAGCCCTAATCCAGTATCGGGACGAAGTGCAAACCGGGCAGTTTCCCGGCCCACAACACTCCTTTACTATCAAGGATGAGGTCATTCAGGGCCTCTATGGGGAAAAATAGACCATCAAAATCGGAAATCCAAAATCGAAAGTCTCTCCTGAATTTAGATTTTAGGCCGTTGAGCCGTGATCAACCCTTGCTCCAAGTCCAGAATTTACGATTTTAGATTTTTGATCTTAGATTTTCGATTTTCAAAGGGCTTATGCTAACCAAACGAATAATTCCTTGCCTGGACGTGACCGGCGGGCGAGTAGTAAAAGGCACAAAATTCCTGGATTTGCGGGATGCGGGCGATGCCGTCGAACTGGCAGCGTTTTACGATGCCGCCGGAGCGGACGAGCTGGTTTTTCTCGATATTACTGCCAGCAGCGATAACCGGGAAACCGTGGTCGAGATGGTGCGTCAGACCGCCGAACAGGTCTTTATCCCTTTCACTATTGGCGGTGGGATTCGCTCCGTCGCCGATATGCAGCGCATGTTGGCGGCGGGGGCGGATAAAGTTTCGATTAACACCGCCGCCGTCCAAAACCCGGCCCTGATTGAGGAAGGAGCGGAACACTTTGGACGACAATGTATTGTGTTAGCGATAGATGCCAAGCGTCGCCCGGTTGGGCCAGACGGTACCATCGGCTGGGAAGTTTATCTGCATGGTGGGCGCACCCCCACCGGGTTGGATGCGCTAGAGTGGGCCAGGCAGGGCGATAGCCTGGGCGCAGGCGAAATCTTGCTGACCAGCATGGATAAAGATGGAACACGAGACGGTTACGACCTGGAACTGACCCGCGCCATCTCCGAGGCAGTTGGCATCCCGATTATCGCCAGTGGTGGGGTCGGCACGCTGGCCCATCTCTACGAGGGGCTGACTGAGGGTCGGGCTGACGCAGTATTAGCCGCCAGCATCTTTCATTTTGGGGACTACAGCATTGCTCAGGCTAAATCATATCTAGTTGAGCGCGGGCTGCCTATTCGGTTGCAAGTTGAATAAGTAGGACTGTCGCTTGAGAATTGCCGCAAGCCCGGAAAAGTTATATTTGAAAAATTTACTACGTAAATTTTTCAAAACTATACAGCCCTGTCATTCTGAGCGAAGCGAAGAATCTTTATCCTTCGCTTCGCTCAGAATGACAAATTCAAGGCGGGCAGAATAGTTACAAATTTTCAAAGCTAACTTTTCCGGGGCTTGCGCCCATCTTTAAGCGACAGTCCTCAAATTTAGGTTATGGGCAGATTCTATTTATAGAATCTGCCCATAATTATGTAAAGTAGATTAGCGACGACGATTGCGGCGTGGGATGAGCCAGCCCCAACTAATCATTCCAATCCCGACTATCAGTAGCCCAACTCCCAGTAGCGCCAGCCAGCCCGATATAGCCGGAGACTCCGCCGTCCGCCCGGTATTGGGTAGACCTGGGGTACCAGCATTATCGTTGCCGATGCTGCTTGGGGTAGCAGTAGCCGTTGCGGTAGCTGTCGCGGTGGCGGTGGTAGTTGCTGTCGCCGTCGCCGTCGCCGTTCTGGTCGCGGTGGCCGTCGCGGTTGCCGTTCTGGTTGGCACCGGCGTATCGCGTGGGCCTTCCGGGACCGGGGTTGGGGCTTCAAAGAGATAGAATTGAGCGTTAGCGACATTGCGAGCCACAGTTACGCCAGAAGTGTTAATCGTTTCCGCGCCTCGCGGGAACACGCTATAATTCCCCCAGGCATCCTTGACCCGCGCATAGTAATTTACTATTCCACCAGGAGCTAACGGTGGAATTGTCGCTGTAAAGGTATCGCCCACCGTGGTGGAAGTAGCGGTACGGGTCGCGGGTAACGCCGTCCAGGTTGCCCCGGCATCCATTGTATAGACCACCTCAACCCCGTCCGCTTTAACTCCCGTCCCCTTCATCTTCCAGTTGAGATAGGGAAAATCCTGGTCTTTCACCCCGGAAACGGTAATTGTAGCAGTCCGATTGGCATTCAAAGTATGGACTTTGTTGCCGACCAAAGGCGGTAGCCAGTCCCCAATCGGAATGTCCGTTCCACTCGAAAAACAGGGTTTGTACGGCGAACCAAGTGCCTCGCGCCAGGCTTCCTGACCGGGGGTAGAGTCCCAGAATTTGGTATTGGCAAAATTCCAGAAATCCAGAATAGCCTTACCGGTAGCGGCTTCGGTGAAATAAGGCGGAGTAGGAAAGCCCGCCGGATTTTCCCCAAAAGTATAGTAAAACCAGAGCGCCCGTTGTGAACCAGCCACCAATTCGCGTCCACTAAAATGGGTAAACGGCTTGGATAGATTAGGGTCGGCAAAATTAGGGTCGCCCCCGGTAGGGTTTAGTACCCCAGGATAGTTCCCAAAATCCCACCATTTACCTTTGGGCTGACCAAGCGATTGCTGGACGTTTTTGGCAAAAATCACCCCGCGTCCGAATCCGGCGGCATAAGCCCCGTCCTGCAAAGCATTCGGCGGTGGGAAAGTCAGGTCGGGGGCGGCCCCCGTCCCTAAAATGCTGTTAGCGTAGGGGATAGCACCATACGGGGTGCCATCGGCATTAGCTGGCCCGCCGCCGTTGCGATAGCTGGGGTCGCCGGTTATTTCGGAAAGGGTAAAACCCAGGGCCGGGTAAAAAATATCGCGAGCGATACCGGGGATGCGGTTGCCGATTCCTGGAGGCAGCGAATTATAGGCGGGTAGGGCTGTCGCCGTAGTCTTGCGCCAGTTCCACCAATCTAAAGCCCCATTGAGGTAAGCGGTATAGGGCTTCCCGGCATTTTTTAAGGCCAGGGCCAGTTCTGCCAGACTCCAGGCGATGCTGCTTTCGGCGCGAGCGGCGCTCCCATTCGTCCCTGGCGGAACTGCCGTACTAGGAGTAGCCGTTTCGTCTACAAAACCCACCAGCGGCGGAGTGGGGGGAAAGCTCCTTACCGGGTCGGTGGGTAACGGTTGCCGATTGGTAAAGCCCCAATAAAAGAGGCGATCAGGAATTGCAATTGTGGTAGGTGGAGTTCGCTTGCTAATTTCCAGGCTGTTAATAACAAAGTCGGCGCAAGATTTAGCTTTTTCCAAGAGAGTGTCGGCGGTAATCGGTGCGCCACCCATGAAAGCATTAATCCCGGCAACCCCCATGCCAGTTGGGGCTTCGTAGGTCGGGGTAGTGACCCGTTGATACTCGGTAATCAGATAGCGGATGCACACCCCCTGGCCTACTCCACTTTTATCTATGCCCTTAATCAAGCCGCCCGGAAATCCCCAGACATCTTCTGGCAGATAGGTGGTCAAGGGGCTTCCATCCACCCCGACGGCAGTGTACATTCCGCCGAAAGTGCTATCTATAGCGTACTTGAGAACGAAAGCCGTTTCCCGGTCATAATAGTAGCTAGGGTTGGCAGTTGCGGGGGGAGCGGCGGGAGCGGCTACCGGCAGGCTCATCAGAGGAGCTTCTGCCGCCAGAGCTAATAACCCTGGTGAGACGAGCGCCACCAAGACAAAGCCCAGCAACCCAACGCTTGCTCTTTTTATTTTCATAAGCATCATCCAATCTTCAGTTTTCAGGGTAGATTAAGCAACAAAGCTGCTGAGGCTTGGCAAGTATGAAACCACACGAAAAACCGAACTCGCCAGGCACGAATCAGCGAAATACTGCTCACGAAAGGTAGTCTGAAAACGGGCAGTAAACTTCGGCAAAGGAGTAGAAAAATTACTGAGGTAACGGTATGACCCTGACCCAAAAATAAAAAACCAGGAAAACTGCTATAGGGTTCCGTATAAATAATTCCTGAAAAGCGTTTGCCGAAAGCAATTGACCCGAGAGACCCATTTACAACAGGATGGTTCGTAATTACATAATAATCCCTAATTCGCCAAAGGTCAACTCTTTTCTGAATTTTATTTTTAATAAAGTAAAGATTTGGCTTACTAATGGCCTAAAGTCAAAGTTATATTTTCTTGAAAGATTCAGTTAGGATTTTTTAACAAGCGGGTCTTAATCAAAAGCCAGGTCAGCGATATTAGTCGTCAGGCGGGGCGGCAGGATGGTTTCGGCGCTCCATTCGAGCGGCAAAGTAAGTTGGGTAGCAATTCTCCCGGAAGGGGCCGGTGCAGCAAGGGCCTGTTTTCCTGCTTTGAACAACAAGTCCGAGGGAAGGCCAAAATAGCGCCCATCAATCGTCACGAAGTCGCGGGCGCGGGTTAAGGCCGCCCCGACCTGCTTCAGAGCTTCCAGAGTTTTGAAGGGAAACTGGCGGCGCAAGCTGACAATCCGGCGGGCGCTAATCGGGCCGATACCCGGTACCCGCAATAAGTCTTCATATTCGGCCTGATTAATCTCGACTGGAAAGCGTTCCGGGCGCAGCAAGGCATAGGCCACCTTCGGGTCAAGACCATGCGGTAGCCCCCCGGCGGCGGTAAACGGCAATTCCTCGAAGGTGAAGCCGTAAGCTGTAAGCAACCAGTCGCTCTGGTAAAGTCGTTGCTGGCGACCTGGGGCGGCTGGGGCTTGGCCTTCCAACGGCGTTCCCGCCGCCGGGCTGAAAGCGCCATAATACACCCGGTTGAGGCCCATATCCTTATACAACCACTGCGAGGTTTGGAGAATCTCGCGGTCAGTTTCGCGGCCTGCCCCAACCACCAGTTGAGTGCTTTGTCCGGCCCGTAGCCAACCCCGTTCCTCTCGCAGCCTGGCAATCCATTCCATCCGCATAATTATATCTTGGAAGGAGCTCTTTTCATCTGAAATCAAATCGAGGTGGTCGGCGCTAGGTGCTTCCAGATTAATCGAAAGCCGGTCCGACAGTCGGGCGGCTTCTTCAACCAGCGATAAAGCTGCTCCCGGCAATACTTTGAGATGGATATAGCCGCCATAGCGATATTTTTCGCGCAGAATCGCGGCGGTCTTGACCATTTGCTCCATCGCCGCATCGGGGCTGCCATCGCTGCCACTAGACAAAAACAAGCCATCCACCATGTGACGGCTATCGAATTGCAGATAGAGCTTGGCCAGTTCGTCCGGTTGAAAAGTGGCCCGGCGTACCGTGTCGTTCTGGGCGCGTAACGGACAATAAGCGCAACCTCGGTCACAGCGATTGGTCTGCAATACTCGCAAAAGGCGGGTAGCCCGATTCGGCCCGCTATCTTTGGCACTACAAAGCGCCGCTGAACCAGGCAGGGCGACGCTCCTCCCGGAAGGCTTGGGTTTATTTATGGCTGTCGAGGCTATTTCAAGTTGCGCTCCTTGCCCCAACAAATTAAGTTTTTCCAGTGCTTCCATATTTCCCAGCTTTTGCCCCTTCAAGATTAGCTTAACAAGTCGGTTTCGGTCTGTCAATATTGCGGGGTCGTGCAAATTTGTCGAATATTTATTATTGACTTGTCTAAACAACGAGGTTAAAATAGTTTTACCGATAACCCATTTCGCTTTCTTTTTTGATTCTATAAACCGACCCGTTCACCAGGGTGCATCAACGTTAGTGCAATTTAACAGGGATATTCAAGATTAACAGGATTTTACTTATCAATTACCTCTTTTATCCTGAAAATCCTGTCCATACCTGTTAAGAAGTATTTCCGAGGAGGTTCAATCGCAATGCTCAATTCTCGAAAAGGCAATCCAATCAGCCAACCGTCCAGCACTTTCGGCAACACCGTGGCAGTCGGCAACCCCGAAATGCGCGAGC
The DNA here is from genome assembly GCA_038245615.1 of Chloroflexia bacterium. Taxonomy (GTDB): domain Bacteria; phylum Chloroflexota; class Chloroflexia; order Chloroheliales; family Chloroheliaceae; genus 54-19. Next base: position 2,697 of record JBBRSG010000171.1, on the reverse strand, counting down.
AGACTCCCACAAACCTGCGCCAATTGCAGATGGTCTATCGCCACGAGCAAGTCCGCCAGTTAGAAGCCCAGTTGCGAGAATGGGGCTTGAACCCTGCCGAACTGGAATTCCACGCGGTAGAATTTGAGAAAAATATGTGTCCCAGCACCGGCTTTGAGAATGAGAGCGGCGTGCTGTATAATCGCCGCACCGGGGTTAGTGTACCGGTAGTCCTGGAATGGGCCTGTGAATGGAATTGCGGCCCGGAACAGTGGCGCGGTGAGGCCGAAATCGGTCTGCACACCTGCCATCCAACTTATTTCTTTGTCGGCATGGACGATGACCGACGACAACTACTTCGGTAAGGGTCGGAAGTCAGAGGTCAGGGGAAATACAGGACTGAGGGGATTTACGATTTACGATTAGAAATGCAGGACTGAGGACTGAATTTCTCTGACCTCTGCCCTCTGACCACCGATCACTGCTAATATGGCAAAACCCAAAATAGTTTATTGGAAGCCCGGCGGGGTAGTACGCGGGGCGCAGGTTTATCTGGACGCTAATTTTCTGGTAGGGCTGGCCTGGGCCGAGCATATCTGGCATTCACAGGCTACGGCTTTGCGCGACTCTCTGGTCAAACATAGTACCCAAATGATACTATCTTCTCTAGCCTTCAACGAAGCGATTTATCAACTTCTCCGTCTGGAAGAAAAAAAAAGGGATACAGCTCAAGACGCTTTGAGCGACACCAGCGCTGTCATACCCTCATCCTGGGCCGATTTACTCGATCAAAGCACTTTTAATATCCCCAATTTGGCTTATTTTGAGCCACCCGATGCTGCTTTTCATCGCCAAGTTATCCGAGCGGTGCGCGAACTGAATCTTGACCCAACCGACGCTTTTCACTATGCCGCCACCCGCCACCTCAATTGTCCGATTATCACCAACGATGCCGGTTTCCAAAAAATCCCCGACCAAAATCTGACGATTGTGACCTTTTTCTAACAGGGTTGGGAATCAGGGGGCGGGAGGCGGAAAATTTTTAAGAGGGATAGACCGGATCAGCAGGATAAAAGATTAAGGGGGATTTACGATTTACCCCCCAAAGGGGGCGAGGCCGCGATTGAGGAACTCAGTCCTCAGTCCTCAGTCCTGATTACCCGTCCCCAAGCAGCTTCACAAAGCGCACGCGAGGGGTGAAAGCGAAGCCGGAGCGGTCTTCAAAGCCGGTGTGAGTGTAGAGCTTGCGGGCGCGGTCGTTGCTGCGCTCGGTGTGTAAAACCAATTCCCTTTTACCGGCAGCCTGGCTCAATTCGGTGGCCCGCTCGACCAAAAGCCGACCCACTCGCCGCCCTTGCCAGACCGGGTCTATCCCTAGCCATTGGATATAGCCTTGTTGGGCCGTACTGCGTTGAGCCATCATGGTTGGCAGGGCGAAAATTGCGAAATAAAAGGCGTGCAACCCGTTTAGATACCGTTTCAGGATAGACCAGCTTTTGCCGAAAGTTACTTGCGGGACGGATTTATCGCCCAGGTCGAGCCACATCGCGCCGATAACCTGCCCGGTTTCGGCGAGGACCGCCACTTCCACTTCAGCTTGCTTTATGCCCAACAATTCGCTCAACAGGCAGCCATTTCGCGCCCGGTCTGGCCCAAAATCGAGGTCAAAGCTATGGTGAAAGGCCTCGGCAAAGACCCGACCTGCCCCCGCTAAATCGCTAGACCGAGCCGAGCGAACAATTATTCCCTCCGCGGTAGACAGCGGGGAAGCAGCAATTTCGTATGTTGCAACCTTCTGGCGGCGACGATAGCTCTCGCCCGGTTCACGATAGAGAAAAACTAATATAGCCGTCACAATCAGGCCCAGCCCGCCCAAAAAGACCCAGGCCGGCCAGCCGCTCCGTCCAGGGAAATTCAGGCCAAAAAGGTTTGGCCCAAAATAAGCCAGGGTCATTAAAGGCAGGGCCACCCGCGCCAAATTATAATAAAACGGCACTACCCGCCAGCTATATATGATGCTGGGAGCAATCAGAGCTAATCCGGTCAAAGCCCCCAGGCAAATTATCAGGTCTATGATAAAACTAAACATGGCCTGGATTATACCATGCAGCCGGGATGGGTCGTGCTATAATCTAAACTACCCTATATTTGATTCATAAATCCCTAATCACACATAAGCAGGAGGCAATAAATGGCCCAGGTTTTATTCAACAATTGCGCGCTTTTGGACGCAACTTACCCCGACTTGCGAGAAGCTCACAATGTACTAATCGAGGATGGGCGTATCAAAGAAGTAAGTGACCGCCCTATCAAGGCCGAAAACGCTCAGGTGGTAGATGTTAGAGGCCGCACCTTGATGCCGGGCCTGACCGATGCCCACGTCCATGTAACGGCGGTTGAGGTGAACTTGGGTGCGGACGATGTAGCTCCCTCCCTGTTGGCGGCAAGAGCGGCAGTAGTAATGGACGCTGTTGCCGAATTCCGTTTTGCCGGTCAGCTGGCGAGGGCCAGTCTAGCGAAACGCGAAGTGCGCGTCGGCGCATGTGGACGACTTTCTAGCCACGCTGACAATAGCACGATATTCATACCAGCGGCGGTGGCTATATGCTGCAAATGCGTCTTGGCTAATCCCAGAGAACGACAGTGCCGTAAATCGAAGGCGAGCACCCCTTGCGATAAACTGCCTTCCACCCCAGCTCTTGCATCGTATTGCGCTTT
>JBBRSG010000170.1:0-10160 GCA_038245615.1 Chloroflexia bacterium | reverse complement strand
CTTTAATGTGGACATAAGTAATATGACGCTCTACCAGGGGATAGGCTTCGGTGAAGGGCTTTATTCCGCATTGCACAAAGTTAGCCGGGTCGAAAGTCATTCGCAAATTAGCCGAACCGACAGTATCCAGGACATCGGCACACCGCTCGGCGGTATCGCCATAAATATCTTTTTCGTTTTCGTGCAGAAGTATCAGGCCGTAAGGTTGGGACATTGTAGCCATTGTTTCGAGGCGGCGCATAACCTCGCTGCGGTATTTGGGGTAGGCCGCTTCGCCTTCCTCTTTGGGCATGAAGAAAGAAAACAGCCGGATGTAGGAGCTACCCATCCAGTCGGCAATTTCCAGAATCCGTTCAAACCGCTTGAGTTCGACCTCAAAGGGAGCGGTAATCATGCTCTTGCCAATCGGTGAACCAATCGCCGATACTCCAAAGCCTCGCGCCGACAACGCTCGCTCGGCCCGCTTGAGGTCATCATTATCGAAGTCGGCAATATTTTTGCCCCACGCCCCGCGCAATTCCAGAAACCGGATGTCCTCTTCTTCCAGGACATCTAATTGTGCTTCCAGGTCGGTAGCTATTTCGTCGCCAAAGCCGCTTAGAATAAATTCAGCCGGTTTGCGCGACGAAGCTAACAACTCCTCCAGACTATCTGACATGTTTTGCTATCCTTTTAATCTAAAATCTAAAATCTAAAATCTAAAATCTAAAATCTAAAATCTAAAATCTAAAATCTAAAAAGTGCTGAGTGCTGAGTACATATAGCGAGTGGTCAGGGTTGAGTTCCCTAATCGTAAATCGTGGCCTCACCTCCTTTGGGGGTAAATTCCCTGAGTCTTCCGCCTTCCGTCTTCCAAACCTCAGTCCTCAGTCCTGATTTCCCGCTCATCCCAAAAACTCCGGTTCTGGCAAGCCTTTGACCCCTGGCTTGAAGCTGAAAATATCTCCGGCCCAGGGCTGGGCTTTTTTCTGTTCCGGGGTGAAATTCTCCTGGGCGGAAGTAATATAGAGCGTGTCCAAATCCGGCCCGCCAAAAGCACAGCAGGTCGGTTGAGCTACCGGCACAGCTACTTCCAGCTCTTTTTTCCCGTTTGGGGCATAGCAATTGATTTTCCAGCCCCCCCACCGGGCGCTCCAGATGTAGCCCAGGCTATCTACTGTCAGCCCGTCCGGGACCCCATCCTCATCCGGGGTAGCAATGAAAGGGCGGCGGTTTTCGATATTGCCAGTAGCCGGGTCGAAGTCATAGGCGTAAATCGTGTGGCGGGGCGAGTCGGTATGGTACATCGTTGTCCCGTCACTACTCCAACCCATACCATTCGGAATAGCGACATTGGCTTGCATCGGGTAAAAGCTGCCATCCGGGTCGAAGCGATAGAGGTTGCCCTCGGCCCGGTCTACCTCCGGCTTCATAAACATCGAACCGGCCCAAAACCGCCCCTGACGGTCAGTCTTGCCATCATTAAAGCGCATATCGGGGTGGCCGGCGATAGGGTTGGCTATTTCTACTAGCGGAGAGGCAGGGCTTTGCTGAGTCATTAATCCGCCGCTAGTTGCCAGCACCAGCCCGCCCTTTTTTCGGAGGCCGATGATGCCAACCATCACTCCGACTTCAATTTTTTCGGGCTGACTCATACCTGCTGTATACCGATAATAGCATCGGTTGACAATATCTACCCAACACAAAATCTGCTCGCGCCAGTCCCACAGCACCCCTTCGCCCAAAGTGCAATTGACCGCTAGAAAATGTTCCACCCCATTATTTGACATAATATTAATAACTTTCCATTTAAGGTTTATCTGGTCGCCGCTACAACTTATAGCTTGCTTTATTTCAAATAATTCTATGCTTCAAACTAGCTGCTATTTTACTCTAAACCAGCTATTTATGCGACAGGGAGGAAATGGTTATGAAAGGTGAATTCACGCGAAGATATACCGAAAATGCTTAAAATGGAGTTAGTATAAACTTGTAAGTTTGGGTGCTTTGGGGGAATATACAAAACGTAGTGGTAATTATTAGAATAAATCTTGGCAAAGAAAAAAGCGTCCGTTTATAACTGGACGCTCGCTAACAAAACTGCTATTCCGATGGCGCGTTGATTCAACCGGGCCGCTCCGTCGCCGGACTGATCGGCAAAAATGCCGACCAGTTCCGGGACATCTACCGATTTGACGGTGGGACGGGGGCTATCCATATCAAAGTGAAACCCGCTCCGGCCCGCCGCGACTGCCGCCGACGGCAAGAGCGGATAGAAGACCACATACGACTCGTCGTCCACCAGCACTTCGGCCTCGGCCTGTTGCGCTTCGGTCAGGGTTGCCAAAAAGCGCTGCACTTCATATTCGGCGTAGAAAGTTCTGTCGCCGTATTCCACTAACACTTCATCCAGTTCTAGCATCGCATTATCCTCCAAAACTGCCACAGATGGTTTGATTGCCTCATTTGTCAATTCCGCCTCCTGGTTGGGGCGGGCAAGCTCAGTTCTAATCTCAGTCATTTAGCTGCTCCTTATAGGCTGGGTTACTCATCTGGTAACTGTACTGGTTACTGTAAATCGGTCTTTTCTCGAAATAGGGCCTCGATTTTGCCGCAATTTCTACAAGATTTTAAGAATTGGTAGCCCTTGCCCCGCCAAGTTTTGAGAAACAAAAAGGGCGTTCAAGCAAATATTTGCTCAAACACCCTCGACTTTACTATTAAGCTGTGGCCCTTACTTTTCCAAACCCCCTGCATTAGCTTTCAGGTGGTATTTGGTCAAGCAGGCCGCTTAACTTTATGCGGTTGAACCTCCTCCTGGGTTAGGCGGTTCGTGCCAGTGAGGTGGCGCGTGAACCGCTTTTTGGTGAGAAGGCTCGCCGCTCAGTCGAGAGTGGCTGCCAATATTGGTCTTGTTAAAAGTGCTAATCGTTCCGGTCTCGCTATCAGAGTTCGGAAGCTCTACTTCCATCCCCATCATAGCTATGCCGGGCATTGCAGCTTGAGGCCGCATTTCATTCGCGATTCCGAGTCCGGTAATTCTGAAAAGCGGATTAATCGTCCGCGCCATATAAACGGGCGCAGTGCTACCGGACGGCCCGAACTTACCAGCCTGGCGCAGAGCTACGCTAAAGCTACCGGCTTTCACGCCGGCCTGCCCACGCAGTCCTGTTGGGATTTGCCACAGGTGGCTATTCGGTTGGAAGCTGGCGCACAAATCAGCGATAGACGCGCAAATTAGCGTGGTACTATTCGACATTGTGCTGCTCCTTTCCGTCTTTAGCTAATTTATTCAATAAACTCATCAGACCGTCCCCGGTAGAGGATTTCGCTCCACCAAAGCTGGATATAATATACAATTGCAGAGAGAAATTTGTAAGTACGCGCAAGTAGACACAATTCTGCTTACCCGCTCGTAGTATAATATATCATATCTTTAAAAGCTGTCAATAGCCTTTAGACCTAGATTTTAAAATTCGCTTATCCTCATTATCTTCACCGTATCCTCGTCCTCATCGCTTGAGGAGAGCTGTCGCGGATTTTGCCATTTTTAGCAAATCGGCTTTGGCTACCGGCTTGGATAGGCAGCCAAAAATACCCTTATGATTTTCGGCATCAGCAATATCGGTCATCGTCACGACCACCACTGGAATAGTCGCATAAGTCGGATTAGCCTTGAGGCGGTCTAGCACTTCCCAGCCGTTCTGGTCGGGTAACACCAAATCGAGGGTGATAAGCACCGGGAGGCTCTCCAATCCTGCCAGCTTTTCGAGGGCCGCCGCTCCACTGGCGGCCTGCAATACCCGATAGCCCCCTTCGGTCAGGTAAAGCGCCAGAATTTCGGCGGCCCGCGCATTGTCTTCTATCACCAGCACGCTTGGTGGTGGCTCGAAAGCCGATAGCGGCAATGCTGGCGGGTGCAAAATATAGGCTTTAATTTGCGCATCTGAGTCAAGGTCGAGATGTTCGCTCGTGGCCTCAGAGGTCGCGGCATTTTTGACCTTCGACTTCGCGCTTTTCTCGGTTTTTTCGGCGACCTCAGTTCGTTCAAGCTGGCTTTGAGCCTGTACTTCCAAAAATCGGTCAATCGCCTCGGTTGGGGCGGGACTGGCGATAGCCGGTTGCGACGCTACCGCTTCTACCGGCAGAATAAAGGTAAAAAGGCTGCCGACCCCCGGTTCACTATCCACCCAAATCCGCCCCTCGTGTAATTCCACCAGCCGCTTGCTCAAGGCCAGCCCTAGCCCCGTTCCCTGGTGTTGCCGGGCATAGCTACTGTCCACCTGCTTAAACTCCTCGAAAATCTGGATACTGTCTTCCCGCCGGATGCCGATGCCGGTATCTTTGACCCAGATGGCGATATAATCCTGCCCACTTTCGCGGTGCAGGTAATTTCCGACGGTAATTTTGCCCTTTTCCGGGGTGAATTTGACGGCGTTAGAAAGCAGGTTATACAGAATTTGCTTATATTTGCTCTTGTCGGCCTGAATTATCGGCAGATTGGCTTTGAACTGGTTCTGAATACTCAAGCTTTTCTTGGCAGCGCTGACCGTCACAATCGCTTCCACATCGGTAATCGCTTCGTCCGGGGCGAATTCTTCCGGGAAAAGCTCCATGCGTCCGGCCTCGACCTTTGCTAAATCCAGCACGTCGTTGACCAACGTCAGCAAGTGGCGACCACTGGTCAAAATATTATTGACATAACGCTGCTGCTTGTCGTTCAGTTCCCCAAAAACCATATCTTGCAGCACTTCGCTAAAGCCGATAATCGCATTGAGGGGGGTGCGGAGTTCGTGGCTCATATTCGCCAAAAACTCGCTTTTGTGGCGGGTAGCTTCCGCCAATTCCATATTAGCGTTGGTCAACTGAACTACCACCCGATTGACCTCGGTATAGAGCCGGGCGTTTTCGAGGGCGATTGTCACCTGCTCGGCGAGAGCTTGCATGGTCGCCAGGTCAATTTCGTCAAAGCCGTTCAGCAAAGTGCTGGCAAGGTCAATGACCCCGATGACCTGCGCCCCGCGTTTAATCGGCACGACCATTTCGGACTTGACCACCCCTTTTTCGCCATAATCCACAAAGCGGTCATCTTTGGATACGTCTGGCACTATTGCTGGTTCGCCGGAGAGAGTTACCACTCCCAGCAATCCCCGGTCAGCTCCATCAATCGCAATTCGGGGGCCGGGGGTGGAATTCAGGGGGGTCGGATTCCAGCCGTGAATCGCCCGCAAAACCAGTTCGCGGGGTTTATCCTGGTCTACTAGCAGAATAGAAACCAGATAATAATCAAAAGTTTGCTGCAAAAGGCGAGTGATAAAGGGCAGTAATTCGTCCACACTTAGAATCGAGCCAATTCGCCGCCCGATTTCGCTGACGGCCCGCAACTGGTCGGCCCGGCGTTGTTGTTCGCGGAAAAGTTCGGCATTTTGTACCGCCAGACTGGTCTGGTTGGCAATCGTAGTCAAAAGGCGTAATTCCGAGTCGGGTGGTGGGACGTTTTCAGTACTGTAACAGGCGATAACCCCAACCGACTGCCCGCCGACGTGCAGCGGCACGGCCAGTACCGTGGCCCATTTTTGGGTAATAGCTTCTTGCGAAAGCTCGGCTAGACTGCCTTCTACCGGGTTGGTCGGATTGAGCTGAAAAACTCTTGGCTCGTTGCCTTCCATTGTATTAAAGGTCGGGATTTGCATCAGCTGTTCGCGGGATAGCCCCTTTTCCTGGGCCAGTCGGTTGAGCCGTTCCAGAAAGCCGGGTGGCATCCCGTAAGAACCATAGGCCCGGATAAAAAGCTGATGATGGTCTATCAGCGAAATTGCACAACTCTTGTAGCCCAGCGTCATGCTGATGCTTTCGGCGATATTGGTAAGGGTTTGGCCTAGCGACTCAGAAAGATTAATGGCGCGAGCGATTTCTGCCAGACAGGTCATCTCGCGCACCTGGCTTTGGGAAGTGCCGTAGAGTCGGGCGTTTTCGATGGCAACCGCCAGCCCCTTGCCAATCGAACTCAGTAAATCCAGATCGTCTTGCTGGAAAGCGCCGCGCTGGTGGCTTATCAAGCTGACCACCCCTAAAATTCCCTCCCGGCCCTTAATCGGGGCAGCAGCAAAGGCTCGTAGTCCCATGCTCTGCACCGCGCTATTATCCACTGCTCGTGGGTCTTCCGCCATGTCCGCAATCAAGACCGTCTGACCGCTATTGACTACCGCCTGGGTCAGCCCTTCGCCCGTTTCGTTGGAAGCGTTGGTGACGGCTCGCACCACCATATCGCTCAGTCCCTTATATGCCCCGACCTTCAAGAGGCGGGTTTCTTCTTCGATTAGGGTGATTCCAGCGACATCGGCTTTTAGGACTTCGACCAGGGTCGTCACCACATCGTTTAGCAGTTTGTCCAGTTCGAGGCTTTGCCCGGCGGTACTGACTACAGCATTGAGGGCGCTCAGGTCACGGTTGCGGCGCTCGACCTGCGCCCGCATCCGGGTACGCTCGGTTACATCGCGGGCAATCCCAACCCAGCCTGAAAGCTTGTCGGCTTCATCGGTAATCGGGGCGAGGGTTACTTCGGTCAGAACCTTGCTGCCATCCCGCCGGATAATTTCGAGCGACAAAATCGTTTGGTCGGGACGGCTTTTGGTGCGGTCAGTTTTGGCAATTTTACGAGGCGGGGCTTCTTCGGAGCGACGCAAGGCACTGGTTATCATTTGCCGGTTTTCGTTAGCCAGAATATCGGCAACCTGACGACCTAACAAGGCTTCCTCGGCGTAGCCAGTAGCCTCGACCATCTTGGGATTGACGAAAGTAAAGCTGCCGGTTTCGTCCAGGGTGAATATTACATCGTTGGCCTGGTCGGTGACCTGGCGATAGCGTTCCTCGGAAACTTGTAAATTTTCCAGGACTTTTATCAATTGTTGGCGTTGCTGACCTTCTCGTACAATAAACCGGACGACCAGCGTCACTCCGATAAAGGGTATCGTGAGCATTAGCACCAATATCACAAAGCCACTGCGAACGGTGGGGTCGTTGCTGGTCAGTAATACCAGAAAAAAGGCCAGCCATACCAGAAAAGTCAGCCCCAGGGCCGGACGAGTGCTGAACGAAGCCTGAACATGGGCCACTACAATATAAAATGGAATAATCGTAAAGTATAGCGGGGCGCTGAAACCGATAATCAGAATACTACTCACTACCCCCAACCCTTCGAGGGCGATAGCTCCCAGAATTAAATACTGGGTCAATGTCACTCTTTCGCTGGTGCTGACCACAAAACTGTAGGCAATCAGCACCGGCAGCACGGTGTAAAGGCTAAATTGCATCAGGCTGATTTGTTGTTGAGAAAGGGCGATAGTTCCGGCATAGCTAAAAATCAAGAGTGCCAGGGCCAGCCCTCGTAGCATCAGAATTGGCGGCACGAAGCTGAGTTGCGATGGCAATAAAGGCGAACGGGTCAACCGTCGGAGGGTGGCTTGCTGGCTATTGGAATTATCCAGGATTGCGGCCTGCCCATTTTTATCCGGCTCGGAAGATTTGTCGGAAGGCTTAAAAGTAGGCTTGGAACCCACACTGGCGGAATTAATCGGCGGTTTGGCGTTGAGGCGGTTGGTTATAGGAGTCCGTTCAGACGGCTGCTTGGGCATACGGAGTAATATCCTTGTTTGGTAAGTTTCCAGTTATCGCTACACGATATTTACCCATTTTAACATTTTTTGAACGGCTTGCAAGGCTAGAAAGCCAAAAGTGACTTATATCATATCCCCACTCCTTAATGATACTCTAATATATGAATACCTTACCTTGATTGCTAATAAATATTCACTAAGCTCGGAATTTGACGGACTCTACGAGCTTGTAAGTGGAAAGCTGGTAAAGAAACCTATGCCCGGTGGTGCGCATGGCCGATATACTCAGGCGCACCCTGCGTGTCAACGCTCACGTGGGTTCCCATAGCTCGATTTTGTTATCTTCCGGGTCGTATATCCAGGCGAACCGGCCGTAGGATTCGTCCTGCCGATGCTCGTCAATCCTAACCCCGGCTTTCTGGAGTTGTTCGAGCAGGGTGTCCAGGTTGGCTACCCGGAAGTTGAGCATGAAGCCCTGCTCGGCCCGGCCAAAATAATCTGTATCGGCCGGGAAAGCCTCGAAAACGGTCGGCCCGGCCTCCTGCTGCCAGGCGGGTTGCCCGGTTTCTGGCGCTATCCCTAACATTCTGGCATACCACTCGTTCAAAGCCTGGGGATTTCGCGCCCTGAAGAAAAATCCGCCAAAGCCTTTTACCTTTTCCATACCTCGTTTTCTCCTTATTTCGTGGCCTATCTACCTCAACGCGCTGTCTTACCCAAGTTATAACCCATTAGCTCTAGCTGCCAGCTTGAAATCTAGCGCGGAGAGGCCGCCCGCATCGTGAGTGGTGACGCTGAGGTTTACGCGGTTGTAGTTGATGGTAATATCGGGGTGATGTTGTAACTCTTCAGCGATTACCCCGATTTTGTTCACGAATTCCAGGGCTGCGACAAAATTCTCAAACTTGAATTGCTTGAAAATCTCGCCGGTAGTCGCGTGGAGTTGCCAGCCTGCTACTGTGGCTTCAGAGAGGGCGGCTTGTACTTCGGCGGGAGTATAGGCCTTCATCGCTTACCTCTATTATAGTATTGCTATTAGACTTTCGCCTGGGCCGATTTTCTGAATGGCGGTACTCAAGGTGTAAGTTTGTAGCCAACCCCGCGAATAGTCTGAATATAGCGAGGACGGCTAGGGTCGGATTCAAGTTTTTTACGGAGACGAGCCATGTGGACATCTACTACTCGCTCATCCCCAAAGTAATCATAGTTCCAGACTTGTTCGAGAAGGCGGGTACGACTAAAGACTAGATTGGGATGGTCGAAAAGGAATTTTAGCACGTCGAATTCCAGCTTGGTCAGTTCGATTTCCTCGCCATCTTTCCAGATTTGGCGGCGCTCCGAGTCGAGGCGCAACCCATTATCCGAGGCAGTCGCGGCGGGAAGACTAGCCGTATTAGCCTGTTGGAGCAGCGAAGTCTCCAACCGCTCCTGCTCGTTACGGGCGTGGCGGAGCATGGCTTTGACTTTAAGGGTCAGCTCTCTGGGATTAAAGGGTTTGGCAATATAATCGTCTGCGCCCGCTTCCAGCCCGCCGATGCGATGGTCATCGGTTGCCAGGGCCGTCAGCATGATGATATACATCCCAGGGCTGGCCTCGCGCAACTGTCGGCATACCTCCACTCCATCCATTTCGGGCATCATTCGGTCTAAAATTGCCAGAAGTGGTTTTTCCTGTTGAGCTTTTTCGAGGGCTTCTCGTCCATTCTCGGCTAAAATTACTTGATAACCGGCGCGTTGCAAGTGGAAATTGACCAGCATCAAAATATCTTGCTCATCATCCGCCAGCAATATTTTCTCATTATGTAGGGGCATTATATATCCGCCTCTTACTACTTAGTTACCGGCTTTCAAAGCAACGCTTTACTAAAACGAATTAGTCTGAACCAGACGTTACGCTACCGGGTAATTATATAACAAACCAACCACTAAGAATAGCCATAAAATCTATCTACGAAACCTTACTTTAAGGCTGGCTCTTATCTTTAATATTAGACCTAACTAAATGGCATTGAACCTAAGTTTAAATCCAACCTAACCTAGTTTACCAGCCCAACCTAACGAAAAGTATAACAAAGTGGGCAGAATTTGAGAAGATTTGAACAAAAGAAAAAGTTTTTAATTTAATTTAGTCAAACCGGTCAATCCAAAACGCTCACCGTAGAGCTAATACCGCAACGGTGAGCGCCAGAGTGAAGCCAAAGTCCAGATTTACCAGACCAGGGTTTATTCGGTTTCGCGCTTTTCAGGATACATCGCGTTTACTTTGGCGCGAGCTTCGTCTTTCTTCTTCGCATCAGTCCAAAGCGTATTGATTGGAATAAACGACTTCCATTTGTCGGGAACTTCTTCTTCGGCAAAAATCGCCGCCACCGGGCATTCCGGTTCGCACGCCCCACAATCAATACACTCATCGGCACTGATATAGAGCATGCGGTCATTATCGTCATCGGTGTAGATACAGTCAACCGGACAAACGTTCACGCAGCTTTTGTCCTTGAGATCTACACACGGCTCGGTAATTACATAAGCCATCGTAAACTCCTCTTTCTATTCAAGCATTGGCAG
>JBBRSG010000169.1:0-10201 GCA_038245615.1 Chloroflexia bacterium | reverse complement strand
TAGCCCCAAAAAGTTATAAGGCTTCGGACTAATATTAGGCTAGACTTTTGACCTATGTGCAAGTAGGTACATGTACCTACTTGCACATAGGTCAAAAGTCTAGCCTAATATTAGTCCGAAGCCTTATAACTTTTTGGGGCTATTTCTGGCATTCTTTAGCTCATCCGACCATTGGCTAGAACCAGCTGGAAGGCTATAATGCTTATTGTAAAGATGTGAATTTTTACACAACCTTAAACTATTACTGCCAGATTGTAAATATTTTGATAAAAGAGATCGAAAACCAGTCGGATACTCATAAGCCAACCAGTAATTCATCCGAAGTTGCCGACGCAACTTATCCTCCTGCTCAAGTTGCTAAGACCACTATGCTAGACCCTTTTATAAAAATTTTAATTGTAGATGACCGGGCGGCGGTTCGGGAAAGCTTGAAGACAATTCTCAGTCTGGAAGAGGACTTCGAGGTGGTCGGTGAGGCTTCAAGCGGACGTGAGGCGGTGCAATTGGCCCAGAAGTTGCGGCCCGACCTGGTGCTGATGGATTTGGAAATGCCGGATGTATTAGGTGAGCCTTTTGACGGAATAATCGCCTGTGGCAAAATCAAAGAACAGAAGCTTTGCCGCAATGTGGTGATTCTGACAGTCTACGCCGACCAGACGACCCGCCAGCGAGCAGTGGAGGCCGGATGCGATTTGTTTTTAGAAAAAGGCATTAACTCTTTTGAATTGTTGCAGCGTCTCCGCGAGTTGGTCACTTCCAAATCGTCTTCCTCGGAAGATTAGACCTGGCCTCCTCTGTTATAATGCTGGATACAGGTTGGTATAGCTCCAGGTCGTAGCAGGGAGTTTAAATGATGAGTACTTCTTTTGAAATAGTTCCAAACAAGCTTGACGGCTACCACTTCGTGATGCGGTTGCCGGTTCAATTTGGAGATGTAGACGGGATGGGCCACATGAATAATGTGGCATATCTAGCTTTTGTGGAAACTGTTCGGCTGGAATATTTCGTGCGGTTGTTAAATCTGCAAGATACTTTCAACCCCTTGAACCAAATGCCCTTTATTCTGGGAAGTCAGAATATTACTTATCGCACCCCGGCCTTCTACCGAGAAACCTTGTTGGTCGGAGTCCGTAGCAGCTGGATAAAACGCAGCAGCTTTGGGTTTGAATTTGCGATGCACGACGAGGTTAGTCAACGACTGGTGGCGGAGGGTGGCGGCACTCACGTGATGTTTAACTACGAGACCGGGCGCTCGATGCCCGTCCCCGATGACTGGATTGCCCTGATGGAAGGGTTCGAGGCTAAAAGTCTTAAACAGGTTTAATATCAAAGATTAGCTGCTAAAGATCTAAATCGGGACTAACTTCGGTTTCCGGGGCGGGTTCGGCTTCTGCCGGAATTTCTAGCAAAACTACCCGGTCAAGTCCGGCGTAATCTTTATGGACTTCAATCTGACAACCGGGGAAGAAATAGCGGGCCAGATTGGACACATCGTTGGCCTGCTCTGAGCCGATTTCGAGGGCAATCAAGCCGGGGCGATGGAGATGAGTGCGGGCCTGTCCCAATAATTCACGATAAATTGCCAGCCCTTTTTGACCGCCATCCAGAGCCACATTCGGCTCGTAGCGGGCGACATTCGGCTCAACCTGGGCCAGTACGGTGTAGGGCGGATTAGAAACCAGGGTTTGAACCCGCTCCGGCAAAGGTTCGAGCAAATTGCCCTGCAAAAGCTGAATTCGCTCGTGAACTTCGTAGCGACGGGCATTTACTTCTGCCACCTGCAAAGCCTCGGAGGAAATATCAGTGGCGTAGACCTTTGCTTTGGGAAAGCGCAAGGCCAGATAGACCGCAATCACCCCGCTCCCCGTTCCCACATCTACCAACGGGGTATCCTCGACTGACCAACCGCGTTCCAGCAGCTTTTTGACGGTAAATTCAACCAGCAATTCAGTTTCGGGGCGCGGAATCAAGACCCGCTGGTCTACATAGAAATCCAGCCCCATAAACTCGCGGTGGCTGGTAATGTAGGCAATCGGTTCGCCTTGCACCCGGCGGGCAACCAGAGCTTCGTATTCCGCCACATTCTGCTCGGTCACTTCTTCGTTGAGCCGGGCGTAAAGTTGAGCGCGGGTGTAGCCAAAGAGATACATCAGCAATACTTCTGCATCCAATTGGGCGGTATTGTCACGGGCCGCCAGCAGCTTTTCAACTGCGGCAATCAATAAATCCTTTGCCAGTTGTTTCATAAATTACAGTACTACTTCTTTACTACTTCTCTAACTTTTACTGCTCATTATCTGCGATACCGGCGGCCCGCAACCGCTCGGCCTGATCGGTAGTCTGGAGGGTCTTTATCAAATCCTCAATATCCCCTGATAGGATAGCAGGCAAGTTGCTCAGGGTCAATTTGATGCGATGGTCGGTCACACGGTCTTGAGGGAAATTATAGGTCCGAATTTTCTCGCTGCGGTCTCCGGTTCCCACCTGGGTCAAACGCTGCTCGTGGAGTTCGGCCTGCCGCTTTTCCAATTCGAGGTTATAAAGCCGGGTTCGCAAGACCGCCATTGCTTTGGCTTTGTTCTTGAGTTGCGATTTTTCGTCCTGGCAGGTTACAACCAAGCCGCTTGGCAGGTGGGTAATTCGGACTGCGCTATCGGTAGTGTTGACGCTTTGCCCGCCATGCCCGGTCGAGCGATAGACATCAATCCGCAAATCGTTATCGTTAATCTGTACGTCCACTTCTTCGGCTTCGGGCATTACTACCACCGTCGCCGTTGAGGTGTGAATCCGCCCATTGGCCTCGGTGGTTGGGACGCGCTGAACTCGATGCACTCCGCTTTCGTATTTGAGATGGCTATAGGCATCCTTGCCCCGCACCTCAAAAATGATTTCCTTGATTGAACCGATGCCGCTGACGCTACTCGACATAACATCAAGTTTCCAACGTTTCGCCTCGGAATAATGGCTGTACATCCGGTACAGGTCGGCGGCAAAGAGGCCCGCCTCGTCGCCCCCCGCCCCGGCCCGAATTTCCACGATTACATCTTTATCGTCATTAGGGTCTGTGGGCAACAGCAACACCATAATTTGCCGCATGAGTTCCTCGCCCTTGAGTTTAAGGCTGGTGACTTCCTCTTTTGCCATCTCCGCCATCTCGCGGTCCGATAACATGGCCTCAGCTTCTTCAAGGGCCTGCTGGTTGACCTTATACTCCCGAAACTTGGTGACAATCGGCTCTAGCTCGGACTGCTCCCGACCATAAGACCGCAATTTATCATTGTCGGTCACGGTCGCCGGGTCGGCCATATAGTCCGAAAGCTGGTCGTATCTTTCTTCTAATTGGGCTAACTTATCTATCACTACTTTCCTCTACCTCCGTCTTTTTGTCAGTTCAATTATATCACAAAGCCGGATTATTCTCTTGTTATTTTCTAACCTCAGTGGTCTGGCCCAGCGCCTGAATTGCCTGGATATAGCGTTGATGGATGGCGTATCGGTCTGATTCTTCCGGGATGCCATTGTGACAACCCCGTTCCAGCATTTCGGCCTGATGCAGCAAAGCGAGGCGGGCCTCTTCGGAAGGGCCAAACTGGGCCAACAAAGTGATGACTTCCAGCATTCGGACTGTCACCGATACGCTGGTACGTCCGTATTGGCGAATCTGGTTGAAGGCCGCTTTTATCAAGTGTTCCATCAGGGCCGGATTGAGGATAAGCCGCAAATGTTGCTGGGCATCGTAGCGATAGACCGAAGGGCTATGCTTTTTGAACAAGGCGCTCAGGCCCTGCCCTAGCCGGTCAAGGCACATCATCGCCGTAAACGGGTCATTGACCGCCGGGGATAGCGCCCGAATTGCCATTTCGACCAGTTGATTAATACTATATTCGACATCCTGGGTTTGGGTGCGCTGGCTACCCAACACAAAAGAATTGTTTATTTGAGCCGATATATGTTGGTCTAGCTTGTCGCCGGGCCAGACTTTGGCTATTGCGGTATCCTGGATGAAAAATGTGCCGGGATGATTTAGGAGCTTGATAACCAGGTCGTGTTTGGTAGCCAGGGCCATCAAGCCTGACATGTCCACCGCCTGAAAGTAGCCGCTACGACTGGCCTTCACTGTCCCGGCGGTGGCCTCAAAGCTGGCAAGCAGGTCTAGTTCGTTAGAAATTTCATCCGGGGATGTTACCTCAAAACCGACTCCGGTATAACCAAGATGCTCGATTGAATGTTGCAGTTCCTGAGATACCAGATGAATGATATGAACTCCGCGAATAGAAGTTGGGGCGTGGTTGATAAAATAGATTAACACTCCCAGGCTGATGAGGGCCAGCCCAACTGCCACCGAAATCGAAAGGTGCGGTACGGCGCTATTTTCGCCATTGTTGCTGGTAAACCGCAAAACAATCAGGGCATAGATAAAAGTAGCTACAAAAGTACCAAGGGTAATCTGGTTGCCTTTGTCGCGCATAAAATTGCGTAACATTCGCGGGCCATACTGGGTTGAGGCCAATGTAAAAATTACCAGAGCCACACTTAAAGTTGAACCGGCAATCGAAATCATCGCGCCCGCCAGGGTCGAAAGCAAACTGGCGGCGGACGACGCATCTCCGGTATAAAACAGACCAATTTGCGAAAAGAACTCGTAGTTCCAGCTTCGGGTGTCCATTTGCAGGGTCAAAAAGGCCAATTCGATTGCTGCCAGCGCCATCAAGGTCGGTATATACCAATAGCTATAGCGTAGTTTTTCGGTGATACTGAGCAGTATTGCCTGCATCCATACCTCCAATTTAAGGATTTATTGATAATGACCTATCTGGTTAATTCAGGGTGGTCATAAACCCAAAAATGATTTTGTAGGGGCGCTGCTTGCCACACCCAAAGCGCCTCGATTTTGGTGCGGCAAGCAGCGCCCCTACCATTTATAACCAGACCTCGGCTAATTATACTGGATTATAATCCTCTGTCGTCAATCGTCAATCGGTTAGAGGTTAAATGTCGGCAAACAGGTTGTTTAGTGACTCCGCCAGGGTGGGATGAGCAAAGATGGCATCTCGCAAGACGGTATAGGGCAGCTTGCCCATTATCGCCATCTGGAAAACCGCCATTACTTCGCCGCCTTCGATGCCCAGTACCGCCGCCCCCAAAATCTGCCCGCTATCTTTATCCACAATCGCTTTCATCATGCCTCGGCTTTCGTCCATTTCCAGCGCCCGCGCCACATAATTCATGGGCATCTTGGCGACTACGAAGTTGCGGCCCTGTTCCCGTGCTTCGGTTTCGTTGAGTCCAACCCGGCCCAACTGGGGGTCAATAAACACGGTGTAGGGCAGTATCCGGTCTTTAGTCGTGGCATTGCCATTTTCGATCAAATTGGTGCGGATGATGCGGAAATCGTCATAGGAAATATGGGTAAAGGCCGGGCCGCCCTTGACATCGCCCAAACCATAAATCCCCGGCACATTGGTTTCCAGCTTGTCGTTTACTGTGATAAAGCCGCCTTTGTCAGTTTGCACTCCGGCGCTGGCTAGATTCAGCTTGTCGGTGTTGGGAGTGCGCCCCCCGGCTACCAGCAGATGTGAGCCGCTCAAGGTGCGCTCACCCCCGGCAGTCTTGATTGTCAAGCTGACTCCGTCGGAAGTTTTCGCGGCCTTGAGAGTCGAGGTGTTAAGCAAAATTTCGAGGCCGTCTTCCCGCAAAATCTCGGCTACCTGGTCGGCGATGTCTTCATCCTCGCGGCCCAACAGACGGGCGCTGCGTTGGATAATTGTCACCTGACTGCCAAAGCGCCGGAACATCTGCCCGAATTCCAGGCCGATATAGCCGCCGCCCACTACTAAAAGGTGTTCCGGCACGCTATCCAGTTCCATAATCGAAGAAGAGTCCAGAAAAGGCACACTATCCAGCCCTTCGATAGAGGGAGCCGCCGGACGAGCGCCAGTATTGATGAAGATTTTGTCTGCCGTCAATTGGCGGACCTCGCCACTATTCAAGCGGACTTCGAGAGCGTTAGGGCCGGTAAAACTGGCCTCGCCCATCAATAAATCCACCCCTTCCGCCGCTTCGATGCTATGCTGACTGCCGCCCCGAAAGCTCTCGACAATATCGCGTTTGCGCTTCCTGACGACTTCCATATCTACTGTGACCGTTCCGCCAGTCTTAACTCCATAATCGGCAGCCCGGCGAGCGAGATAAGCCACTCGCGCACTGGCGACCATCGTTTTGGTAGGGGTACAGCCTTCGTTGATGCACGTGCCGCCAACATGTTCGCGCTCGATAATCGCGATTTTCCAGCCAGCTTTTGCCAGAGCCGTCGAAAGCGGCCCGCCCGCCTGCCCCGCTCCAATTACTATCCCATCATAGTGGGTTTCAGCCATTTTAAAAATACTCCATTTCGTTTTAATCAGTTTTTCTTTACGAAGCCGACTCTATTCTGAATATATTATAACCCTTCAATCGCCTAAAAACCTTACCCAACCCTTACCAATCCTAACATTTTCTTAAAATCTGAAATCTGAAATCTGAAATCTAAAATTTAAAATCTGAAATCCCCGGTCTCCGACCCCTATCCTTGCCAATCGTAAATTTTCTCCGTGTTCCGTCTTGCATTTTCCCGACCCCTGACCCCAACCCGGTTGCCCCAGCCTCGGTTTTCTGCTATTCTACTGGCGTTCCCAAATGAAAGGATGCAGCTTTATGAGCATAAACGATACCAGCCCAGTCGGGTTTGAGGATATTAGAGCGCCAAAGGTCGAATATCCGCCTGCGCCCTGGCGATTGACCGGGCAGCTTTACGGCTCAATCTGGGCTGTACCCTATGCCGGTTTTCGGGCGCAGTTGCCGCCCACCTTCAAGCCGTTGGTCGGTTTCGACTGGATTGGGCCATTTGCCGGGTTTGTGGATTATCAGGCGGGGAGCGCCCTGGTTTATCACGAATTGATTGCCGGGTTGCTTATCCGACTAAAAGGGACGCGGCGCTACGCCTTTACGGTTACACATATCTGGGTGGATGATGAAGCCTCAAAGTGGGGAGGCCGCGAATTGTGGGGTGTTCCAAAAGAGTTGGCAGAATTTCGGTTCGATTATCAGCGTGACAACCGGGACTTTCAGGGGTCAGCCCAACTTAATGGCACTTCGCTGGCAACCGGCGATTTCCGCTCGATAGCGGGTTTGCCGGGTGGCTTGAAGCTACCAACTCCCTGGCCTGATATACAGATGTTGCGCGGTCAGCCGCATACTGCTTCCGGCACTTTTTGGAGTAACCTACAAATCTGCCGGGGCGGGATGATTATTCCTGCCGAAAGCCCGTTAGCAGAGCTAGGTATCGCTGGACGCAAGCCGCTTCTCAGCTTTGGTGGCCTCGATTTCGGTTGGACATTGCAAGCGGCAAAAGCGATCAGGTGATTTTTCGGGGGTTGGGGATTTCAGATTTCAGAAAGGATTACAGCCAGGAATGAAACTTTGGGGCGGGCGGTTTGTGAAGCCGGTAGACCAGACGGCGGAGGAGTTTGGGGCATCTATCCCTTTCGATAAGCGACTCTACCGGGAGGATATTGCCGGTTCGATTGCTCACGTCCGAATGTTGGCCCAGCAACAGATTATCAGCCCGGATGACCGCGACAAGATTATTGCCGGGCTGGAAAAAATCCGTGACCGGATCGAAAGTGGTCAATTTGAGTTCCGGCTGGACCGAGAAGATATTCATTTTAATATCGAGGCTCAACTGCTGGAAGACATTGGCGAACCGGCGGGGCGGCTGCACACCGGGCGGAGTCGCAATGACCAAATTGCCCTGGATTTGCGGCTGCACGCCCGCCAAGCTATCCGCCTGACGGTTGAGCGTATTCTGAATTTGCAAGAAACCTTGCTCAAGCTGGCAAAGCAGTGGCATGGCGTAATTCTGCCGGGCTATACCCACATGCAACGCGCCCAGCCGGTCTTACTTTCCCATCATCTATTAGCCTACTTCGAGATGTTTCAGCGCGATGCGGGCCGCTTTTCGGACTGCTACGCTCGAACCGATGTCTCACCGTTGGGGAGTGGAGCGCTGGCGGGGACACCTTACCCGCTTGACCGCGAGTATGTCGCCAAACAGTTGGGCTTCGCCGCCGTCAGCCGCAACAGTATGGACTCGGTCAGTGACCGGGATTTTGTGGTGGAATATCTAGCGGCGGCGGCCTTGTGTTCGGTGCATCTTTCCCGAATGGCGGAAGAAATTATTCTATGGAGTACCGCCGAGTTTGGCTTTATCGAGCTGGACGATAGCTATTCGACTGGCAGCAGTATCATGCCTCAGAAGAAAAATCCCGATATGGCGGAGTTGGTGCGCGGTAAAACCGGGCGGATGGTTGGACATTTAACCGCGGCTCTGGTGATGCTAAAGGGCTTGCCGATGACCTATAATAAGGATATGCAGGAGGATAAAGAGGGTTTCTTTGACGCGATAGATACGCTGGTTACTTCTCTGACGGTATTTCAGGGGATGCTGGCGACCATGCGGATAAAGGGTGGGGCGATGGCGCGGGCGGCAGAAGGCTCTTTCGCCACTGCTACCGACCTGGCGGATTATTTGACCAAAAAAGGGCTTCCCTTCCGGCAGGCCCACGAGGTGGTCGGCAAACTGGTGCGCCACGCGATTGAGCATAATACTACTTTTGCGGGCCTATCGCTGGCAGATTTCCAACAATTCTCGCCGCTATTCGAGGAAGATGCCCGTCAGATTACCACCCAGGCTTCGTTGGAAGCCCGCAAAACCTACGGCGGGACTGCTCCGGCCCAGGTTCAGGAGGCCCTGGAAGCCGCCACCGCCTTGCTGGATGGCACGCGGGAATGGCTCAAGGGTCTACCGTCGGGAGTTTAACATCTTTTCGTTGGGAAGCCCTGCATCGTGGCTGTGCCGACCCCTGCGAAGATAGGACTTCGACAGGCTTGACATGTAGTAGAGAAGCAGTTATAATTGCGATACTAATTAAGAATCATTCTTAAATAGAAAAAAATAAGTCTGCAATAAATCCAAGATTGAGGGTCAAGCGATGTTTACCGCCGATACTGTAGCCACCAAAATCCGTGAATCAGAAACTTTGGGTGGCAACCCAATGAAAGTTACCCCCCAGCGCCGCCTTATTTTCAAGGCTCTGGAAGGTAAAACCAATCATCCGACTGCCGATGATATTTATCAGGAAGTCAAGGATATTATTCCTGACATTTCGGTAGCAACGATTTACAAAACTTTGAATGAGCTGGTAAAGCTGGGACTTTTGGCGGAATTGCGTTACGATAGCGAGCAAAGCCGCTTTGACCCGCGTACCGACCAGCATAGCCATTTGCTCTGTGTGGGAACGAAAGTCAACGATAAGGGCAAGGTGGTCGCCTGTGGTCGGCTGGAGGATGTTTCGATTTGCTTCACCAGTCTGGCTATCCCCGAACACGAGCAGCGCGGTTTTATGATAACCGGCAACGAGGTTATATTTCAAGGTTACTGCCCGGAATGTCAGGCCCGGATGAGCGCCCCAGTCGTCGCCTAATCTATAATATAAGTCAGGAACAACTAACTAATGCCGCAACCCAACTCATTTTCTGACGCTGATTTTAATCCTCCTGAATCATTTCGGAATGGTGCTTTACCTGAGCCCGCTTTCAGTAGCGGGCAACCTCCTCACAATAGTAATCCACCACCCCGCCGTAGTCTGCTCAAGAGTCTGGCCCGCTATGCCGCAGTTTGGCTGGCGGTGCTATTGGCTTTGCGCTTTATCATTCCATCTTATGATGTTTTGGGGTCGAGTATGGAGCCGACTTACCCGGTCAAGGGTGAACGGGTCTTAACCGACCAAATATTTTTCAAGCTGGCGGGTGGCCCAAATCGCGGGGATGTGATTGTGGTTTCGTCGGAAGGCCTGCGAACCGGGACTGACCCGCTTATCAAACGGGTGGTCGGCCTGCCAGGGGAACGAATGGAAATTTGGGGCGGGGTAGTTTATATCAACGGCCAGCCTTTGACCGAAAGCTATGTCCAGAACAAGGCCCAGTATAATTATCCGGCGACAGTTTTAGCCTCGGACTGCTATTTTGTGCTGGGCGATAACCGCCCGGTTAGCCTCGATTCGCATTACTTTGGCTGTGTCTCTAAAGACAAAATAAAAGCCAGAGTAATCTTTAATTATCCCTGGCATCTATAGAGTTGTTGCGGTTAGGCTACTTCGTCGCT
>JBBRSG010000168.1:0-10333 GCA_038245615.1 Chloroflexia bacterium | reverse complement strand
GTTGGTATTCAGGGTCGGGGTCGGGGCGGGACGGCTAGGCTGTCCACTGCTTTTTACCCCAGGAGTCAAGGGCAGCACTCCGCCGCCGGGCTGATAGCCAGGGCCGGGCGAACCAAATAGCTTTGCCAGGGCGGTTGGGTCGGCATCTTCTATCAGCCGCCCACCGGGGGCGGCAACTCCATCTTCATCCTCATCCGGGGTCGCGGTGGGAGCAAGCGGATTGGCAACCGAGCGCGACGGTTCGGGGACAGCGGTACGGTTCGGGGCAACTTGCCGGGTATTTGGCCCAACCGTCGCAGCATTTGGCACTCCCTCGAAATTGGCGGGAGTAGGCCGGGCCGTGGGTACTCCAAAAGTCGCCGGGTCTGCCGGTTCACTATCACCGCACCCGGTCAATAGTAAAAGCATAAAGATAATGCTCACTATAATTGAGATTGAAAGCTTTATTCTAGACTTTTTTATCAACTGTAGCCCCGGTGCGCTTGAACGCCAACTCCTGTCTATCATAATCACCCGAATTTGCTAACCCCACCATATCCCGATTTAATATAATAATGCTCATCTACCGTCCCACTCATAAACCAGCAAACCGCCTTTATCATAGAGCAGTTTAAAGCCTTCGTAGCCTTTGGCCTTGCCGCCTTGCCGGTCAAGCAAAGGCCAGAAGGCGGCCCGTTGTCCCCATTGGCGGTTTACGCCCCGGTCATCGGCTTCCAGGTGGTCGAGTTGCAGATAACTTGCTCCGTATTGGCGCATCACATTTTTGACCTGATTCAAATCGGCATTATTAGGGGTCATGACGCTTTTGCGCTCACTATGGAAACTCAATTCCCAAACATTACGGCTCATCACCACCGCATCCGGGACGGTGTTCTGCTTTAGCCAGGTGGCAGTCGTCACAATCCCGGTGGCGGTGGTATAGCCCGGCCCTTCGGTCACAAGCGCATTGACCCCCGGCAGGAATAGCACCAGAAACCCTAGCGCCGTCAGCCAGTAACCCGCTTTTGGGTGAGAAATCGCGTCGGCCTCCGCCGATTGACTTGACGTAATTCTATCACAAAGCCAGCTTAAACCATATAGCCCAAAGAGGTAAGCCCAGGGCAACCACACCAGATAATAGCGCGGCTCGTAGTGCCACAAAACGCTGAACAAGATTATGTAAAATAGAAAACTGATTGCCAGCAGACCTCCAAAGCCGCTACGCCGAAAGGGACGGGCTATAGCTCCAATCACCGCCAGAAATAAAAGCAAAAGCGGTACAAGCTGACCTTCCAGCAAGTGATTATAGAGCTTCTTGAACTGATTATTTATCGCGTTCAGGTTATTGTCCCAGCCATATTCGAGCAACTGGCGGGGGTGGGGCAATTCTTTGGACGAAAAAGGGCTAAAGAGGTCGTAAATCCGCTCGTCTGGCGGATTCCATTTGGTGAGCCAGGCATCGTGCTGCTCAGTAGAAAAATAGGGCGTACCAAATTGCAACAAATTGCGGATTAACAAAGGCGATATTACCAATAAGGCCACCCCGCCCCAGATTAACAAACTACGCCCCGAAATCGCTCCTTTGTCCCGCCCGAAATACTTGCGCCCCAATACCCAAACCCCCGCCAGCCCAATAAATATCGCCCCGCTCGGCTTGCTCAGGAATAACAACCCGCTAACCAGACCAAGGAGGATAGAAGGACTGAGGACTGAGGGAATAGTTTTGAATTTTGAGTTTTGAGTTTTGAATTGCTTAATCGTAAATTTCTGATCGCTGACCACTGACCACTGACCACTGACCACTATTCCGCCCAGCAACAAAAAGGCTAGTAAGGTAAAGCTGAGGTCGTTAATCGGGTAGGCGAGGGCCTCAAAGAAAGCGGGGGAGTTGGAGAAGGCCGGGACAACTGCGACTGGCAAGAGCAAGGCCGCGCCCAATGCGGCCCGGCGATTGAACAGCCGCGACCCGATATACCAGACCGCCAGCGACAAAACCGGCAATAGCAGCAGATTGGGAAGCTTGGCGGCCCAGACCTGCGGCCCAAACACGGCAAAGAAAGGGACTGTCAGGAAAGGTTGCAAGGGAGGCCAGGTGTCCGCCGGACGTGGCAACTTGTAAGCTTGATAAAACTGGGCAGCATAGTCCAGGGAGTAGCCTCGGCCTTGCACCATATTGCGGGCGGCAACGGCATTGTCGGCGTAGTCGGCGTGACCGATAAAGTCCATTTGCAGGATAATAATCAGGGCGTAGAGCAGATAAAGCCCTAATGCAGCTATCAGGATATTCCGGCCCAACCGGGCATCGGTTTCGAGGTTTTCCATAAAGCGGCCCAGCCCGTCGCTCAACTCCTCGCGCCAGACAAACCCGGCGATTGCCGCAAAAATCAAAGCAATAATCGGCAGATAAAACGGGGTGTACCACAGGTTCAGGCCATCCGGCAAGGGCAGGGTTAGCAAAAGCCAGGGTAATAACCCGACGATTGCCGCGCCGCTGGCCCAGCGCCACCGCTCCATTCCTGCCACCCGCAAGAGCAAAGCCGCCAAAGCTGTTACATAGAGCCAGGCCCATATCAGACCATCCAGCGGCGGACGGCGCAAACCCGGCCCGGTCAGCAACTTGACCTCGGCTACCTGCACTCCCAGAAACCGGCTATCGCCCTCCGGCCTGAAAGCTTTCGAGCTTATTTCGACGCGGGTGGTATCCTGTCCGATAGCTTCGGTGGGAACTTGAAATTCTACTGTTTTGAAGGTGTTGGGTTCGGCGCGGGTTTCACCTGCTACTACGCCATTGATTGTGACTGTCACGAGCGGGGCATCATTCGCCGCCCGCAGGGTAAAGCGAAGGGTGTTATTAGCGCCCGAAACAGTAGCAATCGGGAGATTTACAATCCCAACGGCGGGGACATCCGGTTTCAAGCGCGGGCCACCCGTCCAGCGATAGCGCGGAATTCCGGCCTCATCGCCATTAAAGCCACTCAAATATGGCCCGTCCCCCAGCCCCCCGATATTGAGCCGGAATTCGCTCCGCAGCGAATAAGCCGCCGTCAATAGCAGCCCCGCGCCCAACCCGCATATCAAGATAAGTAACAACGGACGCAGCCGTTTCAAATGAGAAGCCTTTCGGGGGTTGAAATCTAAAATCTAAAATCAGAGAAATACAAGTTGAGGATGGAGAAAATCAGGCTAGAGCTTGGCAGTTTAACTTAAACCTTGCCTACTGACCTTCGATTTCAGATTTCAGATTTCAGATTTCAGACCTCCACCTCGATGGTCACGCTTTGATTGACCTGCAAAGGTGGCACGAGCAGTTGCGCCCCTTTGAAGCTGGTTGCGCCGGTGGCTGATTTGAGCGGGGCGGGCAGGGTCAGAGTCAGGCCCGAAATCGGCTCTTTGGCGTGGTTGGTGATAACCAGCCGGGCCTTTTTGCCGCCATTGCTCCAACTCGCCGCGACCTTCACCTGCGCGATATTCAGGCGGTGCTGCACAATATTGGCGACACTATCCACCCACAATCCGGCCTCGCGCTTTTGGGCGGCATATTGTACAACGCGCATCCACTGGCCCTGGTTGCCCGCATCCACAATCGCTTCGGGGTGCGTCCAAATCGAGCCATAACCGCGCCGCCGTAGCAACTCATCCAGCAAGGCTTTGGCGGTGGCCTCGCTCCGTTCCCCCGGCACAAGCTGATAATCGCGCAACACCAGCAAACTTTCCGCGCCTCGCACCCGGCCCAAATAATAATAGGTGTTGGACGGCCCGGCGAAATTCTCATAGACCACCGTCGCCCGGTCAGGAGTGCGTTGCCCGTTGTCGAAGGCCAGCAAACCCACCCCATCTTGCCGAATACCCTGGTCAGCATCGTAGAGCCGCGTGACCGAGGTATAGCCTCGGTTGACCAAAATTTGATACCATTCGGCGGTCAGGCTGTTGCTCGATTTCCAGGGAAAGGCAAAATGGCGAATTGGAGGCAGCTTGCGCTCGGCGGCATAAAACCCAAAAGCATCGGTATCCCGCAAAAATTCTTCCGGCGTAGTCCCTCGTACATAGATATGCCCGAAAGTGTGGCTCTGGATGTCCTGCCTGGCCTGGCGCAGTCGGTCAGCTTGGTCGCCAAAATACCAGGCCGGGTCGCTCTGAAAATCACCATGTGGGTCAAGGCTGTACCAGGGATTTTTGAGCCAGAAATCGCTATTCCAGCCATTCTTGGGGGCGGCCCAACGATAGGTCGGGTCGCCGATAAACTTCTGGTTGTCGCGGTTGCCGTCCAGCAAATTATAGCCGTTGGCGTAAAACGTCCCGCGCACCCCAAAGCGGCTGAAAAGCTCCAGCAAATAATCCGCCCCGCGCCGCATATCCAGGCCGCGCCGCACCGCGTCCGCCAACGCCAACTGCAAATTATTCTCGCTCAGGCCCAGCCCGCCGTATTCGCCTTCGCCCGGTATCGGCGCACCGCCCTTGCTATGCACCAGCCCGCCCATAGCCGTCTCCCAATCGAAGGTAAACGACAGGGCAGCGCGAGCGTAGTCTTTCATTGGCTCGACCCGCACGCTGTCATCGTACAGCCGAAAATCGCTAATCTCGGTATCGGCAGCCGGGGTAAAATTAAGTTGCAAATAGGCCGCACCGGGCGGAGCAGCCCGATTATCCTCGACCAGGCCGGATTTCCAATCCTGGCTGCTAGAGTTGGTGAATTTCAGCCCGTCTATGGTGGCGGGTTCGGCGCTCCACAGCCATTCCAGCCGTCCACCCCCACTTGCTTGAAAGCCCAAGTGATAGACCTTACCGCCCTGCACCGGCACAAGATAAGGCTGCAATCGCTGGCCCGCTTTCAGGTTAAGTGACCCGCTGTCGCAGGTTAAAGGCCCACTTTGCAGATACCAGCCCGCCCGAAGGCTATTTTCACATTCCAAGCGAGGGTTATAGAGCAGATTATTCGGGCCGCTTTCGGCAAAGGCCGGATGCACCACTTCGCCGGTCATAGTCGGCACTATCCCCAGCAAGGCCAGCCCTGCCAGGCCCGCCCCCACCTTCTGCCACCCACTAAACCGAGGGGTGTAGCGCCAAACCAACCAGACCAGGCCAACCCCAAATATTAGCGGCAGCAGATAGAGCCACGCCCCAAAATTGGCGAATGGGCCAGGCGAACCTATCAGATAATAGAGCGCCGTCCCGCCCAACGCCAGCCAGGGCAACCAGGGCTGTTCGATGCGGGTCAGGAACATATAGCGTTCATACCAGACTGCCACCCCTAAAACGAGCGGAATTAGCAACGTCACCACAAAATCGGCGGTCAGGTTGCCCTCTCCAAGCGGGCGACGAAACAGCCCGACTATCAGGATAGCTCCAATCAACGTCGCAAAAAAGAGGGTTTCCCGGCGTTTGCCGCGCTGCCCATACAGGGCTATCAAACCCCAGATACCGAACAGAAAAACAAACGGGCCAAGCAAGCCTCGGCCCGGTCCAAACAAGCCATCCCGCAAACGGGCCAGATTCAAGCTCAGAAATTGCCCGCCAAAAGTGTTGGCTTGCGGCTCATTTAGCAAAAAGCCATAGGTGAAAGCCCAGGGTTTACCCACCGCCGCCCAATTGTAAATCGCCAAAGGCAGAATTCCGACCAACCCACCGCCGATAAGTCCGGCCCAACCGCCTTTGGTCGCCGGGCGGTTGAATAAGAGGTAAACCACAAAAAGGGGTAGCCATAGCAGGTTGGGATAATCCACTACGGGGGCAAAACCCAGCGCCAGCCCCAACCAGACCGCTCGTCCAGCCCGGAGTTTTGGGCCGCCTTCGTCCTCGGCGTTACAGGGCAAAGGCGGCAAGGCCAGCCAGAGCGCCAACCCAAGTAGCAACATGCTGAAAACCCCCGGCCCGAATCGTCCGGCCTCGCGCCACAAGGCCGACCCCAGCCCCAAGGTCAGGGCGGCATAGCGCGAGGAAGCCCGCGACGACCCCAGCCGTCGCGCTACTGCATATATCATTAGTACCGTCGCCGCCCCGCTCAAGGCTACCAAACCCAGCCCGAAAGCGTCCGGCCCATCTGCCCCAAACAGCCGCCCAAGCTGGTAAAAGGGAACGGTCAGGATGGCGCTACCCGGCGCAGTATCGCTAAAATAATGCCCGTCGAAATAGGCCAGATTGAAAGCTTGATTGTTCGCCGTCAGAAAGCCGCCACTCGACGAAGTTACAAAGTGGTCAATCGCCACGCTGCGCTCGGTTGCCAGGGCTGCCACCAGCCCAAACAAGTTGCGACTCGCCGCCTCGCTATCGGCGATAGGTCGGGCGGTCAAAAAATATAAAAGCGCCAGCCCTGTCACAACCCACCACAGGTTGCCAATCGCGGTTGGGCGAGGCTGCACCCGGTCAATTTGCTCCATTTTGGAATTATTGGGAACGACAATAACTCGCGGCTCGGTTCTCAAAAAGCTCTTCCCTTGAATTTGTCATTCTGAGCGAAGCGAAGAATCTTTATTCTTCGCTTCGCTCAGAATGACAGGGCTGAATAGTTACGTTAGAAGATAGATAATAGCATATTTTGGCGCGAACAGAGAACGAGGTTAGCAGTTAGGGGTCAGCGGTTTTATGATATAATCAGGTAAGCTCTAAATATTTTAGAGCGTAGTTTAGGGCTTTCGTTCCTTAAAGTTAGGACTTTAACTTAAAGATATTGCTAACTTTTTAGCTCAAAAGTAGGCCAATGAAGCTACAACTTGCTATAGAATAGCACGAGTCCGCAGTCGAACTGCGGCGAGGTTTCCAACCCAAGTCAATATGAGGAGGTTTTTATGAGCCAACCTGAAAAGAATGACCCGCAGGAGTCCGCCAAGAGTACTGCCGCGATCAACAAGAAGTCCAAGGGATTCACAGACGAGGAACGAGCCGCGATGAAGGAGCGTGCCAAAGAGATGAAGGCGGAAGCACGCGCCAACAAGAACAACGCGGAAGGGGAAAGCGACATACTCGCGAAGATCGCCGAGATGCCAGAACCAGAGCGGGCCATGGCCAAGCGGCTCCATGAGATCATCAAAGCCAGTGCGCCAGTCCTCTCGTCGAAAACCTGGTACGGGATGCCCGCCTATCTCAAGGACGGCAAGGTCATCTGCTTCTTCCAAAGCGCGCAGAAGTTCAACACGAGGTACGCGACGCTCGGTTTCAGCGACACGGCGAACCTCGACGAAGGTGCCATGTGGCCGACCTCCTACGCGCTGACGGAGCTGACCGCCGACGAAGAGGCGAGGATCCGGGTGCTTGTGAAGAAAGCGGTGAGCTGAGGACTAAGCCAAAGTCCTATAGCAAGTTGCACAAAGTTTGAGCTAATATTGCTAACTTTTAGCTCAAAAGTAGGCCAATCAAGCTACAACTTGCTATAAAAGCATTAAAAATTGGTAAAACTGGTAAAATTAAAAAAAACAGAAAGGCCTAGTAATGCGTCCGAAATTTAGCGGCTTGTGGCGACATCCCGACTTTATGAAGTTGTGGGCGGGCGAGACAATCTCGGTTTTTGGGTCTCAAATCACCTTTCTGGCGCTGCCCCTGACCGGGGTACTGGTCTTGAATGCTTCGCCCACTGAAATGGGTATTCTGGCGGCAGTGGAATTTGCGCCGTTTTTATTCTTGAGTCTCTTTGCCGGAGTGTGGGTAGACCGCTTGCGCCGCCGCCCGATTCTAATCACCGCCGACCTGGGCCGAGCCGGGCTGCTGGGCCTAATCCCGATAGCGGCGGCCTTGAATATCCTGAGTATGCCTTTATTATATGTAATCGCCCTGTTTATCGGGGTACTAACGGTCTTTTTTGATGTAGCCTACCAATCTTACTTACCCTCGCTGGTTGAGCGCGAACAACTGGTCGAGGGTAATAGCAAGCTGGAAGTTACCCGCAGTTTAGCCCAGGTCGCCGGGCCGGGGATAGCAGGGGTATTGGTGCAACTTATTACTGCCCCGTTTGCCATCATCGTGGATGGGATTTCTTTTTTGGTATCCGGGGTGTTTGTCGGCTGGATTCACAAAGCCGAGCCGCCCAAAGTTGTCACCGAAACTCCCAAAAATGTCTGGCGCGAAATTGGGGAAGGGCTGGGGGTAATTTTTGGTAGCCGCTATCTGCGCTCGATTGCGGGCTGTACCGGCAGTAGCAATCTTTTTAGCAACATCGGACAGGCCGTTTTCACGATTTATGTTATCCGCGAACTCAAGCTTGAGCCGGGAATTCTCGGCCTGATTTTTGGGGTGGGCAGCTTTGGTGGAATTTTAGGGGCGCTAGTCGCCAACCGCGTCGCCCAGCGTTTCGGCCTGGGCTGGACAATTATCGGGACGGCCTTCTTGGGGGGAATTGGCGGGCTACTTATTCCCCTGCTTAATGGCCCGATTTGGCTGGTTATCATCTTTTTAATCCTCGGTTCCGCTCTTACAATTTTTGGCGGTACCGTCTACAACATTAATCAGGTTAGTTTGCGGCAAGCCATCACTCCCCACCGACTTCAGGGCCGGATGAACGCCAGTATGCGCTTTATGGTGTGGGGGACAATGCCGATTGGTTCTTTGATTGGCGGCTTTTTGGGGGATAGCATCGGGCTACGCCCGACTTTGTGGGTCGGGGCTATCGGCGGGACTTTGGCCTTTTTGTTTGTGCTGCTATCGCCGGTTCGCAGCCTGCGCGAACAACCCACCCCGGTCGAAGAAGAAGAACGGGTCAGCGCCCCGGTTTAAGGCAGGGTATTATAGGAAATGGTTCGACGTTTGAGCGCACCGGGGCTAATAAATTTTCACAAAACAATCAGTCTATCCTTGGATCGGGTTAGACGTTCAGGCGCCCCGGGGCGCCTGAACGCTATCGCCGCTAGAAATTTAATCCTCTAAAACCTCTTCAATCGTCCGACGGAGTTCGTTAAACTTGAAGGGTTTGGATAAGGCCGCCTTGAAACCATAAGCCGGGTATTGGGCCATTACTGGGTCATTGGAATAACCACTGGCGACGATGGCCTTAACCGCCGGGTTAATTTCGAGCAAACGGGCCATCGTTTCCTTACCACCCATCCCGCCCGGAATAGTCAGGTCCAGGATAACTATCTCAAAAGGTTGATCGGCTTGCATGGCTTGCCAGTAAAATTCGATGGCATCGGCCCCATCTGCTGACAAAACTACCTCATAACCTACCGCCGTTAGCGACTTATATAGCACATCCAGAATTTGCTGCTCATCATCCACAATTAGTAGCTTGCCGCCGCTACCTTTTTCCAAAACCTTCTCGGTAGCTTCTTCGGCTTCCTCAGTATTGTGGGCGGCTGGTAAATAGATAAAAAAGCTGGTTCCCCGCCCTGCTTGCGAGGTTGCGGTAATAAAACCATCGTGCCGAGTAATAATTGAATAGACGGTTGCCAGCCCTAAACCACCCCCCTTTTGCTTAGTGGTAAAGTAAGGGTCAAATATTTTTGGCAGAGCTTTGGTTGGAATACCAACACCTTCATCTTGTATAATTATTTTAACATAATCAATTTCCTTGATAGGTACTGAAACCGATAACGGGTCGTGTAGAACCCGCTCCATAAATGGCACATTTTCGGCGCTGACGGTCAAAATACCACCCTCCGGCATGGCTTGGTCGGCATTAATCACCAGGTTATTAATAACCTGGTTAATCTGACCGGTATCTATCTCAGATAACCATAGGCCTTTTGGGAAATTAAAGACTGGCCGCACATTAGAACCACGCAAAGCAAACTTGACCGACTCTTCCAGCAAAGTTTTGAGCGAAGCCACCTTTTTGACAGGTGAGCCACCCTGGGCGAAGGTCAGTAATTGCTGGGTCAAATCTTTGGCCCGAAAAACGGCTGCTTCCGCTTCGGTCAGTAAAGTCCATATTTCGTTGTTAGCCTCACTCAAGGTCATTTTGGACAACCACAGATTTCCGGCAATCATCATCAAAATATTGTTAAAATCGTGGGCGATACCCCCGGCCAGAATCCCGACGCTTTCCAGCTTTTGGGCCTTATGTAACTCTTCCTCTAACTGCTGTTGTTCGCTTACGTCCCGGAAAACCAATACCACCCCGGCGACCTCGCCGCTAACCGTGTCTCGAATAGGGGCGGCACTATCGGCAATTGAACGGGCGGTACCTTCGCGGGCAATCAAAATCGTATGGTTGGCTAAGCCCCGCACCATCCCGGTTTCCAATACTTTTTTAACTGGGTTGTCAACTTCTTTGCCGGTCCGCTCGCTAATAATATGGAAGATTTCAACCAGCATCTTGCCGGCCGCCTCGACCTGCGTCCAACCGGTCAATTTTTCGGCAACCGGGTTTACCAGAACGACTTTACCTTCGACATCGGTGGTAATTACTCCATCGCCAATACTGGTTAGCGTT
>JBBRSG010000167.1:0-10388 GCA_038245615.1 Chloroflexia bacterium | reverse complement strand
AGTGTACTGAAAGAGATGTTGGGGCTGATAGACCATTTTGTGAGCGGCAACCTCGAAATCATACCTCCCAAGACCGGACGGGAGTACAGCTTTAGTAGTGTGGCCCCGGATGTAGTTTTCTTCCGGGGAGTAAGGTTGAGCAAACGAGAGCAGAACAACCTCAAGAGCTGGAATATGAACCAGCCTAACCGTCCCGCTCCAACGGTGGCAATCGAAATCTGCTCAGACAGCACCTGGACGATAGATGTCACCCTGAAACCGATTTACTACGGGGAGTTAGGGCTAAAGGAATACTATACCTACGACCCCCGCGAAGGAGTGAGCGACATTGAACGATTGCGGGGCTGGCGCTACCTGGCAGACGGTACTCCCGTGGCGATGAACCCGGACGAGCAGGGACGATTATGGAGTGACGAACTGGCAAGCTGGCTGGTGGGGGATGGGCCAGATTTGCGGCTATATGACCGGGAAGGGCAATTGCGCTTGACCCAGACCCAGGCGGCAGAGCAGCGAGCGACGACAGAACGAGCCGCCAAAGAAGCGGAACGGCAAGGCCGAATAGCCGCCGAGCGCACCGCAAAGGCTGAACTAAAAGCCCGCCTAGCTGCCGAGCTTAACGTTAAAATCGAGCGAGCGGCGAAAGAAGTTGAGCAAAAGGCCCGTCTCGCCGCTGAGCGCCAAATTGAGGCCCAGCAAAAAGCGATGGCAGATATGCGCCAGAAACTGCGGGAGCAGGGAATTGAACCTGACAGTTTGTGACTCGGTGGATTTTCTTCAAATGATTTGAGGTAGGCTACCCCGGCCCTAGTGGGTATAATAGAGATGGTACTAAAACTAGACGAAGACAAATTAGCCAGAGAGCAGATTGGCGATGGTTCGACGGTAGCCCCGGAGCGGGGCGGCGGGGTTCGCACCCTGAGCCGCTTGAATTTCTTGCGGGTCGGGGTGGTCGGCGGCATGACCTTGCTGGGTTGGCGTTTGTGGGACATGCAAAAGCCTTTGCAGGAAAGCTTTAGCACCGAAACCGTCAAAAAGACCACCACAATTGATACCCGGCTAATTACATATACTGCGCCGCGTGGTTTGGTCTATGATCGCACTGGCAAAACCAAACTTATCTCCAATAAAGTGACCTATGCCGTCACCATTACCGCCAATTATCTGCCCGACCCTAGCACTGGCAAAAATGATAACGAAATAAAAGAAATTCGGAAGCAGCGCCAGGAAGTTTATGATAATCTGGCCCGCTTTTTGGGGATGAGATACTATATCGGGCTTATTCCTGAACAGGTCAACGGAGTTAGAAAGGCCAACGGGTTTACTAACCCGGAGCGCAACTCGATTCTGAACGAGTTGGAAACCTTGACCAGCACCGCCGCCCGCGATTGGGATAAACGCCTGACTAAACTGGCGGATGATGATGCAGATAAACAATTACTGGTAGTCAACGACAAAGAAGGTTACTCTACCGAGCTATTTGACCGCTACGCTTATTTACGAACCAAATTCAAGACCGGCATCTTTTTCCTGAGCGAAGGCGAGCGCAAAATGCTGGAAGCCAAATTCTATACCCCTGAATATCAGCCGGTGGTGGTTTGGCCTGATTTACCGCGAGAAGATGCGATGCTGTTGGAGGAAAAGCGGCTAGAATTTCC
Source organism: Chloroflexia bacterium (assembly GCA_038245615.1). GTDB lineage: Bacteria > Chloroflexota > Chloroflexia > Chloroheliales > Chloroheliaceae > 54-19. The sequence goes on along the minus strand of JBBRSG010000167.1, from coordinate 8,733 downwards.
AGGAGTTGGGGTGCAGATGAGTTACCAGCGCCAGTATGCCGACCCGCGCTTGTACGCTCATATCCTGGGCTATACCGGCAGCTTTCGCAATCAAGAGCAATTGGACAAATTTAATAAAGAAGTTGCTCCTGAAATTAACCCCAATAACCCCCAAGACCCGTCCAGCAAAATCAAGCCCTATGCGATTGACGATAAAATCGGTTTGACCGGCATTGAAGGGGCAATGGAGAAGTTCCTGCGCGGACGCAAAGCCGCCAAAGAAGTATCAGTTAGTAGCACCGGGCATATTTTGGACGTGCTAGGGGTCAGCGATGCGCCGCTCCCTGGCTATAGCGTCGTCCTGAGCCTGGATACGGCTTTACAGGAGCAGGTCGCCAAGTCCCTGGAGAAGTGGATTGATGAAGCCCTCCGCAACAGCCGCAAGCCCAAGCAAGTCAAAGAAGGGGCGGCGGTTGTAAGCGATGTCAATACCGGCGAAGTGCTGGCAATGGTGGCTTTTCCTTATTACAACAATAACCTATATACTCTGCCGCTCAATAAATGGAAGCCGGAAGAAATCAAGGAGATGGAAGACGAGGTGAAGGCGGTGCAGGTGAGCCGGGCGATTGATGCCCGCTATGCTCCTGGCTCAACTTTCAAGCTCATTACGGCGGCGGCGGCCCTGAACGAAAAGAAGATTACACCCTATACCACTTTCGTCTGTGACAAGTTTATCAGTGTACCGACCACCTCCAATACCGAGCAGAAGTTTCGGTGCTGGGGCAAACACGGCACGATGGATATTCGCAGTGCCATCGAGCAAAGCTGTGACATTTACTTCTATAATGCCGCCGTCCCCGACGAAACCAGCGAGTTTTATGGACGTAGCCGCTATTATCAGCCCAATAGCAAGATACCGGCTTATTTTCAGGGGTTGGGGATTAACTTGCTCAACGGCTACATGAAGCTTTTTGGAATGGGCGAAAAAACCGGGCTGGAAATCGAGAGTGAATATAAAGGTACTCTCCCCGGCCCGCATACCAAGCTCTGGTCTATCGGTGAAACGATGACCACCGCGATTGGTCAGGGCGATGTTGAAATGACTCCTTTGCAGATTAATATGATAACCGCCGCCTTTGCCAATGGCGGTAAATTGCTGCGTCCCAAACTGGTGCGCCAGATTAAAGACCCGGATGGCAAGGAAATCGAGGGGTTGCAGCCCAAAGTTATTCGCGATGTGACTAAAGATAAGGTGCCGTGGACGATTGTCAATCCTGATGATAACACCAAGACCATTACTACCGATTTTGTACTGACACCGGGGGTGTTACAACTGGTGCGGGAGGGGATGCTGCAAGTGACTGGGCCGCAGGGAACGGCTAACCGCGAAATGAGCGGGAAAATGGGTCGCCTGAAAGTTGCCGGAAAAACTGGCACCGCCGAGTATGGCGAAGTTATCGGTAAGGATAAGGATAACAACGATGCTCGCGCTACCCGTGCCTGGTTCACCGCTTTTGCGCCTTATGATAATCCCGAAATCGCGGTAACGGTAATGATTGACTCCGGTGACATCGGCAACGAAGGTTCGACCTACGCCGTGCCTGCCGTCAAAGAAATATTAGAATATAAATTCCCGACGCTGGTAAATAAGAAATAGTAAGAAGAATTAGCAAACAAGAATTAGCATAGTCAGGGATGTAAAAGAAAGGACTTTAACCGTGAGTGTATTAGACCCGGTACGCAAAAATGTAAAAATGCTTGACCCGGTTCTCAAGAACGATTATACCAAGCTGTTGTTTCGTAAAGTGGGGCTGCGGAAGCCTTATGTCCGCCAGGGCAAGACTAACCATTATCGGATGCCGCTTTTGGAGAAGAACGGCGGATATTTGCAACTGAAAAAATATTCCGGCCCGGAGATTCCTTCGTCGGAATGGCTCGACCTGGAATATACGACTTATCCCAGCGACCCGACCACCTTTTTTGCCCCGATTACTTCGCCCAATGGCGAGAATATCCTGCGCGGTTTTTGGGACTATGGCAAGACTGACAAGGATGGAGTCTGGACACCCAATTCGGAAAAAGCCCCGGTTCTCAAGCAGTGGGTCGAGTCGGTGCAGGCCAATTACGGGCGGGTGCAGCTTTTGCGGATGGAGCCTAATTCGCTGCGCGAGTGTCGCTGGGGGTTGCACCTGGACGACAATAACCGCCTGAACAAGGAAGGTACGGGTTGGGTGGTGCGAGTCTGGCTGGAATTAACCGACGACCCGAATAGCTGTCTGGTGCTGCGTGAGAACGACCTGGATGCTAAATCTGAGGTACAATTGCCGTTGCCGAAATATTCTCAGGCGGTGGTGGATTCGGAATATCTCTTTCACGGGGCATATCACGCCGGGCCAAATACCCGCTATGCTATGATTGCCAGCTTCGAGAGCGGCCCGGCCCTCGAAAAATGGATTGAGAGCCAAATGTGATTTCTGATAGGGAATATCGGGTTTTATCAAAACCTGATATTCTCTGGTTTAGGGTTTTAACCCAAAGGCGTAAATTATGACCGAAAAGTCTGACCCATTGCCCGGCGAAATTGTGCTGGTAGAAGAACCCGCCCTGACCTTTGGGCAGACTCAAGGTTTGGCCCATCCGGGGAAGGCCGCACCCGTCTCTGATACCGTAGTCGAGGCGGAATGGGTACAGCGGTTTGCTCCTCGCCGCCGAATTAATTGGCTGCGCTATTTCGCGGCGTTGCTCAAATTGGTCGCGGGGGTGGCGTTGGCCTGGCTCTTTTATGTCATTCCACCTGCCGTCTTCCCCAATCCCTTCCAGAACTGGAAAAATCCGATTGTGATTGCGATTTTGGTTTGCTACATTGGCAAAACCTTGCTCGATACCTTCTTTTACGATCATTTTCAGCCGTAATTTAATCTGTGACAGGGATACCCAGGATTTACAGGGTCGTTTTGAGTTTTGAATTAAAATGCCAGGGCCAGTATGCTTATAAAATTATATGTGTCGGAAAAAGGTGCAAACTGGCTAAGAGCTTATGTAGCCACTAATAAGGTAGAAAATCCTGAAAATTATCCCTGAAGTCCCGAACACTACCAACTTTGTAAATCACTTACAGCGGGATTTGTGCTATAATTTACAATGTTGTACCTTACCGAAAAAAGCCCGGCTGACCATTTTGAGAGAAGTGTGGCTGTAAGCTGATTAGGATTAGTCAGCCTTCAGCCCTAAAAAGAGGAGCATTGCGAGCATGAGCGTATTCGTAATGAAAGAGATTATCTATATTGCGATGGGGGACGAAATTTTTCGTCACAGCCTGGTTATGGAGCCGGACGAGGTGTTGGCAAAATATGAGCTGACCTTCGAGGAACTGAAAGCCCTTCGGACTGGCGACAAAAAGAAGATGGTCGAGATGGGCCTCGAAGAGAGTCTGGCCCAGTACGGCTACTGGATGTTTTCCAAGAAAAGGTAATTAGAGGGGTTGGGATTAGCTTTTGCTTCTTCCTCAACCTCTAATCTTTATATTATGAGCGATCCACATCAGCCCGCCCCGGAACGGGACAACAAACGATGGCGCGTGACGGTAGTCAAGCCCCGTGATGCGGCCCAGGGTGAAACCGCCATCCATAACTATAACACTGAGCTGATTGCGATTTTGCGGGATAAGAATGTTTTTCAGTTTCGCAATTACCTGGCGGCAAGTGGTCGCGCTCTGCCCGATGATATGATGCTCGATACTCTCAAGATGGCGACCCTGATGCACCAGATGATTTTGTCTTTGCCGGAACTTAGTGAGCAGCACGATTTTTCGCGGCAATGGCTGGACGATAATACTGTCTTGCAGAGTAGCCCGCGCAGTCTGAACGAAGCCGCCAAACGCGCTCCCGGTGCGATGCCTGACCTGCCGCCTCCCAACCCCCGCAGCCGCACGATTTCCCTCCGGGCTATCTCCAAACCGCCGGAAGAGCGATAATCTAAAATCTAAAATCAAAGGTTAGAGATTGGAAGTCTAATTTAGCACTTAACCCTTTTTAGATTTCAGATCTTCGATTTCAGATTTCAGACTTTTGATTTATCTCCCTACACCGCGATAGTTTCTTCTCGGTCCGGGCCGACCCCGATGTATGTAACGGGTAGTCCGACCACTTCTTCCAGGCGACGGATATAGCGCCGGGCGTTTTCAGGCAGTTCTTCGACTCGGCGAGAGGCTTTGATGGATTGCTGCCAGCCCGCCCAATCCTCATAGACCGGGCGACATTCTTCCAGAAATATAGCATCGCCATCATAATAATTGGCAGGCTGTCCATGCCAGTCGTAGCTGGTCGCCAGCCGAATAGTCTCGAAATCATCGAAAACATCCAGCTTGGTCAAAGCGATTTCGGTCAAGCCGTTGAGGGCGGCGGCAAAGCGGACGGCATCGGCATCGAACCACCCGCAACGGCGTGGTCGTCCGGTGGTCGTACCAAACTCCGCCCCGTTGCGCCGAATATGTTCGCCAGTAGCCTCGGTCAATTCAGTTGGGAACGGGCCATTGCCGACCCGTGTCGTGTAGGCTTTTGCCACCCCGATTATTCGCTCCACCGCTCGCATCGGGACCCCCGCCCCGGCAGTTGCCGCCGAAACCAGAGTAGTACTGGCGGTCACGAAGGGATAGCCGCCCCAATCGGTGTCCAGCAAGGCAGCTTGCGCCCCTTCCAGCAGGATATTTTTGCCGTTTTTGATGCTATCCTGCACCAGCCCGAAGGTTTCGCGGACGTAGGGTTGAATATAGTTGTAGTACTCGAGATACTGGCGGGCAATCTGGTCGGCGCTCAGGGTTTCGCCGCCCAGGGCCGCGATAATCCGATTTTTGATTGAAACTTGCAGCCCCAGCTTTTCGATAAACAGGCTTGGTCGGGCCAAATCCGCCAGCCGGATGCCGTTGTACCCGGCTTTGTCAGCGTAGGCTGGGCCGATACCGCGTCCGGTGGTGCCAATACTCAGGCGGCCTTTGGCCTCTTCGTAGAGCCGGTCTAGCGCCCGGTGATAGGGGAGAATCAGGTGACAGCGCGGCGAAATAAAGAAGCGGCCCTTGAAATCTATCCCCGAAGCCTCGAACTCGCGCAATTCTTCGACCAGCCCGATTAAATCCATCACTACCCCTGGCCCGATGATGCAGGTCGCCTGGGGATGAAACGCCCCGCTGGGTATCAGGTGCAGCTTAAACGTCCCAAACTGGTTGACAATCGTGTGTCCGGCGTTATTGCCGCCGTTAAAGCGGATGACCAAATCGGCATTTTCCGCCAGAAGGTCTACAAATTTCCCTTTACCCTCATCGCCCCATTGCGCCCCGACAATTGCAGTGACAGTCATAATCGAATTCTCCTTCTTTTCTGGTCCAGCTTATCTAGCTCAAGTAGCCTAGTGTAAAAGAAGAAGTATCCCAAAACTCCTTTTTTTAGCTTGAGGGCCATTAAATGCGCTAAAGATTCGAGCCTTGAAAAAACTTCCAAACAAAAAGCGGCCTGGATTAAACGGGCCGCCTTCAAATAGCCTACCTTAGTTTACCACGCCCAGCCCGATTCGACCAACCGGGTTAATTCTTATATTATGAGGAATTTGCGGTTTGCTATTGCATTATGTGAGAAAAGCGTTTATAATCTAATTATGTTACTACTATCACTGAGTAACAAAACGCCAAGAAATCAAAATCTAAAATCTGAAACTAGAGCTAAGGCAATAAATAACGGTGGGCGGCGAAATATGGTTGGGGCGTGGCATTTTAACTCAAAACTAGCTTACTGACCACTGGACACTGGACACTGACCACTTTTCAAACGAGGGAGCAAAAACATGTCAATGACGAGTGAAATTTTAGGGACTAAAGCGGGCCGCGATTTTCTGCCGATTCAGCGGATTGACCATATTGAGTTTTATGTGGGCAACGCTCGGCAAGCCGCCCAGTTCTACCGCTCGGTTTTTGGCTTCCAGCCGATTGCCTATAAGGGCCTTGAAACTGGCTCCCGCGATGTCACCAGCTTTGCCCTGCGCCAAAACAAGATTACTTTTGTGATGACCGGGGCGCTCAACCCGGATAGCCCGATTGCCGAGGAAGTTCGGCAGCACGGCGACGGGGTAAAAGACATTTGTTTCGTGGTGGACGATGTGGATTTGGTCTATGCCGAGGTCGTGGCGCGAGGGGCTAAAGGGGTGTTGCCTCCGATTACTACCCAGGATGCTTACGGTAGCGTCCGTCAGGCCACGATTGCAATGTATGGCGATACCACCCATTCTTTTATCCAGCGCAGCGATTATGTCGGGACGTTTCTGCCCGGTTTCCAACCGCTCACTGGTCAGGTTGAGGCCGAAAGTGTCGGACTGGCGGCGATTGACCACGCTGTATCTAACGTCGGTTGGGGCGAAATGAACCACTGGGTCAGTTTTTACCGCGAGGTGTTGGGTTTCAGCCAGCTTTTGAGCTTTGACGACAAGGATATTTCCACCGAATATACCGCCCTGATGAGCAAAGTGATGCAGAACGGGAACGGGCGCATCAAGTTGCCGATTAACGAACCAGCCCAGGGTCGCCGCAAGAGCCAGATTGAAGAATATCTCGATTTTTATCGCGGGCCGGGCATCCAGCATATCGCGCTCTCGACTGGCAATATCCTCAAGACCGTCGAAGAACTCAAGGCGCGGGGAGTGGACTTTATCAGCGTCCCCGATAGCTATTATGACGAGTTGGAGCAGCGGGTAGGCCACAATATCAAAGAGTCGTTATCCGAAATCCGCCGCCTGCGGTTGTTGGTGGACTGCGACGACGAGGGCTATCTGGTGCAGACCTTCACCCGGCCTATCGCTGACCGCCCGACCTTCTTCTTTGAAATTATCCAGCGCCATCACTCCCGCTCGTTTGGCAAAGGCAATTTTAAGGCTCTATTCGAGGCCATCGAAGCAGACCAGGCCCAGCGCGGCAATCTATAATTATAGGAATTATAACCCTCGTTACTAAAGACTTTAGGTGGCTGCAACCTTCCGATAAATTTTAACTTTTAACCCTCCTATATCTGAACCGGATATATGCGGAATAATGAGTTAAAATTCATTGGAGGGTTGTTTCTGCTTATAACATGGTGCTTTTAGTGATTTGTGAGATAAAAGTCTTGTACAAATCAACTATTCTCGGCTATAATATTTATGGGAGGGGAATATTATGAGCAGACCGCCGCACTTACCGGATTATGAAAATCCGCCTCTAACTGAAGTAGTGCTGGGAATGCAATTTGCTCCACCCGGCGGCTACCAGCAAATTTATGCCAAAGAGGTATGGGAACTTTTCCGGCAAGATTTTCCAAAAGTAAAAGAGCAGCCGCCGCTGCCACCGATATTTGAAACATTTGGTTTACCACAAGGTCCAGAAATTAGCTTTGGTATTTTAGAGCCTACCCACGACCGTTTTTGGTTTCTTTCAGAAGCCGAAGATGAGCTTATTCAGTTTCAACAAGACCGTCTTTTGCATAACTGGCGAAAAGTTGGGGATGAAACGAAGCGTTATCCACGTTTCGAGAACATGATTGTCAAATTTGAAGATGAGCTAAAGCGGCTTGAGGAATATTTTACAAGTTTTGGTTCTACAAAATTAGAAATAAACCAATGTGAATTGACGTATGTCAATCATATTCTTCTCACTGAAAAACCGGGTGATAATATTGACAGTTGGATTCGTTTGCTCCATCTTGATAATATCAATCCTGATAACTTTACATTTGTGTATAGAAAGATTATCAAAGATAAAGATGGGAAACCTAGAGGTAGATTGATTTGTGAAAGCAGTACCGCCATCAACAAAAGTGAGCGACCTATCATAGTTCTGAATATTACTGTTAGAGGTGCGCCCCAGGAACCAAGTATTGTCTCTGCAATTAACTTTATTAAAGAGGGCCGAGAAATTCTTGTGAAGAGCTTTGATGAAATAACCACCGATTTTGCCCACGAGAAATGGGGGAGAAAATAATGCTTTCAACATCGGTATTTTCAGAAACACCTTCTTCTTTAAGTAACGCTAGTTTTAATATGCGTTCACTAAATATCCCAAATGCGAGACTTATTATTTCTGAACCAAATTATGATTGGAAGTCGAACTCTATTTCCCGACTTGAAAAACTTATAAGATTGTCACTAGGTTGGGATGGTTATAATGGGCAACCTGTAAGTCTGGAAAATGCTTACTTTGCCCTAAATCTTTTACAGAAAATTTATTCTCCTGATGTTCCTGCTCCCCAAATTGTACCAGGAGTTAGTGGCGATCTTCAAATAGAGTGGCATACCCATTCGGTTGAAATTGAGCTACACATTCTAGCGCCTTATAAAGTTCGTGCCTGGATACTGGATGCAAAATCTTCGCCCGAAGGCATAGAATTCGACTTAACGATGGATTTTACCGAAGTAGCACGTGCTATTAAAAATCTTAAGGAGCGTTCTATTGATACCGCCGCCGCGTGATAGTGATGGTTCTGTTTTGCCTCACGACCACGACGAAATAAAAGACGAAGACGAGGTCATACGGCGCATCTCAGATTACTTTATATCACAGAATCCAGATGGAAGTTTTAGAATTTCATCTATGGCTTATAGAGCCTCGACCGGAAAGAATGGCGGAATGTCGGTTGACCTTAAACAGCTAATTGAGAAAGACGGCAAAAAACCAGACGAATATGTTACTACTCCAAGATGGATGGGGTCGCTGTTATTTAAAGTTTCTGATTTAAGAGGGTT
>JBBRSG010000166.1:0-10423 GCA_038245615.1 Chloroflexia bacterium | reverse complement strand
TGTGCGAGGGCTTGCCCTTCTTGTTCGCCACGAAGCCGACGCCGCACGCGTCCTTCTCGAACTCCGGCAGATAAAGGCCCTGGGCAGGCGGAAGACCGTTCTTGGAAAGTTTTCGCTGGGTCATGACAGTTGTGTGGTTCGGGAACACCCTGCTGCGGCTGACGGACAGGTCGTGAGAAACATCAGAAGCGCTTGCTGCAGGTCGGGTCAGTGTCGATTGGGTCTTGGGCGCGACGGACAAGATGAAATGGCTGCTCGGGCAAAGCCGCAAGCGGCTCCACGTACGGTTCGGCGATCGATCAGCGTTTCATATCCGCTCGGCCCTTTCCATCTAGCCAGCCCAATCCCGACGCGGCGGTTGAAGTGCGTCGGGCGGGACAGTATAGCAGATTTCCGGGGTGCTAGACAAACCAATCTGGCGCGGCGCGACGAACCGTTTGCCAGCCGATCAGGGATCGCCACAATACCAGCCCCGATGATCCACGCCATTCGCCGCATCCCCCGACCCGAGCTGAACGCCGTTGGCGTGTCCGTGGTCGTCGGAATCGTCCTCCTGACGATCAAGTTCGTCGCCTATTACCTTACCGGGTCGGCGGCGATTTTTTCCGACGCGGTCGAGAGCATCGTCAATGTCATGGCCTCCCTGGTGGCGCTATGGGCGCTGGCGATCGCCCACCTGCCGCCGGACGAAAATCACCCTTACGGGCACGGCAAGGTCGAATTCGTCTCCGCCGGCTTTGAAGGCGGGATGATCCTGCTGGCGGCGGTGTTCATCTTCGTGAGCACCGTCAACACCATTTTCTTTCATTTCCGCGACATGGGCCCCAAACAGATCGACGTGGGCCTGGTGCTCATCGTCATGGCGATGCTGATCAACGGCGCCGTCGGCGTGATGCTCATCCGGGTCGAGGAATTGGGCGACACTTTACAACCCATCTTGAACGAGCGGGAAGCCCGCTATGATACTATTTTTAATCAAGTGACCGGGACTATTCCGGCGATGAAACCGCCTCCGCCCCCACCCAGTTCTATCACCCAGCAAACTACTACTCGTAACGCCGCCCCGGTGGGCCTCGATACCCAGACCACCCGCCCGATGCAGGCCCCGAATCTCGATAAACCAAAACCGGGTGGCAGTGGCTTGATTATCGGTTTGATTATCCTGGCGCTGGTAATCGCGGCGATAGTTATCGGGGTGGTGCTGCTGGGCGGCTCAAACGGCACTAGTAATTCTACGGCGGTTCCCAGTCCGGCTATACCCACTCCCACCGTAACCCTCGGTACTGTCACCGCCCGAACCGCTACCGCCCCTGCCGCCACTACGGTGGTTGCGCCGCCCGCAACTGCGACTCCGCTGCCGGGTTCGAGCAATAGCTCCCCGGTAGCCCGCGCCGCTAATGCCGTAGCCGCCTTACCGCCAAATACTCCGCCGTCAGCCAGCCGTCAGACCGAACAGACCGATATTTCGGCCCTGAAAGAAGAACCTTTGCAAGGCGACCCCAGCCGATTGCGCCAGGTTCAGATTTTCTTGACCGACTTTGACAATAATTCCACCTATCGGGTTAGAATGTACAAAGAAGCCGATGCCCCGACCACCGATATGCAGGATATGACCGAAAAAAGCCGGGCATTTGACCTCAGTTTGGGGCTGAGTAACGGCGATTATCGGGTAGAAGTCCAGAAGAAAACCGGAACGAAACTCACTACCCTGAATTACTCGTTTTCTATCCGCCCCGGCAAAATCCTCTACGACCCCCGCATAGATTTGCGCCAGGATAGCGCGGCCTTATATTTGACCCTCAAGTAATCATGTCCAGGAAGGCAAATCGGTGGAAATCGGTCACTACCGCCGCTATTTATCTCTAACCCACCTGACCTTAGCTTTTTGCTTGTTGTTCAGTTTGCTATTGGCGGGCTGTGACGGCAACCCCCCAACCAGTACTCCGACCCCCAACCCGGCTCAGGAAGCCGCCAAAATAGACACAATTTTACGGGATTTGCTGGTAGCATATCAGGCTGGCGGGATTCAGGCCGCCCGCGACTATGCCCGCAATACCGGGCTGCTGGATGATGCCGACCGGGTGCGCTTTAGCCTGACGCTTTCTTCCAGTGCCGCCGCCGCTCCGATTGCCGCCCAGATTAAAAAAATGGGTGGCGAGGTATATTCCAGCGCCGATGAGCGATTGGGGGTGGTAGTGGAGCTTACCCGACTGACTGGATATGTCAGCAGCGCCGACAAACGCAATTTCTTTCAGGAACTAGCCGCCTTCAAAGAAGTCAAGGAACTCAAGTTTTTGTTGCGCCCGCCGCTTGCGGATTTCAGGACGACTATCAGCCTGAATGAAGTTAGCAAAGCGGCGATAAAAGAGGAGGGTATCAAAAACGAAGGTATCAAAATAATTGGAGCAGACCGATGGCAAAACGCCGGATTTAGCGGGCGCGGCATAAAAGTCGGGATTATAGACGGCGGTTTTGCGGGCTATCGCAATTATCTTGGCACGGCCTTGCCGTCCGCCAGCCAGGTACAGTTCAAATCCTTTTTGCTGGGCAACGGCGAGGGGAGCGAATTACACGGGGTGGCCGTCGCCGAAATCGTCCATTCGATTGCGCCCGACGCGGCCTTGCTACTGACCCCGATTGAAGATGAAATCGGCTTTACCAACGCCGTCCGCTACCTGATAGAGCAAAAAGTCCAGATTCTGCAAATCTCGTTGGGCTGGGGTGGGATTTTTCCGGGTGACGGCACCGGCAAAATGGACGAAATATTGGACGAAGCCCGCTCACGGGGGATTTTACCAATAGTTTCGGCGGGGAATTATGGCGAGGCTCACTACCTCAAAACCTTTACCCCCGACCCGGACGGCTTTCATCAGTTTGGGCCGGGGCGCACTACCCTGAAACTGACCGCCGAGGCGGTATCGTCGTGGGTGGCCTTGCGCTGGGAGGAACGCTGGGATGCGCCCCTGAGTAATTTAGACCTGTATATTCTGGACAGCAAAATGCAACCGCTGGTCAGTTCCCGCAACGAGCAGGGTGCGGGCAAAAGTCCCAAGCCACCTAGCGAGTTAGCCCCATTCCGACCCACTCCCGGTCAGGTTTATTATATCCAGGTCAAACAGAATGGCCCGGTTGCTACCCCCAATCTGCGGTTTCACCTATTCGCCTATAATTCGCGGCTGGAAGAAGCCACCGCCGAAGGGAGTCTGGCAACCCCCGGCGATGCGCGACGGGCCTTGAGTGTCGGGGCAACCGCCTGGAAAGACGATAAAGTTGAGGGCTATAGCTCGCGTGGCCCGACCCAGGATAAACGCAACAAGCCCGAATTGATGGCTCCCAGCGGGGTCGGTAGTCAGGTTTTCAAGCAGCCTTTTGCCGGAACTAGCGCCGCCGCCCCCCAGGTTTCGGGGGCGGCGGCCCTGGTCTGGAGTGCAGACCGCGAGCGGTTGACTGCCGACCAGGTGGCGCTTTATCTATGCCGCAACGCCTTTAGCCTGGGTGAACCGGGCCGCAACCCGATTACCGGCTGTGGTCGGGCGCAATTAGGCCCGGAGGAAAATGCCCGCAATGGGGCAGTGGATTTGCTGGGGGCGACTCCCGCCGGGCCAGCTTTTGAGGATACGTTCAGAAATGCCGCCAGTGGCTTACCTAATAACGGTCTGGGGTACTATGACGCAGACGGGCAGCCATCAGGCTACTTGGTTCCCGGCCCAGCGGGGCAAATCAACTGGAATACTTATCTAAACCGCAGCTTTGAGGAATTCCGGGCCGAGGTGACGGTCACGCCCGGCGCGAGTAGGGCCAATTTTTATTACGGCCTGGTTTTCTGGCAACAGGCCGGGGACGATTATTATAGCTGGCTGATAGCTGGCAATCGCTATGGGCTGTTCAAGCGCAGTGGCTCGAACTGGCTGACCCTGGTCGAATGGAGTCAAGATGCCGCCCTGAATGCTACCTCTAGTAGCAATCTACGGCTGTCGCTGGAAGCTACCACCGATTATATCCGGCTACGGGCCAACAATAATCTTTTGCAATCCATTTTCTTGCGGCCCGGCAGCAAGACTCCACCTCCGGCCCGACTGGGCGGGCGCTTTGGTTTCGCGGCGGGGCAGAGCGGCCCGACCCAGGCGGTTACAATCACCTTGCCTTCGATAAAATTTACAAATCTTTTAATTACGCCCCTGACTAGCCGCTAGTAGCTAACCCGATTTTATGGTAACATATAACCACACCAAAGGCTGCCAGGGTCAATCTGAAGGGGTTGTCTTACCAGAAGTTTGCCCGACCAAGCGTGCTAAAATACTATGCTAAATACTTAGGACTTTCGTTTGTAACGGGCTTCAGCCCGGAAAATATAAACCCTGTTTTTGGGGGTATGGCAAAACTTCTGCCACCTTAGAGAATTTCAACTGAGCGAAAGTCCTGATATTAAAAAGAAGGGTTTGAGCAGAAATTATCCATCGGTAATCGCAAAAGGATGGATTAGCAAAGGGGAGGCCAAAGATGACCGACCGTGACCTCATCGGTCTAATTGTCACCTACGTTTATTCGTTCAGCTTACTGGGCCTGACTACGGCAGTCCAAATCCAGCTCAAGTTGCCCCAGGATTTTACCCGCAAGGTGGTGCATATCGGAGCGGGCATGTGGATTTTTGGCCTATACGGGCTGTTTGATACCTGGTATTGGGGCGTTTTCCCAATTGCGACCTTTATCGCCTTCAATTACGTTTCGTACAAATTCAAGCTGATTAAGGCCATGGATTTGTCGGATAGCTCGCCCGGTACGGTCTATTTTGTGGTGTCTATCACCGTTTTATTGAGCTGCTTTTGGCCGCGTGGTCAATTCTGGATTGCCGCCTGTGGCATTATGGCGATGACCTGGGGCGATGCCTTTGCTTCGATTATCGGGCGCAAGTTCGGACAGCACTTTTATTTCATCCGGCAGCACCGCCGCAGCTATGAGGGCAGCGCCGCCATGTTCGGATTTAGTCTGGCGGCAATCGGGACGGTGCTGGCCTTAATGAATACCGGATTGGACGGCTTCAAGGTCGTAGCTTTCGCGGTACTGCTGGCAGCCCTGGCGACTATGCTGGAAGCGATTGCCCTGCACGGTCTGGACAATATCTTTGTGCCGATTGGCACAAGCATGGCCCTTTTCGCCCTGACCAGTTGGGCGGTAGATGCGCCGCGTTTACTCATCGGGCTTTTTCTCAGTACCGCTATCGGCGCTCTGGCTTATCAGCGCGGGTCGCTTTCGTTTAGCGGGGTGATGGGCGCGATGCTGACCGGGACGCTGATATTCGGTTTTGGCGGCTGGGTTTTGGGGCTTACTTTAATCGCCTTTTTTGTCTACAGCACGGTTTTATCCAAGTTCAAGGAGCGTCAAAAGCTAAAGCTCGCCGGGGATAAATTCGACAAGGGCAGTCGCCGCGACATCGGGCAGACCCTGGCAAACGGTGGGCTGGCGGCAGTCCTGGCGGTCTTTTTCTTCCTCTACCCGGAACAGCTCTGGATTTTTGCGGCCTTTGTCGGCACAATGGCGACAGTCAACGGTGATACCTGGGCCACCGAGTTAGGGGTTTTGAACCGCCGCCCACCTCGCCTGATTACCACCGGCAAAGTGGTCACACCCGGCACAAGTGGCGGAGTATCGCCGCTGGGGACGGCAGCAACGGCCCTGGGCGGGCTGGTGATTGGCCTGACGGTCTGGCTATTGCTGGGAGCGCGGGCGCTCTTCGAGAGCGGTTTCAACTGGCTGGCCTACTGGTGGGTTATCCCGGTTGGGTTGGTTGCGGGCTTGCTCGGTTCACTGGCGGACAGCCTGTTAGGGGCAACTGTTCAGGCCATGTATACCAACGCCGATACCGGACAGGAAACCGAAAAGAAGGTCGCCCGCACCGGACAGAAAAATGAGTTTTTGCGCGGTCTGCCCTTTATGGATAATGACGCGGTAAATTTTATTAGTTCGGGGGTTGGGGCAGGGGTAGCCGCCTTGCTCTATTTCCTGCTAGTACGCTAACAGAAAGGAATTGTTATGTCAACACATCTCAAAGGTAATAAACCTAAACCAGAAAAGAAAAAGCCACCCAAACCCAAAGACGAAAAGAAGCCGCCGAAGCAGTATTAGTGGGAGTGGTCAGTGGTCAGTGGTCAGTGGTCAGTAAAATAGTTTTGAGTTTTGAGTTGAAATGCTAACTACTCGCCGGATTTCTTCCGTCTTCCGTCCTGTATTTTCTGACCTCTGACCACTGCCAAAAGGAGCGAAAATGGTAAAACATATCGTGTTGTTCAAGTTCAAAGAGGGTATCGGCTGGACTGACCCGCGAGCAGTGGCAGCAGAAGAAGCTTTGGTAGCTCTGGAACATCAAGTCCCTGAAATTAAAGGTTTCTTTACCGGGCGCAATTATTCCGAGCGGCCTATCGCCTACGACTTTGCCCTGATTGCCGATATGGAAGACCGCGAGGCCGTGAAACGCTATGGGGTAAACGAAGACCACGTAGCCGGGGTCAAGCTGTGGGCCGAAATTGCCACCTGGCATATCGCGGATGTGGAGTATTGAGGACTGAGAACTGAGGACTGAGGTCAGGGATTTACCCCCAAAGGGGGCGAGGCCGCGATTTACGATTAGGAACTCAGCCCTCGATACTTTTCTGACCTTCGATTTCAGATTTCAGATTTTAGATTTCAGATCTACCGAAAGACATGACCAAAACACTATTATTGACCGGCTACGAGCCGTTTGACCGCTTTAGCGATAACCCATCGGGGATTATTGCCCGCCAGTTGGATGGGCAAGAATTGGGCAAGGGTTATATCGTGCGAGGGGCAATTTTGCCGGTAGATAGCCAGAAAATGCCGGGCGTGCTGAGTGAATTATGGGACAAGTATCAGCCGAGTATTTGTGTAGGACTAGGACTGGCATTTGGCGAAAATAGCTTGCGGCTGGAACGTATAGGCCATAACTGGATTGAAATTGGCAGTCCCGATAACGGCGGACACACCCCGTGCGGTTCAATTGTCCCAGATGGGCCAGCCGCCTATTTCAGCCCGTTGCCACTTAAAATGGTCATCCAGAGCTTGCTGGAAAGGGGTATTCCGGCCAATCTTTCCGACCACGCCGGAACCCATCTTTGCAATATGCTGCTCTACCTCGCGCTCCACCGGGCCGGACAACTGGGTCAAGACGGGCCAAAATCTGGCTTTATCCATTTACCGGCTCATCCCGAACTGGCGGCTAAAATGGCCTTGCCCGAACCAGACGGCGGGACAAACAAATTAGGCAAGCCTGGCCCTAGCATGAGCCTCGATTTGATGCAAAAGGGAGTCCTTGCTGCGTTGCGACTGATAATATAAAATTAGGATTTTCACTTGTAAATCTAGGTAAACCTGGATTCGATTTTAGATTTTAGATTTTAGGGATGCAAACCGAGCATAAACCGGCTTCAAAACCACCCGATAGGCTAAAATCATACGCTATCTCAGGCCGCATAAAAGCTGCTCCGGTTAGCTGGCGGGCCGGGGCGGTTTTTATTTTGGCGCTGTTTGGGCTGGCAATCGTCTGGCAAGTTCCTTTTACCTATACCCTGAATATCGGTACGAGCAGCGATGATTGGGCGATAATGCGCGGCTTCGGCGAGCGCGAGCAAAATCCGCGTTTTAGCTTTCGCTGGACGATAGACCAGCAGGCCGAAGTCCGCTTGCCGGAAGTGGGTTGGCCCAGTCGGATTGGACTGGTAGCAACTGCCCCGCGTCCCGATGGCAAGCCGCCCGCTGCTTTTCTGGCAACTGGTAGTTCCCGCACCGATTTTGGACTTAGCCCGTCCGCTGCCAGCCAACCGCCCTCGGAAAGCGGCCTTTTAACCTTCGAGGCCACCGGGCCAACCCCGCGCCTTAGCCTCAAACCCTTCAGCTTGACCATTGGCAGCGAGGTCTATCAGCCCCAGGGCGACCCGCGCACTTTGGGTTTGGTAGTTAATCAGGTCTATATCCAGCCTCGTGCGGGGCGGTTCGGCCTGGTTTTGCCACCTTTAGCCCTGATGGGCGGCGCGGCTTTAGTAGTAGCCTTGCTATATCTCAATCTTTCCCACCTTTTCTCAATAACCCGCAATTCGTTAATAGCCCGTCAAAAATGGCTAACGATAACACTTACTTTGTCAGCCCTGACGCTGATAATCGCGCTTCGTCTGCTAGTTCCGGGTTGGTTTGTCCAGAACGGCGCGGGCATCGCCTGGGGGATGGCTTTACCGTTGGGGGCAATAGCTATCTTCGGACACTGGAAGACCGGCTGGCGGAGTGGGGTGTTATTGGGATTACTGGCATTTGGCGCACTCGCGGTGATGTATGGAGCAGCCCCGGCCTCGTTTACGATGGCTCTCTTTGTCACAACCGGGCTGATTTGGGGCGGGCTGGCGCTACGGCATAACTTTGGTAGCCACCTGGAAAATTGCGGGCTGCTCATCAGCTTGACGGCGGGAGTGGCCTGGGGACTGTGGCAGGGTCGCTTGCCGCGCACCGACGACGTACCACATTATCACCTCTACTGGATTAACGAGTTGGATGCGCTCATTCGTCAAGGCGTGATCTACCCGCGTTGGTCGCCCGATTTTTCGTGGCAACAAGGTGGAGCGGTTTTTAATTATTATCCGCCCGCCAGTCGCTATCTACCCGAACTTTTGCACCTGGGCGGCCTGAGCTTTAACAGCGCGATAATGCTGGTACAGTGGGCCACCTTGATTTTTGGGGCGCTGGGCGCATATTTCTGGACGCTGGAAATTATCGGGCAACGGCGGGCGGCCCTGCTGGGCGGGCTGGCTTTTTGCTACTTCCCCTATAATATCGCTGAAGTTTACGCCGGGGGTGGACTGGGCAACAGTATTTCCGGGGCAGTGCTACCATGGGTCTATTGGCGGTTGACCCGATTGGTACGGCAACCCGACGAGCGGTTCGGAGCGGTTTGGCTAGGATTAGCCGGGGCAGGATTGGCCCTCAGCAATAATCCCCAGTTGATTATTTTCGGGCCGATTGCGGGGCTATATCTGCTGGGTTTACTCTTGATTGAAGGCCGGGCCGGGCGGCTTGATTGGCGGCGCACCTTGTTAGGTCTGACAGGGGCGGCGGGATTGGCTCTGGGTCTGAGCGGATTTTTCCTGTTGCCCGCCACGTTGGAAAGTAGCAAAATCGGCCTGATTTATGCCGGACGTAGCCCCGATTTTTTTGCCGAACTCCCCGCAAGTCTGGCGCTCTGGCAGCCGATTTACCCTAATCTACAAAAATATGCCTTGTTTGGCACCCTGCATTTTGGGCTAGGGGCGATAGGTTGGTTAGCCTCGCGGCTATTTTACAAACAAGGCCGGGCCTATTTGAGCCTTTTGGCGGGGATGCTGGGACTGACCTTTATTTTGCAATTGCCGATTTCGAGCTTTTTCTGGGACAGCTTTAGGGTTTTTGATACTATCCAGTTTACCGCCCGGCTGATGAATTCGGGGGTGGTGTTCGCCGCGCCCTTGATTGGCGGGCTGGCTTGCCTCGCTCTACCACCACCTACTTTAGCTAAAGTTCAAACCAATTATAAAAAGACAATTTTGGGAATAGTTCCGGCCTTGCTGGTTTTCGGGCTGATGCTTTACGCCTGTCTCTACGACCTGACTTACGCCTATTGGCCGCCTACTTTTGATGGAACAATCAGCCAAAAAGCTTTGACTGAACAGGTCGGCAACGGCGATGCAATGTTCTTGCCCAAAGGAATTAAAGACCCTGAAATCGTGTCACGCTATCGTGGGCCGGTTTTTGAGGATGGACGAGCCAGCAGCCCAACCGACCGACTAAAATGGAAGCTTGTCGGACCAGACCGCTATATCCTGACCGCCACTGTCAGCCGCCCTGGAACGGTGAGTTTGCCGCTCTTTTGGTTCGAGGACTGGTGGCAGGTGAACGATAATCAAAGCCGCCGCTATGAGGCTAGGGCTACCCCGGATACCCGCCTGGTGAAACTGGATATACCCGCCGGAGAATATGAGCTTTCGATAAAATTGCAGGATGTTCTTATCCGCTCCCTGGCTAATTTATTGAGTATAGGGACAGCTCTAGGATTAGGGGGATATGTAACTTTTGTTTGGAGAAGGTCGAAGAAATCTTTGCCCATTCAAGCACACCGGGGCTAATGAACTTTAAGAAAATAACCCGTGTTTCGGTAGAGTGGGGCTACCGCTGTAGCCCCGGTGCGCTCAAAGGCTATCCCGTATCCAGGCTAAACCCCTATTTTGCTAACCCAGAGATACCTGAATTTAAAAGGTTGAAGCTCGGTAGCCTCGGTTTAGTATATTTCAGAAGTTTGGGTTATAATCGGGGAGTAACTTGCCAGTAAATTACATTTGATAGGTACTACCCACCCAAAAGCCTGTGCCAAAAACCTATGCTAGAAGCCGAT
>JBBRSG010000165.1:0-10434 GCA_038245615.1 Chloroflexia bacterium | reverse complement strand
GCGCTAAAATCTAAAATCTAAGGTCAGTAGGAAAACAGTCCTCAGTCGTCAGTCCTGTATTTTCTGATCACTGGACACTGGACACTGACCACTTTTTTCACAGGAGCAAATATGGCAAAATTACATTATAAAATAGTGGATGTCTTTACTGACCGGGCCTTTGGCGGCAATCCGCTGGCGGTTTTTACCGACGGACGCGGCATTTCGGGCGAGACGATGCAGGCTATCGCTAAAGAACTAAATCTTTCGGAAACCACTTTTGTGCTTCCGCCTGAGAGTTCGGAAAATACCTATCGGGTGCGGATTTTTACACCGGGAGTTGAAATGCCAATGGCTGGTCATCCGACGGTCGGGACAAGTTTTGTTCTGGCCCGCGAAAAAATGATTGAGCTGACCGGCGACGAAACCGTTATCCGGCTGGAAGAGATAGTCGGGCCGATTCCAGTTACGTTGCGCTCTAAAAATGGGGTCGTAAACTTTGCCGAAATGCGCCAGCCGCTTCCGACTTTTGGGCCGCGTATTACTGACCGCGAGGCCATTGCTCGGACGCTTTCGCTAGAACCGAGCGCACTGGATGAGCGTTATCCCACCGAAGTGGTATCGTGCGGCGTTCCTTTCTTATTTGTGCCTCTCAAGGATTTAGCGGCGATTAGACAAATCCAATTCCGGCGCGAGGTATGGGAGAAACTTATGGCGGGAACAGGGGTGAACGGTATGTTCGTCTTTACCCAGGAAACTGAAACGACAAAAGGTACCGTCCATAGCCGCATGTTTGCCCCCGGCATGGGAGTTCAGGAAGACCCGGCTACCGGCGGGGCAAGTGGGCCACTTGGCAGCTACCTAGTGCGCTATGGGTTGGTAGAGAGCGGGCCGGAAGTAAAAATTCTGAGCGAACAAGGCTTTGAAATGGGCCGCCCCAGCTTTATTCACATCCGTATCCAGCAGCAAAATAGCGAAATTAGCGGAGTATACGTCGGCGGCGAAGCATTCTATATGGGCGAAGGCACTTTGGAAGTGGCATAACATGATTAAAGCGGTAGAAACCAGCCAGGAGCTTGAACAAATCCGGGAGCTTTTCCGGGAGTATGTGGCTTCTTTGGGGATTGACCTGAGCTTTCAGAATTTCGAGCAAGAACTGGCGGAGTTGCCGGGCCAGTACGCCCAACCCACAGGTCAATTGCTGCTGGCCTTTCACAATACCGAGGCGGTTGGTTGCGTGGCGATGCGCCCGCTTAAAGAAAACTTTTGCGAGATGAAACGGCTCTATCTGCGGCCTACATGCCGGGGTACAGGGACGGGGCGGGAGTTGGCAACCGCGATAATCGCGGCGGCTCGTCAGGCCGGATACCGCGCTATCCGGTTGGATACCCTCCCGACGATGCAATCAGCTCAAACCTTATACCAAAACCTCGGCTTTCGCCCAATCGAAGCTTACACCTACAATCCGGTTCCTGGTACAGTCTTTTTGGAACTGGAATTGTGAGTTCGGTAATATCGAAACCGACAAGTTATGATAAGGATATTCAACTATGGAGCATCGGCTTTCGCTTGAAAATATCCAACGGGCCGCGAAGATAATAGACCCAGTATTTTTGAATAGCCCCCAATTTATCTCTGAACCACTTTCGGCGGAACTTGACTGTCGGTTGGTGGTGAAACTGGAAACTGCCAACCCTCTCCGTAGCTTTAAAGGCCGAGGGGCAGATTTTTTTGCCTCGACGGTTTCACCCGACACCAAATTGGTTTGTGCAAGTGCCGGGAACTTTGGTCAGGCGATGGCTTATGCCTGTCGCCGCCGTAATCTTAGCCTTACCATCTATGCCAGCGTCAACGCCAACCCGCTTAAAATTCAACGAATGCGGGATTTAGGGGCAAATCTGGTATTGTATGGCGAAGACTTTGATGCCGCCAAACTTGAAGCGAAACGCTTTGCAGCAACTACCGGCGCGCACATGGTAGAAGATAGCCTGGAAGTAATGACCGGCGAAGGCGCTGGTACGATAGGAATGGAATTAGCTCAATTTCCTGAGAAGCTGGATGCAGTCCTGGTGTCGCTCGGTAATGGAGCGATGCTTTGCGGGATTGCTCGCTGGTTTAAATCGGTTGCACCGGATGTGAAGATGATTGCGGTGCAAGCGGTGGGCGCACCAGCTATGATTGAATCATGGCAACAAGGCAAAGTGATCGAATATGCCAGTATTGCGACGATTGCCGATGGAATTGGGGTGCGGCTACCGATTCCCGAAGCGGTTGAAGACATGAAAGGGCTGGTGGATGAGGCTATTTTGGTGCGGGACGAAACTATCCTGGAAGCAATGCGGTTGGCCCACCAACATCTTGGCATAGTGCTTGAACCTTCCGGGGCGGCGGGTTTAGCGGCCCTGATAGCGCAGCGCGGTCAGTTTAAGGGCCAAACCGTCGCAACCATCTTATGTGGCGGCAATCTCTCGCCAGAGCAAATGAAAGCCTGGCTGTAAGAGGGGTCTAAAATCTAAAATCTAAAATCAGAAAATGAAGGGTTGCGAGTTGATAGTGGAGTTGAGGTAAATCGTGGATTTACCTATAAATGGAGCATGGTCGCGATTAGGAAACTTACCCTGATATCTGCATTTTCCCCGACCCCCGACTCCCGACCCCTATCTATAATTCCGTCCGGTACGTGCTTCCTTTGGGACGTGCGAAAAAATCTGATTACGGAGTTCTTCAAAGTCGCAGACGTTGCGCGAGGATAAGATATATTTTTGTTCAGGAGTTTTGGGCATCTCGTCGGGGTTGGCGACATTGGTTGTATCTGTAACTAAGGCGGGGTCGGGGTTGGGTTGCCAGTAGAAGGCCAGCCCCTCGAAACTGGCCTTGAAGGGACTGCCTTCTACCGGCACATCTACGGCGTGAACCTGGGTCAGGGCGGCAAAAGGTATCTCGGTTTCCAGTTTGAACGGTTGCCCAGAAGCATCCTGCACCAGTAGCCGGTCATCCTCGATAATCACCTGTTTGGGATGGGTCTTGAGGATTTTCAGTAATAGAAACAATGAAATCGCCAGCAGTACCCCGGCGACTAAAAAGACGATTATTGCGCCAATAAGGTTAAATTCAGCCCCGTTCTGGCTATTATTCATCAAGCCGATAACCACCAGCGCCCCGATTACATAGCTTAACAGTAGATTAACCCCGGTGAACCAGAATGGGGCGGTGCGGGTCGGATAACGCGGCTTGAATGTTTTTGACATATACCCTTTTATCTTATATTTGCCTATAATTGCGGGCTGATTTAGTCAGCTTGTTTAGCCTCAAGCCGGATTATAACATAGCCACGCTAATCCCTGGTTTTACTCACCGGCATAAATCGGTATCTCCTCGGCTTGAAAATAGACTGGAATACCTCGCGCTTTTGCCAGCCGTACATCATTATCTGCGCCTTTGGAGTCGCCGACCAATCGCAGGACGGCATCGCACCGCTCAATCAGTCGTCCGGCGGTGGGATGCAGTATCTCCTCGTAGAGGGTATCGCCCACCGCCTGTCCGCCCGCTGTTTTCCAAATCGGCAGCGCCACCCATTCCCCAATCATCGGGATATGACCAGCCTGGAAAATCGGCCACGAGGCTTCCTCCAGGCGGCGCAGATTGTGCGCCATTTTTTGCGGGTCATCACCTGTTCCGCTGCGGTATGGCCCGGCAATTAAAATCATCAAGCGATTCGAGGTAGTAATCATAAGTTTTTGCCCTCTTTTATGTGTATAATCAGTAAACAGAGTTAAAGCTATCACGTTTTTGCACGTTTTTGCCGCTCAATATTATTGTACCCGAATTATCGTGCAACGTCAAGATATTTCGTGCAATAAATTATGATAAAGTTGCGAAAGGATTTGAAATGCTGACCAGCCAGCGTAAACAACACATTCTTGAGGTTTTGAAACGCGAGGGCCAGATAATCGCCAAAACCTTGAGCCACGAACTCGGTCTGTCAGAAGATACTATCCGCCGCGATTTACGCGAGTTGGCCCAGGAGGGTTTGCTGCAACGGGTTCATGGTGGGGCTTTGCCAGTTTCGCCCGCCATTGCTAATTTTGCTGGTCGAGAGGATATTCTTCAGGATGAAAAAGTAGCGATTGGGAAGGCGGCCGCCCGTCTCATCAAAAATGGGCAGGTCGTTATCCTGGATGGCGGAACCACCGCCGTGCAGGTCGCCCGTCATTTAGACCGCAACCTGCAAGCAACAATTGTCACCCACAGCGCCCGAACCGCT
Source organism: Chloroflexia bacterium (assembly GCA_038245615.1). Taxonomy (GTDB): domain Bacteria; phylum Chloroflexota; class Chloroflexia; order Chloroheliales; family Chloroheliaceae; genus 54-19. The sequence continues at coordinate 6,191 of JBBRSG010000165.1, read as the reverse complement.
CTTGAACTTATAAATTACCCCGAAATCGAGATTGTGCTAATCGGAGGTCGGATGTTCAAGCACTCGATAGTTTCAGTAGGGGCAGCAGCGATTCAGGCAATGAGCCATATTCGGGCTGATATTTATTTTATGGGTGTGACCGGGATTCACCCCGAAGCCGGGCTGAGTACGGGTGATTTGGAAGAAGCCTATATTAAACTCGCGCTCTCCAAGCAGGCAGCAGAAACGATGGTTCTGGCATCCCACGAAAAGTTAGGGGCGGCCTCGCCCTACGTGGTGATGGCGCTGGACGAGGTTAGCGGGTTGCTTGTCGAGCATTCGGTTTCAGAAGAAACTCTATTTCCGTACCGCCAACTTGGTTTGAGTATTATCAAGGCTTAATTTCAAATTGGTTTTCAGAAAGCAGGGCCAAATCCGATGTTTTTGCGAAATATTTTTCTCAAGACCCTACGTGACCAGCGCACTGCAATTTTGTGCTGGGGCGGTATTCTCTTTTTATTTACTGTATTCGTGACTTCGGTCTATGGTGGAATATTCAGTGGGCCGGACAAGGCCCGCCTGATTGCCGATTCTCAGCTATTAGCCCAATCTCCGCTTTATCCCGGTGGGGGCAACCCCACCGACCTCGATACTTTTGGCGGCTATATTACTCTACGCTTTCTGGGGATTATGCCGGTGATTTTCGGAATCTATACTTTGCTGGCCGGGACCGGCCTTACTCGCGGCGAGGAGGAAAAAGGCAATTTCGATTTGTTGCTGAGTACGCCCTATTCGCGCCGTTCAGTACTATGGCAAAAATGGGCCGGGCTACTGGTAGCGACCGTGGCTATCGCTGTGCTTACTTGGCTGGGTCTGCTTGTCGGCACGGCTCTCCCTAATATCGGCCTGGACGCAGTAGCGGCAGGGTTGACCTGCCTGAATTTCGTAGCTTGCGCTCTGGTTTTCGGCAGTGTGGGAATGCTATTTGGGCAACTGACCATCACTCGCAAGGGCGCGTACAGCGCGGCGGGCGGGGTTTTGATAGCCACCTTTTTCTTGGACAATCTGGCGGCCCAAACCAAAGCCCTCGCATGGCTGCACTATTTCTCGCCGTTCTTCTACCACAACCAGAGCAAGCCCCTAGCGGTCAGTGTTGGCCTTAATCTGGGCGCGTTTGGACTTTTGCTGGCGGTTTCGGTAATAATTCTGGTAGCAACGATTTTTCTTTTTGAGCGCCGTGACATCGGGAATATCTTTCCGCTTTTTAAGACGAAAAGAAAATTGGCGATACCCAACCCCTATCGGGTCGCCGAACCGCGCTCGTTGTGGCTCAGAAACAGCTTCACTTTCTGGCTCAGAACCGGGCTGGCGGGAGCGTTTTACTGGAGTATTTTACCCTCACTTTATCTGGTGCTAGGGGTAAGCGTCTTCGAGAGTGCCAAAAGCGAGTTATTAAATTTGCTCAAAAGTGACCTGTATCAAGCGCTAGGTTATGTTGCAATTTCCACTAACGAAAATTTGCTGGGTCTACTGATTCAAGTTGACCTCGTGACCTTAATAGTCTATGCCGTTGTCCAGGTTGCGGGGTGGACGGGAGAGGAAACCCAGGGCCGCCTCGAACTTTTGCTGAGTACCCCGCAACCGCGCTGGCGATTGCTGGTGGTGCGCTATGGGGTGGCGAGTATCCATTTGGCAGTCTGCATCGGAACTGTCGGGCTGGTCTTTTGGTCGGCAGCCGGGGCTACCGGAATCGAGGTTTCGGGTGAAAAGACCCTGGCTACTTTCTTTACCGCCTGGGTGGTCTGCGTGACTATTGCCGGAGTGGGCTTCTCGCTAACGGCTTATGGGCCGGGCTGGTCTATCGGCGCAACCGGCGGGCTGGTTATCGCCAGCTATCTGTTAAATGTGCTGGGTAAATCGCTCAAGTTGCCGGACTGGATCGTAAATTTCTCGATTTTCGAGCAGTACGGCAATCCGATGGTCGGAGGCGCGAATTGGCCCTCACTGGGTATTATGCTGGCCCTGAGCGCAGTCTTCATTCTCCTGGCTATCCGCCAATTCCGGCAGCGCGATTTGGTGAAGTAGTCTACTCAAAAGCTTGACGCAGGGCGGTGGCGGAGGTGGCGATAGCTTCGCGGGCCTGGGCCATGCGCCCGGTCATTCCGTAAAAGCCGTGAATCATCCCATCGTAGCGCAGTACCTGGGCTGGTGTTCCAGCTTCTTTCAGTTTTTGGGCATACGCTTCGCCTTCGTCGCGCAATGGGTCAAATTCGGCGGTAATGACCAGTGCCGGGGGTAGGTCGCGGTGGCTTTCGGCCCAGTAGGGCGACAAGCGCGGGTCTTTCAAGTCAGTGCCGTCCGGGATATACTGGCTGGCAAACCACTCCATATCAGTGATCTCCAGCATATAGCCCTTGCCATTTTCCTGAATCGAGGGAAAATCGTGGTCGGAAGCTACGCTTGGATATATCAGAAGTTGAAAGACCAAAGCTGGGCCTTGCCGGTCACGGGCCAACAAACTGACCACCGCCGCTAGATTGCCACCTGCGCTATCACCGCCGACGGCTATCTTGGTGCTATCGCCATTAATTTCCGGTGCATGGGCCGCGACCCATTCCAGGGCGGCGTAACTATCTTCCACCGCCGCCGGAAATTTGGCTTCGGGAGCTAACCGATAATCCACCGAAACCACGATGCAAGCCGCCTCGTGTGCCATACTCCGACAAATTGGGTCGTGGGTTTCCAGGTCGCATACTACCCAGCCGCCGCCATGATAGTAAACCAGCACCGGAAACGGCCCCTTCCCGGTTGGAGTGTAAACTCGCACCGGAATTTCTCCGGCAGGGCCGGGGATTTTTCTATTTTCCACTTTGGCGACTTCTTCCGGCTCGCCCGACAACCGGATAGCGCGGTACATGCGTTGGCGGGCCTGCTCTAGCGGAAGTGCGCCCAGGGGGGGTTCGTTTAATGATTTCACCAGCTCAATCAGCTTTTGGGCTACCGGGTCAAGCGGCATTTTATTTCTCCTACTTTGTTTTACTTGAAGAAGCCAAAGACGATAGTCAACAAGCGGGGCGCAAAGAGGGCGATACCCACCCCGACTGAGAAAATAGCGGCGACCAGAACCGCCCCCGCCGCCACATCTTTGGCAACTTTCGCCAGAGGGTGATATTCTTTGGTCACTAAATCTACGATGGCTTCGGTCACAGTGTTAATCATTTCCAGGCAATAGACCAGCGCCAGAATGACCAAGAGCGCGGCCCATTCGCCAGGGCTGAGGCCCAACCCGATAGCCAGGGCAATAGCCGCCAGCCCGATACCCAGATGTACCCGCATATTGCGCTGGGTACGCAGGGTGTAGCTAATTCCGGCGAAAGCAAAACGGAAGCTACGCCAGAAATTGGTCGGCGGAATCGTTGGGCTGACGTTGGGCGGGGTTGAACCAGCCTCATCAGGATTGCCGGGGGGTGGTACGTCTGCCACGTTATTCGCGGCCTGGATTTTCAGCTTTTACCTGCTCGAAGTCGTCGAGTCGGCGGGCGGCTTCTTCTTCTTTGGCCCGCATTATTTCGCGCTCGGCATCGGCTTCGTGGTCGTAGCCCAGCAAATGAAAAACCCCGTGAATAACCAGTTCTTGAATCTCACGCCGAGGAGTATTCTCAAATTCCCCGGCCTGGCGCTCGGCCTGGGGATAGGAAATAAAAATATCCCCCAGATAGCGAAGTCCGGCCTGCTGGTCGAGCCATTCGGGGGGCAGCACAAAGTTAGCTGATCCTCCGGCTTCATTTCCGACCGGGGCTTCCTCGCTGGCGAAAGAGAGGACATCGGTGGTACTATCCACCCCGCGATAATCCCGGTTCAGGCGCTGTATTTCGGCATCGTCGGTGATGGTGACACTCAGGCCAATGGCTTGCCCGCCCAGTTCCGCGACCAGTAGAGCGGCCCCAGCCGCTGGAATCAAAGTTCGAGGCTCGATTTGAGCCTCAAATTCAGAGGCAACCTCGGTCTCAATTTCAAATTGGCTGGTCTGGTGATTTTGGTAATTTGTACTCAAGTTTTGTGTAAGTGAGTGACGATTTTCGCTAACCCAAGTCAAAGGATACTAGTCTCAAGCTTTGGGACAGGCGCAAAACCGTAATTTCGTATGCCGGTTGACTTGCCTTTTACAGTCTCATTATAGCATAATTCAGGTATACAAAATCCGGTATAGCGCAAAACACTTCAGGCTGTAATATCATGCGTAATGTTGTAGTGCTATATTATAAACAATAATATATAAAATAGGGAAGGTTAGAATAACCGGAATAGCTGGCGTAATGGTCTGACAACAGCAATTAAGGTTTAACCCTAACAACAGTTCTAATATCCAGACACTTGCTCGTTTCTTTACTCAAGTCAGCTTGTGAATACCTCTGGTGTGGGATCAATGATGAATCCGTTTGGTAGAGTTGGTAAAGGGGATAAAAAAGGTAAAGCTATAACTAACCGGGCTAATGAGGTGCGGTTCGTGGTCGAATTAGTACCCTGGGCCTTATTGGTACTTTCGCTTTGCATTGTCTTTTTTGCCTGGCAACAACAAGAACGCCTCGCTGAAACCAACGCTCGTAGCCGCTTCGAGAACGAAACCACTAATTTCCAAACGACTATTATAGCCTACCTGAGCGACAATGAGGATGTCTTACGCAGTAGTCAGGCGCTTCTGGCTACTAACCCGGCAATTACCCGGCAGCAATGGCAGCAGTTTGTAAGTATGCTCCCCGTCCGCCAACGCTACCCGGATGTCAACGGCTTTGGTTATATTGCCAGAGTGCCTGCTGCGCAGCAAACCAGTTTTGTAGCCGGGGTACGCGCCGATGGTGCGCCCGATTATCAAATTATCTCGCCAGGAGGTCAGTCCGAACTTTATCCGGTCAAGTTTATCGAGCCAATGGCCCAAAATATGGCTGAAGTAGGTTTCGATAATAATTCCCTGCCGGTACGTCGAGCGGTGCTGGAACAAGCCCGCGATACCGGACGGCCTATCGCTTCCGGGAAAATCAAGCTGCAAGACCCGACCCAGGAGTATGAAGGTTCGCTGTTGGTCGTCCCGGTATATCGCAACGATTTGCCCCTTATTACTGTCGCGGAACGACAAGCCGCTCTGGGTGGTTGGGTTTACGTGGTTTTCAACAATACTAAATTGATGCAAAGGTTTCAGCGCAATCCAAATCCTCTGATAAAACTTGAAATATATGATGGAAACGAGGTGCGACCCGAAAATCTGGTGTTCTATACTCAGCCGCTAAATTCCGTCCCGCCCGATTTTCACCCGGCCTATACCACCCAAAGAGTAGTAGAGGCGTATGGTCGAAGCTTTATTTATCGCTATAGCAGTCTTCCGGCTTTCGATAAAACCATTGACCGGAGTTTTGCCCTTGAAGTGCTGTTGGGTGGCCTCGTTATCAGCCTGTTATTACTGGCCTTGACCTGGACGGTGGTGCGAATGCGAGGTCGGACGATGCAGGTGGCAAGCCGGATGACCCAGGATTTACGGCAGAGCAACGAATATCTCTCGGCTCTGTATGATACGACTCTGGCGATGATGAACCGGCTGGAACTCAGCGAGTTGCTAGAAACAATTGTGTCAAGAGCGGCAGCCCTTTTGGGGACATCGCACGGCTCAATCAGTTTGGTAGAAGATAGCAACAAGTTGTTGGTAAAAGTGGCGATTGGCGATTCGCGCCGCTTTATCGGTTCAACCATGCAGCCGGGGGAAGGGGTCGCCGGGCGGGTCTGGCAAACCGGGGAACCTCTGATTATTCACGATTACTATCGCTGGGAAGGCCGGATTCCAGTCTATAATATCGAACCCTCGCCCTTCAAAACCGTTCTCAGCGTGCCACTCAACTCAGACGGCAAGATTATTGGGGTCTTAAATCTGGCCTATAGCGTGACTAAAGAGGACCTGGGTCAGAACGAAATAACCCTTTTGACCCGGTTTGCCCAATTAGCGGTAGTGGCGCTGGACAATGCCAATCTGTATTCTGCCGCCCAACGCCGTTTGACCGAGCTAACCACCGTCCAACGGGTAGCCCAGGTGATAAACTCTACCCTTAAACCGAAGGAGCTTTTCCAGACTATCGTCACCCGTATCAGTGCTGATTTCGGATATAATCTGGTCAGTATTTACCAGCGTTCCGGGGATGGATTAGCGTTGATGGCCTATGTCGGCT
>JBBRSG010000164.1:0-10488 GCA_038245615.1 Chloroflexia bacterium | reverse complement strand
GGAAGTTAGCTCGGAGCAGGCCGCCAATCTTGCAAGCTTGTTTGAGATGGCAAAGGCGCTGGCTGCGCCGGGCCGTCTGGCGATTATCGGGGCGCTGGCGGCAGTCCCGGACGCGGTTTTGAACCTGGACGAACTGGCCCAGCGCACCGGGCTTTTGCCCGCCAAGATGGAGCGCGACCTGCGGCAATTGGCGGAGGCCGGTTTTATCCGGGTCGTGGAGTGGTGGGGCGATACGCCGGACCGTGAACCTCTGCCCTGGAAACTGGCTTTTAATCCAGCCTACCTCAAGCGGATGCCTCAGCTTATCACGACCCTGCATCAGCTAAATAATCAGGTTCAGCCCGCCCCGGAAAAAGCGCCGCTTGATGAGCGCACCAAAACCCTGGGGCGCTTTATGCCGGATGGCAAACTGCTGGACTGGCCTTCTCAGCTCAAACGGCAACTTTATGTGGTCGAGGAAGTCGCCAAAGCGTTTGAGCCAGGCATCCGCTATACCGAGCGGCAGGTGGACAGCATCCTCAAGCAGATTTATGAGTATGACCATTGCACCTTGCGGCGCTATTTGGTAGATTTACGGTTTCTGCACCGGGCCGATGGCCTCTATTGGAAAGAGCCAGTCGGCTTGGTCGCGGTTTAATGTCAAGCTTGCCTCAACGCCCGCTCATAATCTTCCAGCTCAAAGAAAGTTTCTAAGCGCCCAGCTATAATTGCCCAGATGCGTTCGGCAAATTGCTCTACAAAATAGCGGTCATGAACCACTGCCAGAATTGTTCCGTCAAAGTTAGCAAGGGCCTGCTCGAATTGCTGGCGACTGGTAATATCCAGATGGTTTAGCGGCTCGTCCAGCAACAAAAAATTAACCTGGCTCAAGACTAGCCGCGCCAAGACCAATCGCGCCCGCTCGCCATAGCTCAATCGTCCGACCGGCAAAAAGACCTCATCGCCCTCGAACAAAAAAAAGTGCATAAAGTTTCGGGCATCGGTTTCGGTGATAGTCCCGGCGGCTCGTACCGCTTCCAGGGCGGTCTGGTGCGGATTTAGCCCCTCTTGTTCTTGCGAAAAGTAACCGGGTCGGACATTCGCGCCCAGCCGCACCCGCCCCATGTCCGGGGTAAGTTGCCCGTCAATCAGCCGCAAGAGGGTCGTTTTGCCGCAGCCGTTTGGCCCAAGCAAGGCCACTCGTTCTCCCTGGCGCAATTCGGCCCGCCCGCCCTCGAACAAAGTCCGCCCCTCAAAGCCTTTGCTCAAATTTTCGAGACTTAAAACCATTTGTCCACTGGCGGGAGCAACCCCGAAATCCAGCTTCATACTCCAGGTTTGCTTTGGTTTATCTAGTCGCTCCTCGCTATTCAACATCCTTTCCAGCTTGCGTTGGCGGACGATAGCGGTTCGCGCTCCACGAGCCGCTTTTTTGCGGATGGCAAAATTAATCGTGGAAAGCTCGGTATTAATAGCCCGTTGCTTGATATTGCGGATATTTTTCTCTACCTGCTGAATATGCTCTTGCTGGCGGCGGTAATCGTCCTGCATTTTAGCTTGCTGGCGCTCGATTTCATCGGCGTAGTCGCTATAGTTCCCAAAATATTCTTTGAGAGTGTGGGTTTGAGGGTCAAGTGCCAGGATTTTCGTGACCACCGCATCCAGAAAGGCCCGGTCATGCGACACTATCAGCACTGCCCCCCGATATTGTTGCACAAATTCCTGCAACCAGACCAAAGCCGTAATATCCAGATGATTGGTCGGCTCGTCCAACAGCAGTAAATCGGGTTGGGTCAGCAAAAGCCGGGCCAGCCCCAGCCGGGTCTTTTGTCCGCCGCTCAAGGTGGCGACCAGAGTTTCGGGGGTCAAGTGGGCCAACTCCAGCCCCGCCAGGACCTGCGCCAATCGCGCCGCCGCGCTGTAGGCATCCAATCGCTCGGCTTCGTCCAGGGCGCTGGCATATTGGGCCATTACTGCCTCATATTCATCTGGCCCGGCAGTCGCAATTGCGTTCCCCAGCCGTTCCATTTCTTCAAGTATCTCAAAGGCCGGGCCTGTCGCCGCGCTGATGACCGTTCCGACGGTAGCATCGGGAAGATAGACCTGGGCCTGAGCCAGATAGCCCAAACCCGCCGCGGGGTCGAGCCAGATACTGCCTTTATCGGGTTGCTCTTGTCGGGTAATCAGATGAAGAAGGGTGGATTTGCCAGCCCCGTTTGGGCCGATTAGACCGGCTCGCTCGCCCCGGCTGAGGGTGAAATTAATTTTTTCGAGGATTTGGGAATCACCATAGCTTTTGGCGACATCGGTAATATTTAACATCTAAAACTCTCTCTTTCGTAAAATAACCCTGGCGCTCAAGGCAAGTTTCGGCCATTCAGCCGCCAAAGTTGGTTTGATATTTTACTTAAAAAAGAGTCTTTTTCATTAATATTTTGCTCCTACTATCGCCAATAACAGAGGGCCAGCCTGGGGGAGTTTACCCCGGAGGAATTTCAAGCCGCCTCGTGGAGTATTATAGCAAATCGCCAAGTTTTCACAATAGGTCGTTAGTCGTATTCAAACGTAACAATTTAGACCCGAATCTCGGTAGGGGCGACCACGCACGGCTGCCCTTTTGGATGGCTAAATTGTTATATGCAAAACTTGATTATCGAGCTAGAAACTTGAAAGCCAGAGGTTGGCTATAAAAGGAAAAGCTGCCAGTTCCTTTTGGGGAAGTGGCAGCTAAACCTGGAGGGGATAGGGGAAGAGATGTTTGGGGTCTGGAGGAAACCGACCCCTTTTGCACTATGGATATATTCCTGTTAAAGATAATGTAAGATTATTTCAGGCGATTGCAATGACCTGTTTTATTTTGTGTGCCAGGTACTTTTGCAACTTTGGTTCTTTCCTCACGTATGTATCTTAGCTGGTAGATGTTAAGGGTACTTTAAGAACTGTTTAATATCCTGTTATAGCCCGGTTAAACTTTTGACGACCACCGACCAAATTCGCGGGGAGTTAGCAAAAGCCCCTAAAACCTCGACTTTGAGGAGGAGTAAGCTTTGCAACAAAAAGGGGCTGGACAGCGCGTCCAGCCCCTTTTTGTTGCAAAGCTTATTTAACGTGCTTTTTCTTGCTGCTGACATAATCCACCAGGATATATTCACCCAGGCTTTCAGGGCTGGAATAGAAGGCCCGACCCTTGTTGATTTTGGTCATCTGCTCGACAAAGGCCGCCAGGGAGCGGGTCTTTTCCAGCATAAAAGTATTGATAACAATATTGTCACGGGTGCAGCGATTGACCTCTTTCAAGGTCTCCTCGAAGGTGCGGCGAGTAGGCGGGTAGGCAAAAGCCACCTCGCCATCCTCTTCCAGGTGGGCGGTTGGCTCACCATCGGTAATCATGATGATTTGCTTGTTCCCGCTTTTGTGCTTGCCCAAAAGCTGGCGAGCCATCATGAAACCGTGCTGCATATTCGTGCCGTAGACATACTCGTTCCACTGCACCTGATTCAGCCCCTCGGCGGTCATGCGGCGAGCGCGGTCACTGAAACCGATGATGTAGAGGCTGTCACGCGGGTACTGCGATTGAATCAGCTGATTGAGGGCCATCGCTACCTTCTTGGCGGCGGCCCAGCAATTTCGCAATATCATCGAGCGGCTCATATCCAGCATCAACACGGTGGAGGATGAGGTGATTAACTCGGTGCGATAAACCTCGAAATCCTCCGGCTGAATCAGCACCGGGGTGGCTGGGCCTTCCCGGAATACCGCATTCATCACCGTCTTTTCCAAATCGAGCAAGAACGGGTCGCCAAACTCGTACTTCTTGGCGATGTCGGTGCGCTCGCCACCTGCGCCCACGAAGTTAGTCTTGTGCTTGCCAAAACTATCTTTCTTGAGTTGTGAGAAAATGTCTTTAAGAGCCTTCTGCCCGATTTTCCGCATCCCCCGCGGGGTCAACTCGTAGCGCCCGTTGCGTTTCTCGATGTAGCCCGAATCTTCCAGAATGCGGGCCAGTTCGCTGAGTTGGTCAAGCTGGGCAGCGGCATCCTCGCCCATCAACTCGCGCACTTTGTCCGGGTCAATCTGGCCTAATCCCTTATTGCCATACTGGACATCCTTGAGGTCTTTTTCCAGCATGTCCATTTCCTGCAATTGGCTCATCAAGTCCATCGCTTCGCCCAGCCCTAGCGCCTCGTCGCCCTGGAAGGGGTAACGCTGGCCCATCGGGTTTCGCATCGGGTAAAGCTGTTCCAGGTTCGCCGCCAGTCGCGCCAAGTCGAGCCGCATCCGGTCATCCCGCAGCATCGCGTTCATCATGCTCTCAAGCTGGCGGCGTTGTTCCGGCGACATGCTGTTCATCAGCGATTGCATCCGGGCCATCTGGCGCTGCATATGCTTGATAAGGTCGTCCAGGCTGTTGATTCCCGGTGGGAAATATTGCCCGTATTTTTGCATAAATTGTTGGAATTTAGGCTCTTTGCCCTGCGCCTTATCCTGGAGCATCTGGTTCAGCTCCTGCACCATTTCGCGCATTTCCTTCATTTGGTCAGGGGTGACATTTTCCATCGCATTCTTCATGCCCTGGAAGTAGCTCCCCAAAATCTGCTGCTGAACCTGCTGCATGAGTTCCTGAAACTGCTGACGGGCATCGTTGTCCATAAACTCATAGTCGTTGAGCTGGCGAATCTGCTGACCGGGGTCGCGTGGCAACTTTTCAAGATATTGCTGCTTCTTGCCGATTTGCTTTTCCAGCATATTTCGCAGCTCTTTCTGGTCGCTGTCCGCGGTCTCATCCAGGCGGCGCTGCATCCCCTGGCGCTCGGTCTGAACGATTTTGTCCAGCTTCTCGCGGACATCCTGCATGACCGAATCGAGGTCGTAGCGGTTCATCTCGGCCTGCCGTTTGGCCCGCAAGCGGTCTAAAAGCTCCTGTAGCCCTTGCATTCTTTCGCCCATCTGGTTATTGAAGCCCCAGCGATAGAGCTTCTGCAAGGCGCTTTGCAGGTCGTTATAATTATCGTTCATCAGGTCGTCGCTGAGGGCATCCATCACCTCGTCGGCATCAAAAGGAAAAACCTGTTGAGTGCCATCCCAGCGCGAATATTTATATAACATGTGCGTACTGCTTTCTCTTATGATAACTTCGAGCCATAATGTCTATCTGCGATAACGCGCTTTGCCCTCGGTTTTGTCTTTGTTCAGCTTGCGGTTCAGGTGCATCCCTTCCAGGACGAACTCGACGGCGGAGGCGACTGTGACCGGGCTACCTTGAGCCTGGAGCTTGGCAACCGCCTTCTTGAGTTCCTCGACCTCGGCGGCCTGATGGACGTACTCCATGGCCGGCATCAACTCGGAAACCTCCATATTCAGCCCGGCATCGAAGCCCCGAATTACCTGCTCGAACTCGACGACGCTGAAATAGCGGTTAAAGGTGCTGACTATCGCCTTTTGAATCAGCTTTTCGACCACTCGCTCTTCCTTGCTGTCGCCGACGGTTTCCAGCTCGATTTTACCGGCGGTGCTGCTGACTATTGCGTGCAGGTCGGCAATCCGGGGCGCGGCGGCCCGCTCGCCCAGGCGGATGGCCCGGCGCAAGGCGTTGCTGACTATGTTCTCATAGTTGCTGATACTCACGCGGGCGCTGACCCCACTGCGCTGGCTGATGTCGGGGCTACGGCGAGCCTCGTGGGTGATTTCAGCGATAATCTCTTTCATAAAGCGCGGGACAATAATTTCAATCCCTTCGGTCTTGAAGGTCATGGCCTCCTGCTCGATGATACGGATTTCGTGGTCAATCGTGCGCGGATAGTGGGTGCGAATTTCGCTACCAAAGCGGTCTTTGAGCGGAGTGACAATCCGTCCACGATTGGTGTAATCTTCGGGGTTAGCCGAGGCCACCACGAAAATATCCAGGTCGAGCCGGATTTTATAGCCGCGAATCTGGACATCGCGCTCTTCCATAATGTTCAGCATGCCGACTTGAATCCGCTCTGCCAGGTCAGGCAGTTCGTTCAAGGCGAAAATGCCGCGATTGGTGCGCGGAATCAGCCCATAATGAATCGTCAATTCATCCGACAAATAGCGCCCTTCGGCGACTTTAATCGGGTCTACTTCCCCAATCAGGTCGGAGATAGTAATATCGGGGGTCGCCAGTTTCTCTCCATAGCGGCGCTCGCGGGGAAGCCATTCCACCGGAGTTTTGTCGCCCATTTCGGCGATAATCGCCTTAGCCTGGGCCGAAATAGGCCGCATCGGGTCATCATTTAAATCTCCCCCGGAAACCACCGGAACTTCCGGGTCCAGCAGATTAATCAGGCTGCGGGCGATTCTGGTTTTAGCCTGACCGCGTTCCCCTAGAAACACAATATCTTGACCGCTCAAAATGGCATTTTCAATCTGCGGGACAACCGTTTCTTCGTAGCCAATGATGCCAGGGAAAATATCATCGCCCCGCTTCATCTTCTCGATTAAGTTCTTACGCATTTCTTCCTTAACGGTCAGAGGCTGATAGCCACTGGCCCGCAGTTCGCCCAGGGTGGTGGGCTTGGTAGCATTTGGCGATGTCATCTAGCAAATTCTCCTTAATCCGGTCAAACACCGACACTTGAACAGGGTTTTTCTGAAAAGAGGACGGCAAATGGCAATTAACATTTCGTAAATATATAGATATAAGACTAGCTTTCGTGGCGAAAAGGAGCAGGCCAAAACTATGGGCCTTTGGTTATCCGACCCTTTCCATAGTTGACCATAAAAGTACCTGCCTCGCGCCTTTGACGGCTTTGCTCAGGCCAGGGCTGACTGTTGTATAGGTCTAATTTACTCTATTTCAAAGAAAAGTCAAATGTAAAACGGAGTGCTTTGAGGTTAGTACGCTTGACGGTCAGGCTAAACTCTTTTATCATACTTTTGAAATTATGTCCGGTTATCAAGCTGATTGGGAAGCCAAGAGGAAAAGAATTTGACCGCATCCCTTCCGACTGAGGATTATATCCCCCCAAGAGTTCTGATTACTGGTATTTCTGGTTTTGTTGGTCATCATTTGACCAAATTTTTGCTGACTATTACGGCTGACCGCGCTCCTCTGGAAATTCACGGCATTTATAACTCCGATGACCGCGCTGAAACGACTGATTTAAGGGAATTTCCCGGCGTACGCTTGCACCGACTCAATCTGGAAGATACGGTGGGGCTGACCGCTTTGCTGGAAAATTTGCGCCCGGACTATATCTATCATCTGGCGGCCCGCAGCTTTGTCGGCCCGGCTATTTCCAACCCCGCCCTGACCTTGACCACCAATATAAATTTGAGTTTAAGTCTGTTCGAGGCGGTACGCGCTACCGGTCTAGCGGCTCAGACCCGGATTTTGAATGCCGGAAGCAGCGATAGCTACGGCTTTTTGCGGCCCGAAGATATTCCAGTTCGTGAAACCACCGCTTTCCGACCCGGCAACCCCTACGCCGTCAGCAAAATCGCCCAGGAAATGCTGGGCTATCAGTATTTTCGTTCCTACGGGTTGCAGATTGTTAATACGCGGGCTTTTAATCATGTCGGGCCGCGTCAGAGCGCCGAGTTAGCAATCGGGGCCTTCGCCCGTCAAATTGCCCTGGCGGAAGTCGGGCAGATTGAGCCAATAGTGCGGGTCGGTAATCTGGAAGCCCGCCGCGATTTTACTGATGTGCGGGATATTGTGCGCGGCTACTGGCTGGCGCTTGCCAGGGATATAGCGGGTTATCCTGGTTGCGAGCCGGGGGAAGCTTATAATATCTGCTCTGGCCGGGATTTGAGTATCAGCGAAATGCTAAATCGGCTGCTGGCGCTGGCTCGTTGTCCGCTCCAAATCCAGCCCGACCCGACCCGGATGCGCCCCAGCGATGTTCCCAGTGTTCGGGGCGATTTTTCCAAGTTCCAACAGGCGACGGGCTGGCAACCGACTATTCCGCTCGAACAAAGCCTGGTGGATTTGCTCGATTCGTGGCGCGAAATCGTGGCAAAGCTATAGCTCGATTTGCAGACCGTCCGAGGCCGATAAAATTTCCAGTTCGGGGTGGCCCAACCGTCCGGCCCGTTCACGGGCGGCGGCCAGCAATTTATCCAACGCCGCATCGTCGTGACCGGGGTCGTGATGATATAGTACCAGCCGTTTGACCTCAGCCCGAATCGCAATGTCCACCGCCACTTCAATCGAGCTATGCCCCCAGCCGACTTTATCCAGCAATTCGGTAGCTGAATATTGAGCATCGTGAATCAGAATATCGGCCCGGTACGCCAGATGCACCAATTTCCAGTCAATCACTTCATCGTCCAGCATGGCATCGGGCCGCGAATTTGGGCTAATACGCGGTTCGTGGTCGGTGGCATAGACAATCGTTTTGCCGCCCAGGTCAAGCCGATAGGCGGTGCTAGGAATCGGGTGGTTGAGTTGCACCGTATTGATTATAGTGCCATCCAGCATGGCCTGTTGCTCGTGGCGCAGCGAATAGAAATAAAGGGTGGAGGGCAGCGAGTCCATACTGACCGGAAAGTAAATATGCTCCATTAGCCCCGCCAGGGTGCTGCCCAGGGTTTGGGAGGGGTTGGCCCAGCCCATAATATGAAAACGGTTGCCCGGCTTGAAGATGGGGGCAAAGAAGGGAAAACCCTGAATGTGGTCAAGATGGGTATGGCTCAAGAGGATATAGCCGCTAACAGTGCGATGACCGTTGGTCGAGCCAGGGGCGGCCGGAGGAGGCCAATCGGCGGTCAGCAAATAATTGCCGAGTTCGCGTGCGCCAGAGCCGCAATCGAAGATAAATAGATGCCCGCTATCACTGGTCAGGCTCACACAACTGGTATTGCCGCCATAGCGCGAATACCCGACCCCCGATACCGGGGCAGACCCCCGCGTCCCCCAGAATCTTAGTTGCAATTTGGTGGGCGGCTTTAAGGGGGCGGGGTGGGGCAGTTGCATGGCCCGCAACCGCTCTTGTTTCCAGACCTCCGGGTCGGTTGGCATACCATACCATTGGCGGACTTGCTGCAAAACATCCTCAATCGCTTCGGGCGAGCGGGCCAGTCCGCCTTCCGGTTCGACCTCGATGCGCTGTATAACCCCTTGCTCATCTATCAAGACCAGGGCCAGCCGTCCCAGCCCGTCCGAGGGGTCGGGTAGGCCGTAGACTTCGGCAATCTGGTTTAGCTGGTCGCTCAACAAAAAGATGTAATCCAGCCCAACTTCATGGGCGAAAGCTTGATGACATTCGATGGTATCGTTGCTAATTCCAAAAACTTTGAGTTTGAGGTTGCCCGACATCCCGATAAGTTCTTCCCAGAGCGGCAATTCATCGCGGACAATCGGAGTCCAGTCGGCGGGATAAAAAAGTAGCAGCACGGCGCTATGGCCTAAAAATTCCTCGATATTAATCTTGATAGTGTGGCTGTAATCGGCGGCCCAATGTGGGGTAATGTCCCCAACTTGTACGGTTTTTATATTAATTTGTTGACCCATAATCTACCCCTTTAACTACTCAAAACCTGTAGCGATTGTTGGGCGATTCGCCCTTCTGAAGCTAGTATAGCATCACTTGAGCAATTTGTGTTTATAAATTTTCACGTATTCAAAATCTTTAATATCCCTGTTAAATAACGATAACACTACAGGTTTTAGGCTGGTTTCAAGCGAAACCGGCTTACTTGACCGCAATCAGGGTAATGCGCGGTAAGGCAAAGCCGATTTTGCCATCGGGAATTTCGATTTGGAGAGCTTCGGTCAGGGCGGGGCTGGCGTTCTGGAAAAGCGCGGTCAGCCGGGTGATATTTTCGGGGGTAGTGCCAATTCGATGGGTCCAGTCGTTAAAGTCCATTTTGTAGCCTTCGTTGTAGTAGCCGTGTTCCAGTTCAATTACCCGCAAGCCCACCGCTTCGACCATCGTCCGCCATTCCGAACCGGGGTAGTTGCGGACGTGGGAAGGGTCGCGCAGTATTTCAATTTCGTTAATCTGGTGGTCAAGTTCGCCATCTTCGGGGACGGTGGTATCCACAATTGCCAGTTTTCCGCCCGGCTTGAGAACTCGCGCCATTTCCTCTAACGCCTGGGATAGATTGGCGAAATGATGGGTAGTCAGACGGCAGGTCACGATCTCAAATGTTCCGGTCTCGAAGGGCAACTTTTCAGCCGCGCCTTGCTGTACCGAAAGATTGATGATGCCCTTGGCGGCGGCGTTGCGCCGGGTTTCTTCTAGCATCTGAGGGGTTAGGTCGTAGGCGATTACCTCGGCAACGGCGGGGGCAAAAACAATCGCGGTATGGCCCGCCCCGGTCCCAATATCCAGCAGTTTGTCAGTCGGTTGCGGCCCAACCTGGGCCACCATTTGTTGCAAGGCGTTAGCGTCGGCGTGGCCCTGGCTTTTGGTGTACATATTAGCGTTTGGCCCAAAACTGGCCTTTACCTGCTCATAAATTGTCTCATTACTCATCTGGCTCATTTCTTAACTCCTTTGAAAAGTGGTCAGTGGTCAGTGGTCAGTGGTCAGCGGTCAGTGG
>JBBRSG010000163.1:0-10536 GCA_038245615.1 Chloroflexia bacterium | reverse complement strand
GATTATTACTGGTTTTCAGCACCGTTTTTCTGAGCGATTTTTTTGGGGCAGCCGCTTTGGATAGCAATACCCCGGTAAGCGATTTACCTTTTAATCTCGGTATGCGCCTGGCGGTAGAAAAAGTGGCCCAGGAAGCTCGACCCTGTGACGAAATCTGGGTCGAACCAGGGCCGCAAACCTATATGTACTACCTGTTTTTGACCCGCTATCCGCCCCGCACTTTCCAGCAAGCGGCTAAAGAAATCGGTAGCAGCAAAGATGGCTGGGTATCAATCCCCTGGTTTGATAATGTTCGCTTTGGAGTGCCGGGCCGCGATAAAATTACCGGGTCGCCTAAAGTCGAATGTCAGGGGCAAGTCGGGCGTATTTTCTTTGTGAGCCACACTATCCCGACTGGCCCGGAATGGAAAGAACTCGCCGCCACCCGCCGCCGGGATGGAGAAGCAGTCTGGCGCGGGCTGGTGCGAGCGCCATGAGAGATGAGAATTGAAGTTTTCATTAATCTCTTGCCGAAGATGATAGCTGGTGATTTAATACGGGCGGAGCAGGCTTGAGGGTTGGTTATATCGCCAAAATCTTCAAAATTTTTCAAATCAGGCTAACGCAAGCCTTCCTAATTGCCGGAGGCATCTTTTTGGCGGTCATAATAATGACCTTACCGGCTCGCACTTATGGACATAATCCTGATAGCAATCCGAATAGCGAAGGTTTTAGCGGCTTTTCCGGGCCGGAAGTGCATCCCGATGGTTATCGCTTTGCCTGGGGACTGCCGGGCGCGAGTCTGCTTTATTCGGATGTACCCAGGTACAGCCCCCTGAATTTGCGCTTACGCCTGAACTTGCAACGCCCACCTGGAGTTGAGTCAGCCAAAATCGAGGTTTTTGAAAATACCAGCGACCCACCGGGGCAAGCCCGCCCGGTTGCAACTTTCGCCTACGACCCGACCCGTTCTGGCCCCCAAGATTATTACCTGAGTATTCCGGCCCGCCCCGAAGGTGGCGAGGGATTATTGTTGGAACTTCGCAGCAATACCTTTCAGGTGTCCGGCGATAAACGTCAGTTAGGATTTCTGTTTGTAGGGTCAGAAGTAAGCCTGCCGCGCACCCATGTGCGTTATTTGCTATGGCCCGCACCCTACTGGGTCGCGGGTTTCGTCTTGCTTGCCGGAATAGCGGCCTGGGCGTTACGGGCCGGATTGGGGTGGCTGGCAAGCGCGACCCTGACTGGGCTGACTGGCTTTAGCCTGATGACCGTCGCCCCGACCACCTATCAATCTAGCTGGTGGCTGGGGCTTGTGGCGGGCGGCTTTTGGTTGGTCTACACCTGGGAAGGCTGGCGGTTGGCCCATCACAAAATAGGGACGATAGGGCCACTACTAGCGGCAACAGCCTTGCTGACCGGCTATTTTCTTTTCAGCCAGGTCTATAATCTGGGCGATATTATTTATTATTTTCATTGGAGCGCGTCGGTACATGACAACGGGCTGTGGAATATCTATAAATATGACCCCAAATTGGATTATCCGCCCCTGGTGGTCTATGTGCTGTGGTTTTATAACCTGATAGTTTATCCCTTCGGCTGGCAGGAAAGCGTCCTGGCGTGGCGAGTCTTCGCCTCGTTGCTCTTTCTAGCAGTAGTTTACGTGGTTTTTCTGCAAGTCGGAGGTCAGAAATTTACGATTAGAAAACTCAAGACTACCCCCCAGCCTCTGCTCGTGCTAGTCGCCTTCAATGCTGCCCTGTTCTATAACTCGACGGTTTGGGGACAATCGGATATGCTGGCGGTATTGGCTTTGGTAATAGCCTTCTACTTGGTTACGGGGAGTCAGAGGACGGAAGACGGAAGACGGAAGATGGAAAACGGGTGTCAGGGAACCGGGAATTTTCGATTTTCGATTTTCGATTTTCGATTTTCGGTTAAGCACCTCAGCCCTCAGCCCTCCCTCCTCGCAGGTATCGCAATCGGGCTGGCGGCAATCTCGAAACCGCAAGCCTGGTTTGTAGTACCGCTGCTGGTCTGGATATTATTGCAACAGGCCGGGTGGCGACGGGGAGTAATTGGACTTGCGACAGGGGCGGGAGTGGCCTTTACGATGGCGGCGATTGCTTTTGGCCTCGATTTTGGGGCGGTAGCTCGCTATTTTGGACAGGCCCAGTTTGCGGGCGAATATAAAAACGAGAACCCGGCAGCCTATAATCTCAATTACCTGATTTTGGGCGCGAAAGAAGCCGCTCCACCGGGCTGGCTCAGTCTGCTGGGGTTTGGGCTAGTCGGGCTGACGCTACTGGCTATATTATATAACAACCTTAACAAGGATAAGTCGCTTACCAGCTATGGCTTGGCGGCGGGCCTGATGGTAGTAGCCTGTTTCAGCTTTTTGATAAAGATGAAAGAGCGCTACCTAATCTACGGCATCCCATTTCTGGGAATCGGGGCAATTCTCTCGCGGCGGTTGGTCTGGCCCTTTTTGGCCTTGAGTTGGCTACAGCTGATTCATTTGGTTATAGGCTTATTTCAGTTTGGACGTTCTCGCCTCAAGACCCTGCCCGATAATTTCTACTGGTGGAGTAACATTCTTAGCCAGGATTGGGTACGGCGCATCATTTCAGGAGCAGCGCTGGCCCTATTCGTGTGGCTGGCCTGGCTATACTGGCAAGAAGTAAAGGCCCGCCGCCCTGACCAACCTAACCCGAACAACCAGGTCAAAGCCCGGTCAGAGGAGGCCATCACTCGATGAAGCTCAAAGCTGGGCCGCCCTCCGATTTGGCAGCCGTTTCACCAAACAAAACCCGGCTCGAATGGGGATGGCGATTTCTGGCGGCGGGGCTACTGGTTGCTATCATTATTTTGCTCTCTTTCCCCAATCGTTCTATTGTTCAAACCCCCGAAAGCATCCCGGATCGCGAGGGCAATTTGCTGTTTTCGGGAGTAGAAAACCATCCTTCCGGCTACAAGTTCGCCTGGGCTGTGATCGAATCGGCCCTGCTTTATCCTGATGCCCCGCGCTATTCGCCACTTATTCTGAATTTGCGACTAAATTTAGACCGTCCTCCCAGCGCCGCGCCCGCCATAATCGAAATCTACGAGCGCCCGGCCCAGGCCACCGAAGACGAGCCAGAGGGCAAGGTCGAGGGTAAAGAACAGGTGGTGACGACCTTGCTTTACGACCCGACCCGCACCGGGCCACAGGATTATGAGGTCAGGCTGCCGCCCCGTGACAAGGGCGATGGAGTGTACTTGAGCTTCAAGAGTAATACCTTTCAGGTAGCAGGAGACCGACGACAATTGGCCTTTATGTTTTTGCGGGCCGAGCTGAAAATGCCACGTAGCCACTTGCGCTATCTTTTCTGGCCTCACTATTATTTCCCAGTGGCCTTTTTGTTTCTGGCGGGGACGATAGCCTGGACACGAGTTGTTGGGCTGGGCTGGGTCGCCACGCTTGGGCTAAACGGAATGCTGGCTTATGCCCTGATGATGGCGGTCCAATCCACCTGGCGGATTACCTGGCTGATGCTCTTGATTACTCTAGGGTTATGGGGCTGTTATTTCTGGCAATCCTGGGCGCGAATAACTAACCAAACCGCCATATTAGCTATGTTCACAGCCTGCGCCGGAGTAATCAGCCTGTTCTTATTGACCAACGATAATCTGAAAGGCGATACGGTTTACTATCTCAACTGGAGTCGCTCGATTCACACCTTTGGGATTTGGGACATCTATTCGCACGATGCTTCACTCAACTATTTGCCATTGGTAGTCTATTTGCTATGGTTTTATAATTTGGTGGTTTATACCTTCGGTTGGCAAGATAATATTTTAGCTTGGCGGGTCTTCGCCTCGCTCCTCTATCTAGGACTGCTTTTCGTGCTTTATCTGATTGCCAGAGGGCGGGGGTCGGGGGGGGAACGTACCGCCGAACAAGCTATGCCCGAAACTTCATCCTCCGACCCGCAACCGCCCCTCACTAGCCCTACCCGTCATTACTGGCTAATATTGGTCGGCTTCAATGTTTCGCTCTTCTACAACCCGACAATCTGGGGACAATCGGATATAATCGCGGCGCTCCCCCTCGCCTTAGCCTTTTACCTGATTACGAGAGGTCAGGGGTCGGGGGTCGGGGGGCAGGGGGCGGGGATTGGGGAAAATGCAGGACAAGGACAGAGCCAATTTTCGATTTTCGATTTTCGATTTTCGATTAAGCGCCTCAGTCTTCAGTCCTCAGTCCTTTCCGGCCTTGCACTAGGCCTGGTCGCCATATCAAAACCGCAGGCCTGGTTTGTATTGCCGCTGGCTATTATCTTACTGCTCAAGGTAGCTGGATGGCGGCGGGGGCTAATCGGGCTGGCAGCCGGAGCGGGGACGGCCCTGACAGTTTCGGTGATAGCTTTTGGGTTCAATGTCGAGGCTTTCAATCGCTATTGGGGACAAGGCCAGCTAACCGGCGATTATCGCTACGATTTTCCTGCGGCCTACAACCTGAATTATCTGGTGCTGGGATTGCGAACCGAAGTGCCAACCGTTCTGACTCTTTTCGGCTTTGGCATAGTCGGGCTGGCGGGATTGCTGGTAGTTTGGGGGATTATACACGGGGCAAGCGGCTGGGGTAAAGTTGGGCTGGCAGCCGCTTTGCTCAATACCGCTTGCTTTACTTTCCTGATAAAAATGAAAGAGCGGTATCTGATGTATGCCATGCCGCTGTTTGGGCTGGCGACCCATTACAATCGGCGGCTGATTGGGCCTTATCTGACCCTGGGTTGGCTGCAACTAATTAATCTTTCGATAATAATGTTTCAAAGCGGGCGCTCGCGACTACAAACCTTACCCGAAAACTTTTATTGGTGGAGCAGTCTTTTGAGTCAGGAATGGCTACGCCGGGGCGTGGCGATTGGCTTCATTTTGACCCTGGGCTGGATGGCGGTTTTGTACTGGCGCGAGGCCAATTCCTCAAAAACTGAGGACTGGACAGCCGCCGTATAATTGTTCTAACAAATCCCTTTGGGATAGACCGATGGTTTTAGACAATCAGGAGAAAATATTAAGATGGACAATTCCTCGCCCGACTTCGAGTCGTTGCGCCAAACCAACCCCTACGGCATGGAGTATTGGAGTGCGCGAGATTTAGGGCCATTGTTGGGCTACAGTAAATGGGAAAATTTCCAGATAGCGATTAATCGAGCTAAAATGGCCTGTGAGCAAATTGGGCAAGACATTGCCGATCATTTTCCTGACGTCAGGAAAATGATCGAGACCGGCAAAGGGGCCAAAAGACAGGTCAAAGATTTCTCCTTGAGCCGGTTCGCTTGCTATCTGATTGCCCAGAATGGCGACCCGCGCAAGCTGGAAATTGCGGCGGCTCAGGCTTATTTTGCTGTTTCTACTCGTGAAAACGAAGTACGCCAGATCCGCGAATCCCAGGAGCAACGCCTGTTCTTGCGCGAGCGCGTCGCCGAGAGTAACCGCGAATTAGCGGCTACCGCCGAAGCCGCCGGAGTGGATTCTGCCAGCTTTGGGCGCTTCGAGAACTCTGGTTATGCCGGGCTGTATGGCGGGATGGAGCCAGAGGCCATCAAAACTCACAAAGGAATTGCCACCGCCGAGGATTTACTAGACCGAATCGGTAATACCGAATTGGCAGCTAATTTTTTCCGCATCACCCAGGCCGAACAAAAACTACGGGTCGAGGGTATCAAGGGGGAGGAGCATGCCGTGACCGCTCATCAGCAGGTTGGGCAACAGGTACGGGCCGCTATCAGCGAAATATCAGGAGTAATGCCGGAAGACCTCGCCGCTGAACCCTCCATCAAGCCCCTTCTGGAACAAAAACTACGGGGTAAGAAGCTGAAAGAGGGCGAGTAGGCTGGGGTCGGGGGTCGGGGAATAAATTAGAGATTTACGATTTTCGATTAGGGAATTCAAAACTCAAAACTCAAAACTCAAAACTATTCCCCCGACCCCCGGCCTCTGACCCCCACTCTTACTTCTTCTTTTTCTTGCTATGCGGTTTTTCGTGGGAGGGCGCAGCTTCTTGCAACTGAGCGAGGTCAGTAATAACCCGCCCGGCTGGTTTGAGGCCGTCCAGCAGGCTTTTGGGCAACAGCCGTTGGCGAGCATCCAGAGGGTTAATCACCACCTCTAGCTGCCGCTCTTTTATCATCCGCGACAGTTTGTCCCGGCTTACACCGAGGTACTTGGCTGCCGCCAGAACTGTCAGATATTCTTCATCTTTTTGGCTCATTTGAATAACACAATAGCACCAAAAACTTCATTAAGTTAAGAACAATGCGTGAACATAGAATGAACGTTATATTAAACCGGAAAAATTACCCTCCGGTAAAATATTTCATCAGGTCGTTTCAGGTCATTTTTACTTCCCCGAAAGCTTATGCTATACTCAGACTATCTTTAGGTTAGCTCAAGAAGCGGGGTATCTAGCGTAAATGTCAACTCTGCCTGGTCAAGGCGCTTCCGCCCCAACCCTTTCCACTCCCTTAACGAACCACCAACAACCTGTTTCCAGGTTTCCGAGGCTGGCAAAGCTCTGGCGGTTGTTAGACGAACACTTATTGGTGATTGGGCTATACAGCCTGATAATGATTATCTTCACCTGGCCGCTGCTGCTTGATATTACTAGCCAGAGCCTTGCCAGCCCGCCTTACCTCAAAAGCTATGCTACCTCGGTGGATATTGACCGCGACCAGTTTATCTGGGATTTGTGGTGGGTCAAAAAAGCTCTGGTAGACTTCCGGGTAAACCCCTATCATACTGGCTATCTCTATTACCCGTATGGCGTAGACCTGTACTTGCAATCGCTGACCCCGGTTAATGGGGTACTGGCGACTTTTTTTCAAGGCTGGTTGGGGTGGCTGGGCGCATTTAACGTGGTGTGCTTGATTATCTTCGTCTGGTGCGGACATTCGGCCTATTTGCTGGCAGATTATTTATTCCAAAATAAAGTAGCGGCCTTTGTCGCCGGACTTTTCTACACCCTTGCACCTCAGCACTATTTTAATCTACATCTGGCCCAACTGAATGTCATAACTATCCAGTTTTTGCCACTTTATTTGCTCTTTTTCTTCAAACTGGCTATCAGGGGTCAGGGGTCAGGGGTCAGGGGTCAGAAAAAAGCGGGCGACTTGAGTAGCGACCACGAACTTTCTATGCCTCAGTCCTCAGTCCTCAGTCCTCAGTCCTCAAAAACTCAGCACTTTTACAAAACCCGCCGATGGTGGCTTTATACCGGACTCGCGGCTTTTTTCCTGGTGCTGAATACCATTTCTGACCAATATTTGTTGCTTTACGGGCTGATAATTAGCGGTCTCTTTTATCTATGGCGCGGTGGGCCGATGCTTTTGCGGCGACAGTGGGCCGATTTTTGGGGAATGTTGGCTCGAACTATCCCGGCCCTTTTGTTGACCGGGCTGGTACTTTCGCCTTTTTTGTATGCCACCTGGCGCACGATTAATAGCGGGCAGTGGACCAAAATCACCAATGCCGCCGTCCCAACCGACCTGACTACCCTCTTTTTGCCGCCGGTCAATAATATTTTTGTCGGGGCGCACAACAGCGAGTGGGGCAAGAACTTCTTTATCGAGCCGATTGCCCACTCCTATTCGATTGGGCTGGTCGGATTGGCAATGGCGATTTATGCCGCGATTCGCTTTCCGGCGGTCCGCTGGTGGGGCTTCTTACTGTTGGTCTGTCTCATCATGGCGACGGGCGCGGAACTCAGCTTTAATAATCAGGGAACCGGGTTTTTGATGCCCGGCTATTGGCTAAACCAGTTGCCCGTTTTTGGAGTGATGCGTTATTCCCGACGCTGGATTGGCCCGGCAAGTCTGGCAATCGGGCTGGCGGTAGCGGGCGGCTTGACCTATCATCTCAAGAACATTTCCCGACGCAATTCCCGACCTGGCGCTATCCGGCTTAAACAGGGTCTATTGGTGGGGCTGGTAGTCGGCCTTTTTATGCTAGAGGTCGAACCCTGGCCGGTGACAATGAGCGGCAGTGACGGGCAAATGCTAAAAGTCTATTCCCAAAAAGTTCTGCCCGATAATGACCGCCGGGCCATTCTGGAAATCCCTCACTTCCCTAAAAATAACGCCCGCAGCAACGAAATGTACTGGCAAACCACCCACGAGCGCCCGATTATGGGTGGCTATATCTCGCGGCCCTACAATTTGAGCTATCTGGATACACCCTTTGCCTTTTTTATCGAAGGCTACCGGCCTTTTCAGCCCGATTTCCTGAAACTTGAACCTACCGACCTTAAAAATGTCCTGGATTATTATAATTTTGGCTTCGTAGCGCTTTATAAAATCAAAATGGAGCGGGCCGAGGTCGAGAGTTGGCGCAGCCTGGTCGAAAAAATGCTTGGCCCGAATACTAAACCACTTTACGAGGATGACCAGACCATTATGTATCATCTGCCGGAGCAAGCGGGTCAGCTCCAGCCGCTCATGGTGCGAGGGCAGGGTTGGAGCAGTGTCGAACAGGCCCAGGACGGTAATTATTCACGCTGGATTATGGAAGGTCAGGTCAATTTGCCGCTTTTCTTACCGCCTGACCGGATGGATGGGCCGCACTATCTGGAATTCAGGGCAAGGGGCTATCGGCGCGAACGCACCGTGGAAGTGCGGGTAAATGGGCAGAAAGCCACCCAATTCAAAGTAACTACTAATTTTCAGTCTTTTAGATTAGAATTAGAGCGTCAGTGGTTTAAGCCAGGCGATAATCTGATTACAATGGACGCGCTTGAGCCACCTGACCGGCCCAGCGTCGTAGAAAACAGCCAGGATACTCGACCTTTGAGCGTGCTTATCAATAGTCTGAGATATACTGATAAAGCTTGAAAGCAAGGCTACCAGTCCCAACCCTGACAATTATATTTTGCACTTTCGGTTCGGCCCGGTTAAACTGGGACGAGGAGGATAACATTATGAAGTACGAATTAGTAGAGCTGACCTACGAGGGCGATTTTGCCACCATCACCATGAATAACGCCCCGCGCCGCAACGCCCTTTCCATCAAGCAGATGCAGGAATTGACCGCCGCTTTCCGCGAGGTCGGCGAAAGCGAAGCTCGCGGGGTGTTTCTGGCGGGCAACGGCCCGGTTTTTAGCTCCGGCCACGATTTTGCCGATATGATCGGTAAAGATTACTCGGCCATGCGAAAGATAATGAAGCTTTCCAGCACCATGATGGAAACTATACAATCTATCCCCCAGCCGGTACTGGCGCGGGTTCACGCCCTGGCGCTGGCGGCGGGTTGCCAGTTAGTCGCCAGTTGCGATTTGGCAGTAGCTTCCGAGGAAGCTGCTTTCGGCACACCGGGCGGCAAGGGTGGCTGGTTCTGCACGACCCCGATGGTCGCAGTTAGCCGCAATATTGGGCGTAAACGAGCGATGGAAATGCTGTTGACCGGCGAGCGGATAGATGCCCGAACCGCCTGCGAATGGGGTTTAATCAATCGGGTTGTTCCTGCCGATAAACTAATCGAAGAGTCTCAGCGCCTGCTGACGGCAGCCACTCGCGGCAGTCGAGCCTCCAAAGCGATTGGCAAACAGGCTTTCTATGGGCAGATTGACCTGGAACAACCCAAAGCCTACGCCTATGCCCTCGAAGTTATGGCCGCCGCTTCTCAAATCGAGGATGCCCAGGAAGATATGCGCTCTTTTATCGAAAAACGGAAGCCGAATTATAAGGGGTAGTGGTCAGTGGTTAGGGGTCACAAAATACAGGACGGAAGACAGAAGACGGAAGAAATCCGCCTAGTGGTTAGCATTTTAACTCAAAACTCAAAACTACCCTACTGACCACTGACCACTTTTCAAGCAATGGAACTAACATTCCCGCAAATGGGGCAGATTGGGCCAGATTTCAGGCTACCGAGTAGCGGGGGGGCGCTCATTGAGTTGGCGGCCCATCCCAAGCCGGTCAGCCTGATTTTTATGCGACATCTGGCCTGAATCTACTGAGCCGAACACCTGGTGCAGTTGCATCAGCCCCAAATTCTCAAGCGATTAGCCGAACTGGACGGCTCTTGGCTGGTTTTGTCATTCGCGCCATTAGACAAGCTTTCGAGTTGGGTCGCCCACTTTTATCAATCCTTTATCCTGCCCTCTTATCAGGAAAATTACCCGGAAATGGCAGTTGATGAAGTCGAGATTTTCCAGCGCACCACTTTTCTGGCTGACCCCGATTTACAAGCCTACCACGCTTACGGGTTGGGCCGCAATACCCCGGAAGAGGTCTACAGCCGCGAAGTCCTGCGTCAGTATGCTCGATGGCGCAAACAGGGCAAATTGGTCAAAGAGCCGGAAGAAGACCCGCTTCAGCGCGGCGGTAACTTTGTGATTAATCGGCAGGGGCTTATCACCCTCTCTCATACCGGGCGCAATCAAGTCGAGCGCCCCACCCCTGAAGAAATTTTGCAAGCGATGTTATAAAGGTCACACCCTTTTTAATTGATTTTTAACACGTAATCTGCTATAACATTATATATATAAAAAGGTTCTAAACGCTTTTTTTACTTGATTGT